>JBHLPG010000007.1:0-43873 GCA_048939725.1 Promethearchaeota archaeon | reverse complement strand
CCTCGCGTGAAATCAAATGCTGATTCAGCTCGGGCATCCCAGAACACCATACGACGAGTAGTCATCTTTCCTTGAAGGAATAAATTGGATACTCGGCCTTCACTTCCATCAGAACGACTAAAAGTAGTTAATTTCCCTACACGAAGAACAATCGCTTTGACATCTACTTCTTGCATTTTTTCATCTATGGCATCTAATGTTAAAATCTCATCGTCAGGATTCGGTAGATTCTTATTTTCAGTTTCAGTATCCAATTCAATTAGTCCCCGATCTCCGATATGAAGTTCTAATTCTTGATTCCTCCCCCTTTTGGTATACCCTTGCTTTATCTTAATTACAGACCCTCTTTCTATCTGTTTATCTATAATACGCTTTGCCATTGTACCCCATAGAATTGTACGGATACTATCCGTTCCATCATGTAATAAAATTGGAGCTAAAATTCCTTTTGTGCCCTCTCTAACGAATTCAATTGGGTAATAGACTCGGAGTATAATAGCAGTAAGACCCACCCCAGATAAACCAGGTTCCATCTTTTTAAGGCTCTCTATAGTAAGTCTAGGTTGTTTCTTTAATTCAGGCCGTCCAAGGGAGATATTAAGATCTTTTGCGATAATATGTGCGGCTGCAATGTCATTTACGAAGTGACCTAGTTCTGCTTGTTTATTTTCAATTCTCTTCTTAATTTCAGCTCTAGAAAGACCAGCTTTCTGGGAAATTTTCTGGATTAATTCTTCAATATTACTCAAAGTCAGCTCCTCATTGCTTTTTGAAAGTATATACTTCAAACTTTGTAGTCAATAAACCCTGAACGTTTGTTTGAATTAGTTTCTGTATAGGTGCACAATTATTTACGCTTGTTTTCATTTATTAATTTATATAGACCCCTTTTATATTCACAAGAATACTAAAAGTGCTCATAAGGAGATCCCAATTTTTTAACAATTAATTCTTTTATCTTGGTTCGAAATGTACGACACCCATTATTCGTTTTAAGCGATAAAAGGAATATCTCAGATTCAGGAATATCATATGATTGCAATAACATCAGATTTTGTTTCAGTAAATCTGGCTTCACTTTGTCGATTTTGTTTAACACAATAACGGGTGGTTTATTTGATCTTTCAGCCAGGAACTGAATCATTTCAATATCTATTGGTATTATTCCTTTTTTCTCCAAACTTGTGACCATAAGATGGAATGTAGAAATATCTATTATATGTATAGCAAATAATAATTGATTCGAAGGGTATTCTAGAAATGTAATTATTTCATCTTTTATCTTCGCTTCAAGGATCTTGGAGCGTTTTGTTATCCTTCCATATCCAGGAAGATCTACTAAAAATAAGTCCTTGATAAGTGGCACCGATGCAATTTGTAATGTTGTTCCAGCTTTTTTTCCAACTGGTCTTTTTGAATGACTTAAAAAATTTATAAGAGAGGTTTTGCCAGCATTTGGACGGCCTGAAACTGGTATCAGGTAGGTTGCTGTCATCATAACGTTTTAGTTCAATTCAATTCTAGTTATAAGAATCATTGCCGTCATCTTCTTCGGCTAAAATGTCATCGAGCCAATCACCATAGACATCAACACGTTCTTCTATTGGACGTATTGGGCGGGATACTTGTACTTTACACTTTCCACATCGGATTACAGCTGTTCTAATTTTTCTATTAACTTCAATATTGATTGACTTTCCTGTTCCACATAAGGGACAATCAAACACAATAGGAAGTGTAGGTATTGGTTTTGTACGAACAATTCTTTTTCGCTTTCGACCCATCTAATTTTACTCCTATCTTTTCCTTTGTCGTTGATGTTTCTTGATTTGTCGAAGTCGTTTATCTCGTCTCGATTCCTTAGAAGATGGAGTTGGAACGGTACTGGGTTCCTCAACTTCTTCTGTAGATTCTCGAACAGGAGTTTTAGCTTCTTGGCCTGATTTCACCAAAGAGATTTTTCGTCTTGATCCTAAGGAGTATGATATACTTCCCCCCAGTAGAAAAATAACGGAAATAACAACTAATATTAAGAATATTTGGAAAAGAACCTCTGGAGGAATGACTGGGGAAGTAAGTGTTTCAGGATTTACTGCAGCTAACCAATCAAAGATATTCCACCAGAGATAAGAGTTATTCTCGGTTTGATACCAAGTGGATCCCAGTATCGGATCATAAACATCGCTAAACATGATACTAGAGCCTCCAACGACGATTCGTGCACCACTTTCCAATTCATCCCCAGAAGTAGCCATTAAGTAAAACTTTCCGTCAGTTTGTGTGGTGTCACCGCCAGGTTCTCCTGAAATCGTTCTAGAATAGGCCTCAGATGAAGCTGAGAGTACTGGGGCACTTGCGTCCGAAATCGAGCAGGAATATGTAACAATGGAAGTTATATTTTTATTAATAGATAGAATTTCGTGAATGGAACTATTGAGCTTTAGCTGTAAGTATTTAGGATCCCCTGCATTCGAAAATTCATTAATAACAACATCAGCAGGCCTAATATCTTCAATAAATTTATAGTAGCTCCAATACTTCCCCATAAGGAACCCATTTTCAAGGTATCCTAGAAATTCATTGAAAGCATCCCCCCTACCATTTAAGGTCTCATTATCTTCATCGAGAGGATTAGCTAACAGAAACATTGCTTTACCACTAGTAATGAACCTGTTCACATATTTGCTTTCCTCTCTTGTAATTCTCATTGTAGGATTTGTAGCAACAAAGATATCTATCCCCTCAAAACTAGTACTATTAAAGGTACCAGTGTTAAACACTACTTTCATTGGCTTATTGGTAATTAAATCTGATAGTGCTTGACTGTATAATGAACGATTATAATATTGTCCATGACCTTCATCGAATAAGACAATTATAGGATTTTCAATTACTGGATCAGTAGCTTCTAAAGCGATCACGTGATTGAAACTGATTATAATGCAAATTAAGCTGTATATAATCATATATTTAAATTTCAGAGGCACAATATCTTCCTCGACTCTTGACTTACTCTTATTGCTTGAAAAACTTTATTAGAGATTGAAATTTTCAAGAAAGAGGAAAAAATATAATATCTTTTGTGTTTTTTCTTCACATATCTATTGATCCATCGAATAAAAAACACTAAAAGGATTTGCAAATCCCTTTCTAGTTGATTTAAAAGAAGAATTAAGGCAGCTTCAAATTCATTAGATTTAATATACCCAAGGAATGATAGTCAGAAGCAACATCAAAGGAGAATAGCCAATGGTAACAGCGCAGATGGTACCTAGTAAGTTATTAATAGAAACAATTTCAGAGGAACTAAAAGTAAATGATAAGATCTTTAAACCTCCAGAATGGGCTGACTTTGTGAAACTTGGTGTTGCAAAGGAAAATGCTCCAGAACAGAGAAAAGATTGGTGGTTTATTCGAGTGGCCTCGATTTTACGAAAAATCTATTTACATGGGCCTATAGGGATAATACATATAAGAAAGATGTATGGCGGAAGAAAAAATCGAGGAAGTAAACCAGAAAAAACGTTTAAAGGTTCTGGGGCCATTATTCGTCATGCTATTCATCAATTAGAAAAAGGGGGTTACGTTTCATCAGCTACCAAAGGGAGAGTAGTTACACCAGCAGGCCGAAGTTTTGTTGATAGCATGGCTTATAAAGTCAAACAACAGCTTCCTGAACTATCAACATATTAATTGAAGAGAGTTCAAATTCGATTCTAGAATTGGAAGAGGTTAAACATCAATGGCGGAAGAAGATCCTGAATTAGCAGCTCTCCGTAAAAAACGTCTAGCAGAAATGCAAAATGAACAAGTAGCTCAACAAAGATTAGAAGAACAACAACGTCAAATTGAGAATCAAAGACAAGCTATATTGAAAGGAATTCTGACAAATGAGGCAAGAGAAAGGCTTGCAAATATTAAACTTGCTAAACCCGATTATGCAATGGCATTAGAAAATCAGCTAATTCAACTTGCTCAAACAAGAAGAGTTGCAGACAAAATAACTGATGATCAATTACGTCAACTTTTACAGCAATTAACCAAAACACAGCGTGAAAGTAAGATTACTTTTAAACGTAGATAGGGTATTATTGATGACATCGGTTGTTCAATTCTCATGGTCACGTTTAGAGGGATTAGGATTGATCGCTGTTGCACTTGGATGGGGATTTTTTGCCCAATTTCCCCCAACATTCTTTGCTTTGACCTTCCTTGCAATCAATCTTGAAATTTATCTCTTAGCTGTTTGTGGAACAATATTTGGTTCAAGTATTATCCTAGCGACAATAGCTTGTTCACTCGCTGAAGATTGGAATGAAAATAACATACCTACTCTAAAGAGTGTGACTACTACTTCTTTCGTTCTATTAATAATATTTCTATCTGGTTTTTTTCTCTTTTTCCTCTTAGAACCCTTTTTTCCACCTGATTTTTCCAATTTAGATCCAACCCAGAGGTATTTTTCTGCTATGACTTTAGCATTGATTCTGATCGGAGCAGTTACTTTTATTATATACAAAACCAAGAATTTTTTTGCAGAATGACTTTTCAAAAGAATCTTGCCAAATTGAACAAGATCCTAGGTTAAGTTTTTCAATATGCTGAACAAGATTAGATTGGGTACTCATCATGCCCGCTTCATTCAAAAAAACTCTGATAAACTCTGACTTATGTCCAAATATCTATAATTATTCTGAAGTTAGTTCTACCAATGATGTTGCAAAGCGACTTATAGTCGAAAAAAATAAAATTGGGTTTGTTGTTGTTGCTGAAAGCCAATCTGCAGGGAAAGGACAAGGAAAAAGGAATTGGGAATCACCTCAGGGAGGTTTATGGGCCTCCTTGGGCATTCAACCTCAGCTTAAATTATCACAACAAAGAATAATTCCAATTCTTTCAGCTGTAGGAATTGCAAAGGCATTAGAGACTTTTGGTATTAAGATCTTGCTTAAGTGGCCAAATGATATACTATGTACACATAATCTAAAGAAAATGGGAGGGAGACTAATTGAAGCAAAAGTTATACAATTCTCGTTAAGTTATCTAATCATTGGTATAGGCTTGAATATAAACAATACATTAGATCAATATTCAAAAAGGCTTCAAGATCATATTACAACAGTTTTTGAGGAATACGATGAAAAAATTGATCTTATTAAGTTGTTACATGAAATCATTTATCAAATTGAAGCATTATTTGAATGTTTGAGATTCAACGGATCTCAATCGATTCTCAATGAATGGAAAAAAAAGGATAATATCATTGGGATGAAGGTAATTGTTCAAACTCCAGAGGGGGAATACCAAGGGAAAGTAGCTGACATTTCTAAACAAGGTCAGCTAATTTTAGAAAATTCTAAGTCCAAACTGATTAAAATCCCCTCTGGGACGGTTTTAATACAAGATATTAAATGATGAGGAATGGAAAATGTATTACAATCTCCTAAAGGGGGAGAATACAGTTCTTAGAGGATTAGTTGCAGAGGAATTTACTCGGTATATTCTATCAAAACGATTACCAATTCTGATTGTACGTCCAATGAAAGCATTGAAAATCTTAGATGAGGCTTCAGTCGCTGGAGAATATGTTGACTTCATTAGAAAAAACCAGCAAACAATGGATTTCATTGGGATAACTCCCTACTATAAAGATGAGGATCCTCGAATCAGACAAGAAGACTTAATTTGTCAGTTTTTTTATGAAAAAGAAGGGTTAACTCGTTTTTTATCAAATAATGCTTTATCAAAACAATTGGATGGATTCATAATTGAAGTAAAATCTCGTACAAGTACCGACTCTTGGGCCCCTTTTCAGTTCTCATTTTCTCCAAATCAATTAGAAATGATTGATCAGATCCTGAGATATGACTTCAAGATCATATTAAGTGGTGTAACATTTGCCTCAGATTGGAACCTCTCTGTTGTATTTTGTGATCGTAATCAAAAGATAATTTCTGAAGAATTCTTTAAGAAACATCAATAAAAATTGGATGTGAGTTTGTGACAACCTTTGGTCCGTTTGCTGTTATAATTACATCGTTTTCGAGGCGAAATCCACCAACATCCTTTTCATAGATCCCTGGTTCAATCGTAAAGACCATTCCTTCTTCTAATTCCGTATCAGTCCAGTTCTTCAACAAAGTTTCATGTGTTGGTTTTTTCCTTAGAAACGGGGAATCATGTACTGTCAATCCGATTCCATGTCCTAATCCATGAGGCATCTTGAAGCCAGCTGTTTCAATTCTATTAAATGCAATTTCTGCAATTTCATGGAGATAATTCTTATCATTTAGGGCCTCGATTGCTTCATCGTGAGCTTGTTGTACCGTCTCTATTATTGTCTTCATTTTCGTATTCATCTTCCCCATAATAAAGGGTAGGGTGACATCAGAGGTGTAACCAGCTGCATTTACCCCAAAATCTGTCAGAGCTAAACCAGGGCGATACATTGACAGTTTTGGATCTGCGCGTGGATATGTATGAATCTGCCATGATCGTGCACTACTCGCTACGAGAGTATCAAAACCAACCCCAATTGCACCTAACTTGCGCATTTCACTTTCTATAAAGATACCAAGATCTATTTCTGTCTCTATTTCTTTTTTGTTGGTTACCAGATCTTCAATTTCTTCAACGAGTATGTTACTTATCTTGATTGATTCTTTTAAAAGAGAAATCTCATAAGAAGATTTAGTTGAGCGCAATCTGTCGAGTAGAACGTCAATTTTTTGTGGATTGTATACTATCTCTACGTTTGGTACTTGATCAAGCGCTGTTTGAACACGATGGTATGGAATGTCCCGAAGAATACCAATCTTGGGATTTGAATCAGCAATCTGTTTCAAAGTTTCAGCTGTTGCTGGAATCACACCCCCCTCAAAGTCACCCATATTAATAATCTGATCAACTTCTGCATATTCCTGTGCTATCTGGAAATCCCATGGAATGAGAATAGTTTGGCGATTTTGAACATCAACTAATAGATTAGAATCCTCCGGATGACCAGAGAGATATTTTACATTCACATTCCGATTTTCTTCCCAATCAGTGAGATAAAGGATATCAATTCCATTTGTTTCTAATTCATTGTACAACTCGTTTAATTTTTCTTTTGTCACAAAACGTGTCAATATTAAATCTCCTTGTTTAAATCATCTAATAAATTCGCTATTTTTACCATTATATAATCACTAATTTGTTGGGATGTCTCTTTAGAGCTTGGAAGTCTGTAGAATTTCCTCAAATCAAGCGGAGGCCCAAATTTCACTTTTAATGTGATTTTTCTGGGGCCGCCCCCCAACGTAAAAGGCCTTCCTACTGGCATTGCTTTATCAGTATTCTGAACCGCACATGGAATGATCATAGCCCTTGTTGAATGAGCTATTAAACCAGCACCTAACTTCCCAGGTTGTAATTTTCCATCTTTAGTCCGAGCTCCCTCTGGGAAGTAGCAAACTGACCCTCCATTTCTTACTACTGCAATATGATATTTTATAATATCCAATCTTTTTGATCCTTTAAAAACTGGGAAACAATTCATACCATGAAGTATTGGTCGGAAAAAAGGAAGCTTCCAAAGCTTAGCATCAGCTGGATAAAAAAACGGTTTGTAGAATCTAGGAAATGCTGCTAATCCTACCAAGAATGGATCTAAATGAGATCGATGATTTGCCATTACGATTATCCCTCTTTTATTCCAACCTCTAGCAGGAACATACTCTTTTCCCCAAACTTTAATTCGGTAACAGAGATGAAAGAAAGAAAGTAGAATGGGGATGGCATAGAGATGCAGCATAATTTTTACTCTAATTTTAACCATAACAATCCAGCAAATAATTTAGAAGATAGTAAGGATTTCCGTTTCAGTAGTTTAAAAAAAATTGTGTTCAGACATACAGTCCTGTTGAGTTTGATATAAGCAAAAATTAATCGATTTTTATTTTGCGCCACTTCTTTTTTTCTGGTTTAGGGGAAGGTGGTTTTCGTCGTGTCGAAGAAGTTGTAGCTCTAAATTGTTTTTCGATATTTCTTGCCGTCATTTGAGAAATTTTTGAGTTTATTAACTGTAATTCGGAGGTATTTGGGCGGTATTTCTTTAAAATATCTTGAAATTCGCGAAGGATAGCATTAACCTTATCTTTTTCAATCGACATTACACTACTCTCTCTTATACCTTATTAAAAAAGCCTTTTGATATCTTTTTTGCTCAATCTAATGTTCCAGATTTCTAATGATACAAGTGAAAGGCATTCTAGAATGGTTGATAATTTCTTTTTTAAAAAAAAATCTACTGAAAAAAAGTGAAGTATATAGAAGTGCTAATATCTTGTTTTTAAAATTCTGTAATTAACCGTAGAACCATCTTTAAAAGTTTCTATATGTGCTATTCTATGAATAAATCAATTTTAATAATTAAAGATGAAAACACTTTAATCTTGTCTTTATACTTCAACGGAGAAAATTCAAATGCCAAAATTTACAGTAGAGGAAGCGCAAAAATTACTTTACAGTCGAGATTTGGTTCGAAATCTCGGCGTGATCGCTCACATTGACCACGGCAAAAGCACGTTAACTGATTCTCTTCTCGCGGCCTGTGGACTTCTAGCAGAAAAAATAGCTGGTGAAGCACGGGCTACAGATACGCGAGATGACGAACAGGAACGTGGGATTACTATTAAAACTACAGGAATTTCCTTAGTACATGAATTTGATAAGAGAACATATCTTATTAATCTCCAAGATACGCCAGGCCACGTTGATTTTTCTGGTGAGGTAACTTCAGCTCTACGAGTAGTTGATGGCGCGCTTGTGGTTGTCGACGCTGTGGAAGGAGTAATGGTTCAAACTGAAGTAGTTACTCAACAGGCATTAGCAGAACGCGTTCGCCCTGTTTTAATAATCAATAAGGTTGACCGTCTCATAACTGAGATGCGGATGACACCTGATGACGCCTATGAGAAATTCAAGACCATTATTAGAGACTTTAATATTTTAATCGACACGTATGCTCCTCCTGAATTTAAAAAGATTTGGCGTGTTGATCCTCGGCAAGGTACTGTTGCATTTGGTTCTGCAATTCATCGTTTTGGATTGACCATTCCCGCTCTAGCAGAAATTTGGCATGAAAAAACAGGACAACCTATTGATAAATTGATTAAGAACCTCTGGATGAAGAATAATTTCGTCAATGGGGTACTCAAACCTACATACGAAATTTATCAAAAAGCCGAAGATAATGATCTCGATTCACTTAAAGAGGTTGCAAAACAATTAGAACTTCGGTTAGATGAATCTGTCTGGCTTGAACCACCAAAAAGGATTGCGAAAGCTCTGTTAGAAAGGTGGCTTCCTGTTGAAAAAGCTGTTTTGGATATGGTTATTCAATTTTGCCCATCACCCCTAGAAGCTCAAAAATATCGCTTTAAAAGCTTCTGGACTGGGAACTTTGACACAGAAGAAGGGAAGGGATTATTAGAATGTAATGAAAACGCCCCAGTAATGATTGCACTATCAAAAATGATACCAGGAAAAGCTAAACGAATCATAGCTATGGGAAGAATTTTTTCTGGGAAAGTACGAGCTGGCCAAAAAATTACTGCTTTACTCCCAGGATATAAACCAGGATCAAAAGAACGACAGTTCACTACCAATATACAGCAAGTTTCAATGCTTATGGGAGCAAAACCAGAAAAAGTAGAGGAAATTCCTGCGGGAAATATTGTTGCCTTACAGGGTTTACGTGGTGCTACAGCGAGTACTACAATAACTAGTCTAGATACTGTAATGCCATTCCATGCCCTTTCTTATGCTGTAGAACCAGTTGTTACTATTGCAATTGAAGCCAAGTCTCCAAGCGAACTCCCAAAGCTAGCAGAGGGGATGCAGCTCATGGAACTGGTTGACCCTTCCTTAAAAACTAAAATCAACGAGGAAACAGGTGAGTATCTGCTTTCTGGAACTGGCGAGCTTCATCTTGAAATTGCAGTTAAAGATCTCCAAGACCTACAACGGATTGAAGTTGTCCAGAGCGAACCTATCGTTGTTTTTCGGGAATCAGTAAAAAGTGAGTCATATATGCAATCTTTGGCTAAATCACCGAATAAACATAATCGCCTTTGGGTTCGAGCTGGTCCATTGGATGAAGGAGCAATTAAGTTAATAGAAAAAGGTAGTATCAATCAGTATACTGACCGTAAAGAAATGGCGCAAATACTACGAGATGAAGCTGGATGGGATGCAAAAGCTGGACGCAAGGTATGGGGAATGGGCCCGGAGGAAGACGATCCTAACTTCTATATAGATGCTACAAAAGGAGTCCAATATCTTAGAGAAGTGAAGGACTACATCATCCAAGGTTTTCGATGGGCAGCTAAGGAAGGACCGTTATGTGGGGAACCTTTTTATGGAGTGCGGTTTATGCTCGAAGATGTGAAACTCCATGAGGATCCTGTCCATCGTGGGGCTGGCCAAATCATGCCAGTGTCTCGTAGAGCATGTTTTGGGGCAATGTTAATGGCGGAACCCATCCTCTTGGAACCCATCTATAAAGTTCAGGTCCAAGTCCCTGAACAATACTTAGGTAATGTCTATAAGGTCCTGACCAGAAGAAGGGGACGTGTAATTGATACACAAAGACGAGAAGGAACCCCATTAAACATTATTATTGCAGAGGTTCCTGTTACTGAATCATTTGGAATTACAACAGAACTCCGATCCGAGACCTCTGGTTTTGCTTTCAGTCAAATGGTATTTGACCATTGGGAAAAAGTACCTGGAGACCCAGCAAAACCTGAAGAAGAAGGTGGAGGACTCGCACGACAATATGTGGTAGCTACCCGCCAGCGTAAAGGTTTTCATCATCCACTTCCACCTAAACCTGAAGATTACTATGATAAATTGTAATCTAACTGTTTAACTATCCTCTACTGAAAGATTAAGGATTAATAGGCCCACCATCCCCTTTCCTCGTTTACAATATATTCATATAAATACCTGCATCTATAAGAAAGCGGATCCGGAGGGATTTGAACCCACGACATTCTGGTTACTTCAGGCATCATTCTGTCATCTGGAAACAGGTTGTACCTTCCGAAGCCAGACGCTCTATCCAGGCTGAGCCACGGATCCACTTTACAACTATCTTAACCTTTATTATTTACTTTTTCGTTCGTCTTCCGCACGAATTTTAACATGATGTCTGTGAATTGCACATGACACACAGTAATATCTTACATAAGGAACACGAGGAACATGAGCCCCTTGTTGGCGTAATTCTTTACCGATTGTAAAATCAACAAGAGCTTTATAACTTGTTTTACGTTTAGCTTTATCACGTGGTATCATTCTGCGGCAAGATGAACATTGAACCTTTGATAGAGTTCCTTTTTTACCCTTGCTTCGCCCACCAGACTTACGTTTCTTACCCAAAGAGGAAACCTCATTTTTCGACAAAAAAATTCTGTACTTACGCTTTCAGAATGCATTAATTAATTTTTTAATAGAATTTTTTTGGAATCACTCACTTGAATATAATTTTTGGTTAAATGATAACAAAGTTTATTACCAAAAATAAGTTAAAACTCATTTTTAGGCGAGATTACTCTCCTTGTAAGAAAAATAGCTAAATTTTCTAAATTTAAACGATAATTTTGTTCTTGTTTAAAAAATGAAGAAATTTTAGAAAAATTCTGCTGTAAGAATTGATAAGTATAATTTCTAACTTCATTCAAACGATTTGCGTATTCTTCTGTATATCGTTCCTTCATTGTGAGAAGTTCGGAGGTGATTTCAATGAATGGAGGAGCTACTCCCTTTTCAACCATTTCCTGATAAATTAATCCGTATAATCGCTCTTGATCTGTTTTTTTGATATTAAGAATGAGAAAACTGGGTAATGGCAACAGTAAAAAAATAAAAGTTGAGCTAAAGACCCCAAAAAACTCCTCGAACTGGCTTAAAGTAAAATCGGGTATAATTATTACCCCTAAAATTATATTTATCACAGTTATAACTGTACTTTGAAAAGTCCCTTGACTAATCCAATAAAGCCTTCCTGCTAGCTGTTCAAGCTGATCATTCGCGGAGAAACGTATACCTTTGAAACATAGGACGGTGTATATTAATAAAGTCCAAGGAATAATAAGTAGAAGTAATAATAGTCCATCTATTGAACTTACTATTCCTAAAAATATTAAATCCAAGGAAAAAAGTATAAGAAAAAGGGAAATCAAGTGATATTATTCCTTATATTCGCAGGCTAACTTAGTAAATCTTTTAGCTCAGACACTAAACTTGAGATATCTTTTTCCTCTTCTTTGAAGATTTCTGGTATTTTTCTACTATATCGACGGAGTACTCTTATCGCCAGTCCTAAAGAGTGGGCTTCGTTAGAAGCTCCTATTAATATGAAATCTTCTGCTGAACTTAATACTGTATAACCCTTCTCACCACGAACTAATACTTCCCATAAATGTCCATGATCCATTCTATCGACGACCATCCCACCAGTGCTTAGCACCGCTGCAGATAATGCAGAGAATAAATCGGGATCTGCATCTTTCTCTGAGAAAAATGCAACGCTCATTCCAGTTCGGGTGACTAACGCCAATGCTTCCAGATCTGCATACCGAACTATTTCCTGTAATAGTTTAATTAATTTCTTCTTTTGTTCAACTGTAAGCGCAAAAGCCATGTTTCCACCTTCGTTGAAACCCATAAAGTCTTAAGACATCATATTATTACATATGGTTGATAGAACTGGGTTTCTGGTTAATACAACAACTATTCTCGGATAATAGATTTAACATTTAGCAAAAATTTAAACCTTACTGTATTTCCTACTTAATTTATGTGAGTTGACGAAAGTGAGAAACAAGAGACCTACTATAGCTCTTGGCCAAATGGTACTAGATACTGTGATTCATAATAATCAAGTCGATCATCTGGTTAATACTCAATCATTAGGGGGGCCACCATCTTTTGTGGGAATAGTAGGTAATATTCTCTCAAAAATGTATTCATGGATATCCCCACCGTTAATTTACGCTTACGCTTGCCCTCAAGCAATTGATTTATTAAAAACTTATCCAGAATTTAGTGGAATTATGAAAAATCTCAAATTACGATCCAAATGTCCTCAATTCCGTCTAATTTATTCGGATAACAAAAATGAAAGAAAAATATCTTTAAAAAATCTCCCCTTACGATTTAATCCCAAGGATTTTAATTGGGATTTTGGAAAATCCGCAGTTGCGATAATTGGGTCCATTTTCCATGAATTTAATGATCCTAAAATTTTCACTTTCTTAAAAGAAAGATGCTCCTATATCGCATTTGATCCTCAAGGTTGTTTCCGTCAACTTACATCCGAGGGAAAAATTAAATTCACTTATTGGTGGAATCCTAAGATTATAGAGAATGTAGATTGTCTTCATGTGTCCGATTTAGAGTCCAAACTATTAGGTTTCGGAGAAGATCCTGTTAAAATCGTTGAGAAAATTTTAGAAACACCGATTACCTCTGTTATTCTCACGCGAGGAAGAGCTGGTGCTATATTAGGCTTTAAAGATAATAAAAAGAAAGAAATATTCAATGTCCCTGCTTATTCAGAGGGAAAAATTATTGATGAAACCGGAGCAGGAGATATATTCCAATTTGCTTTCGTTACACATCTATTGGCATTTAAAAATGAAATAAAAGCAGCTGCTTTTGCCACAAGTGTTGCATCACTATTTCTTGAACAAAAAAGACCATTAAAGGTACTTTCTAAGGATATAGTACAACATCGTCAGGGAATAATTAAAGCCCAGATTAATGAATCCTTGAAGTAGTAATTGGTTTAATTCCACTTTTGTCAAATTCAACTGGGAATACTCGCGAATCAACACCTAGTAATTTTTTGATTCCCAATACCCTTTCATATAACCTGGTTTCTGTGTTGAGAGTCAAAGCAAACTCCAGTACTACGTCACTATAGTGAGAAAAGATATTCTCAACATCTTGCCCATGAACACCTCTTAACATTGTGATGAAGTGCCAGCCATTTGTACCTTTAATCGCAGTGGAGTATTCATTCAGAAAGCGTAAGACTGACTTCAAAGAGGACTGGATTAACATGTAGGTAACTGTATTAACAATAGAATCAAAAGAAGTTATTGCCCGATCCTCTTTATATTCCTTAATTTTTCGAAAAAGGTTGTGTGAAACGATATTTACAGCATCTCCTTCCCACTGAAGAGTTCGTGCCTCTCGTTTTTGGGTAGATGGGCTTAGATCATTGAATTGCCAAGTTAAATTATCGAGTTTCCACCCAAAAGTAGCTAAATCATGTCGAATTTCACTTTTTGGTTTATCCAACGATGTGTAAATAGCAGGAATACCATTTTGCGCACGTGTAACCAATAATTGGTGCATAAAAGTGGTAAATCCTGATCCTGAATCGCCTAAAATCAGAATAAGAGCGTCCCGCGGAATTCCCGTAATAAATTCATCTATAACTGGTATACCAATTGGGATCAATTCTCTACTCATAAAAACTACACAACCATGAGTTTAAGAAAATCAGAAATTAATCGATTTTCGATCATACCCAATTGAGAGGGGCTATTAATTACTTATTCTATTTTAATGAAAAGAATATTATTTCCTCGGAGGAATGCTTGTCCGTAGCGTTTGCTAATTTTCCCATCTTCAACTTCAGAACAGTCTTCCAAGATTAAATTCATGTATTGATCCGTGATTCGGAGGCGTCCAGTGTAAAGCTGGTTACTCTTCAGTTGAACGGTGATTATTTTTCCCACAGATTTTTCTAATGTTTGCAATGGCTGTGACATTATCTTAATTCCTCTTTGAAGCTTAAATGATAGAAATCCCTTTAGTTCGGTCGGCTTAAAAATTGATTCTAATATTTTTCTTTGTTATACGCAAGTCAAAGAGATGTCATTCTTCTTCAGTTGAAAACCTAAGTTTTTCTTCATATTCTAGATGATATTGAGTTTTATAATCATCCTTAAATTCATTCAGTATTTGATCAATATCTAAAGCAGAACTATTTTGCGATTTAGATGATTTTTTAGCCTTTTTAATCAAAGCTACCCTTTTTTGACGCAGTTTTTCGCGAAGTTTCAGTTCTTTCTTCCTAATTTCTTCCTTGATTCCAACATCGGTCAAGTAGAGACCATCATAAACCCATAATTCCAGTTTTGATGAGCCTAAGTCCCTTGATCTCCTAGAAAAGTCTTTGAGAGGTAAGTAAAGACAAGGAACACAATTGTCTTTAAATTGATTAATTGCCTGGTCTGAGAATTTGGCAGCTTTTTCCGGAACAATTATACCTTTGATGCCAATATCGATCATTTTCTGAGCTGTTTGGGCTCCTCCACCACTTGGATCGAGAACTAGGACTAGATCTCCATCATTAAGCCCGTAGTTTTCTTCTGTTTCCCTAATGGCAGAATCTGTAAAAGAATTCACGACTTTCAATGGTATTTCTCGTCCCTGTACCCAGAAATTTCGAATTTGCTTGAGTTTTTCCATCTCTTGTTGGTTTTGGCGAATCATTCGCCGAATCTCTTGATTTTCTTCCAGTATTCGCCCTACTTCCCGCTCAACTGCTGAGCTAATTCTTTTTTGTATCTGATTGGAATGCTTTAATAGTTCTCGCTCGTATTTATCTTTCCACTCCTTTATTTTGAGCGTTTTTTCTCGGGCTTGTTTTCGCCAGAAAACTACTTCTTGGTCTAATTTATCCATTTCTTCATAAATAGCTTCAATTTTATTTTGTAATATTTCATTCTCGTGTTTTAATGATACAGTTAGTTGATCTATTTCTTCTTCTGTGGTAAGGGGTTCTTGTACACTTATTTTTCCTCGTACCATCTCAATTGCATTGGAAATACTATTTCCTGATATTACAAGCCTCTGAATGTCAGGTATTCGAGAAACTAACTCTGGTTGTGTATCCCTAACATTTTGACTTATTTTGGAGAGTTGTTCCTTTAACGAATTAAAGGCTCTTATTGCCCCAAATAGCGCATCCCTTTCGTGAGAATTTAGATGGCTGTAGTTAACTGTCTTATCTCTGTAATCATGTAGATAATCTCTTTTAGCAGCTGCAGATATTAAAACTGTAGGTGCCATCAACTTAGCGCCCGTTATTTTTGCGATCTTTTCAACTGTTGTAGGAATGGGGGTTACATCAGCAGCAACACAACATATTTTGCCAAATTTTGAGGCCGTCCTGATGATTGTTGAAATACCACACTCCCGTTTCGAATTTAAATACAATAAATTTCCTTTCGTTAAGTCTACGATAGCGATTCCAGTTGTTGTACCAGGATCTATTCCTACTATGATGTTTCTGAGAGAGTAACTTGCGGGGGCAACAGAAACATCTAATGCTTGAAAATCAAGATTTGACTTGGATATTCGCTCAAGGGTAACACGAACTAACTCAGTAGACAGTGGTTTTATCAGAGTTCGAATTTCAGCAATCATTTTTTTCTCAAGTTGTACAATGTAGACTCTACGTTGAGGATATTCAAATACCTCCCACGTGATACTCTTTCCGCGTAGAATTGATTCGATTTCATCTCCTGCTTGTGCAACCGCAGCGCGACTAATCCGTTCATAACGAGGAGCAGACCATCCACCCCGTCCATGACTTTTTTTCTTAGAGACACGGATTCGTATCTCTTCCTCGAATGCTAATATTTCAAATCCAACATGTTTTTGACATAAACGAGCACAAACCTCAGCTGTTTCCAGAGAATTCATTTTCTGAATACCAGAAGAGAAACTGAGCTCTTTTTTTAACCTATACTTACGTACTAGGGTAGTTATCTTTTCCATCCCTGTTCGTGGAGACCCAGTTACCTGAACCAGCATTGTATGAGGGGGAATTTTCTGAAGAAATCGTGTTATTCCTTTTGCACTTGGTGATAACTCAAAAATATTATCCATGGCGATATAATCTGGTTTTAAATCTTCAATTTTATTAAATAAAGTTTTTCGGTTAATTTTTGGATATTTATCTATATGATTTTGTGTTAGCACAACAAGTGAAAAAACAGACCCCATACTTGTCCTATTATATCGAGCTAGGATATCTAATCCAAAAATAATAGATGCTTCTGACATAGTCACATAACCGATGGTAACTCCCAGTTATCAAAATATTTTGACAATAACTCTGAAACATTAGTCTTGCTAGTCATTTGGAATTTCTTCTTAAAATAGTTAAGAATATTACTCAAATCTCTAGTCAATATTCTCTCTGCTTGTTCAGACTCAGTTTCTATATATTGGGGCCAGTCAAAAAAGACGGGATAATCATCTTCATTTAAACGAATATTATATTCACTTAAATCACCATGAATATAACCCTGTTTCACTGCTTTCTGCATTTCTTGCATTATGTTCTCAAATAATGTTAAAATTTCTTCATCTGTTTGAAATTCACTTTTTTTTACCCGATATAAATCTTGACCTATAATGCTGTGCATTGCGATAATATGCCGATTCTGAGCTATTGGTTCTGGTACACTTACTCCTGCGTTAAACAACGCACTTAACGCTTTGAATTCCCGTTCAGCGGAGAGTCGGCTTTCATAAAGAGGAGAAATATGACTCTTTTCGGCAATAAAAGCTCGAGCTCGCTTTGTTGCCCGAAAATCTAATTTCCCGAGTCTATGTAATTTTATTATGAACTCAGACCCATCATCATTAATAGCCATACGGATGTCGCTTTCTTTCCCCGCTCCAATTTCTGGGCCGATTTGTGCAATTGTGCCTTTTTCGACTAGGGCTTTTAATGCTAAAGCATCATATCCTGGAAATGTTAACGCCACTCCAAGATAGTGCCTTTGAGCTATCATTACTAATTTGAATTTTTTTAACCTGGTGAGTTCAGTTTGGATTTTTTTTTCGGTATAATCTAAATAAGCTGCAATATCCTCGATTGGAACCATCTCATGTCTCGCCATTAATACTTCAATAACAGAGAGGATCCTGAAATCAAACTGGGTGAGCTCACGAAAAAAATTCAGAACTGTTAATGGCATAGTTGGGGCCCATTATTACTAGATAATCAGTAAGTGCAACTCTCGTCATCAATCTTAAGAATCAGCTTAACCTGTTTCATAGATCTCGGGAGACCGTCGTTCTCATCACATGGGAATATCTTCTTCTTTTCTTTAAATTATCATCTTTATTTTAATTGAGATTATTTATTCAGATTTTGTCTTTTTTTGACGAGAGGGAATAAATTCTTCTTTTAAGAACTGTATAAGATCTTCTACTGACATGAAGGTTTTATCAGAGAAAAAAGAAGTGAATGGGGAGAAATTCTCTGCGGGAAAAACAGCAAATACATATTTATTGTTACGAAATCCATATGCTTGCTCATTAACAACACCACTTGAATGTACGATTTCAGGGTAGAACACAATCACTATTGTTGCTTGATCGATGAGCTGAAAATCACGGTAGACTGTTTGGTAAAAATCAAACATACGTATTTCTTCTGGTATGTCCTGTTGAACTTTTTCTAGTTCCATTGTACCTGGATCGAACACAACGAATCCTAAATCTCTAAGTTTTGCCGCAAGCAATTTAATTTCGTTTTTTTTTGAATCTTCTTTAATATGGGTCATTGGATAGGACAAATAGACCTTTTCACTTACTTCATGATCAAAAATTAGCCTATAAAGAGTAATGGGGGGTTGACGACGAGCTACAATGTAAAAAGGCTTTTTTAAAGTTTCGGCCATTAGTTTTGTTGTAAATGCTTCTTCCTCCTGCCATATTCCCAATTGAAGCCTATTGTTCATTCCTTTCCAAAGCGGATCTGCTTCTAGGGATTCATAGATCTCATTAATGATGTTGATAATTGTGATGAAAAGATCTGGTTTCAATTTTGTTAAGTAGAAGAAATCCCAACCGGCAAGTAGATGTTCTCTCCATCGAAAAGTTGCATGAGTATTAATTATTATAGCAATTTCTTTATGTTTTTCTTCGAGTTCTTCTACCTCACGAATAATACGTTCGAAAACAGTAGATCTAAGGGCCTGAAATGTTGGTGGTGATAGATCTAGCATTTTCTCACGTTTAACATCCATCCTAAGTTCTTGTGCAGTTTTCCACATCATCCGATTGGTGTTCATTACAACTATTTTTTTCTTAGGATAGTTTTTTTGAATATAATTTTCCAGATCACTAACCGCGTCGGATCTACCAGAACCGCTGATACCACTGACTATTACACGCATTCTTTTTTCATCCTTTGATTAAGAAGAGGTGTTATAAACCTCCATTGTACGACTTGAGTCTGGAGCAGTACTTTATAACATACATCTCGCTTGTCTTAATTAAACTTTCTCATTACAATCGAAAATCATTTTTGATTGTTATGGTTAGCCTTCATTCATGAAAAAAAACGGTGATCAATTTCAATTATCAGAGACTACACTAGTAGCTTTCGATTTAGATGGTACTCTAACAACTACGAAATTTAGATCGTCTTGGCAAGCTGTTCATGAATTCTTTGGAACATGGGAAAATTATGGGGAGCTGGTTCTACAGCGCTTCCTTAAGGGAGATATCTCTTACTATGAATTCTGTAAGGCTGATGCTGAAGCTTGGATAGGCCGTACAGAGGACGAATATCAAGAGGCAATTTCTCGAATTGAGTTACGTGAAGGTACTGCAGAGCTCATCTCCTTTCTGAAAGAAAAAGGCTGTAAATTGACAATATTATCAATGGGTCTTGAGGATATTGTAGAAAAAATTGCTCTTGAGCTCGGATTTGATTATTGGATTGGAAATGAGTTGATTCGTCATAATAATCGAATTTCAGGAGAAGTGAAGATTAATGTAGGATGGAAGCAGAAAGGAAAAATTTTAGAAAATGTCCTTACGCAATTTAAGATAGTTCCTGAAGAATCAGTAGCAATTGGAGATTCAACAGCTGATATTGACATGTTTGAAATCGCAGGGTTATCTATCTCAATTGAACCGAGCTCTAAACGAGTAGCTGCTGCATCGGATATTGTTTGTCAAACCAAGAACATGAGAGAAATAATATCCTTTTTTCAATAGGGCAGAATTTAGCCTTTTTGGGAGTAAAGGTGAACATTGCAGAAGTTACTTCTGTATTGTTCTTTACTAGAAAATTTCTTTACAAACTAATGAACATATATTAATGAGCATTTTACGGCATTTTACCGTAGTAAAAAAGAAATTTAGTGAAGGAAACGTTTTTCCTCTTCTAATCTATTTGTAAATTCATAAATTGGAGACCCAATAATGGTTGGTAATCAGATTTCAGAGATTTCTCATTTAATTGCTATTCGAGACTTGAAAAAGCAGGATATTGTCAAAATTCTGGATTATGCAAAACTGATTAAGAAAAATCCATCTGATTTCCACAATCGTCTAAATGGTAGGATTTTAGCATTAGCTTTTTGGGAGCCTAGCACACGAACTCGCTTATCTTTCGAGACAGCCATGTTGAGACTTGGAGGTAGTATTACTGGGTTTTCTAGCAGTAAAGGAACATCTCTTGAAAAAGGAGAATCACTTACTGATACGATTACAATGTTGGCGAATTATACTGATGGAATAGTAATTCGGCATCCACTGCGAGGATCAGCGAAGCTTGCAGCCAAGATCGCTCAAAAATTTGGAATTCCAGTCATTTCAGGAGGATCAGGAAGCCAGGAACATCCAACCCAGGCTCTTCTTGACATTTTTACAATTCGTGAGTTTTTTGGGCGACTTTCCGGGTTGAATATTGCCCTAATGGGAGATTTACGATATAGTAGAACAATTTCATCGTTACTACTAGCATTAAGCAAATTCGGTAGGAATACCATTAATCTCATCTCCCACCCTTCTTTACGTTTACAGGAAGATTTACGATTGGATCTCAAAGAAACAAATTTAGAGTTAATCGAAACAGAAAACATTTCAGATGTAATCAGCGATTTTGATGTTCTATATGTCACAAGATTACAGAAAGAAAGATTTCCCGATCCAATGCTTTACCAGAAAGTCAAAGGCTCCTATCAACTGCACTCATCTTTAATCAAATTAGCTAAGGATGCATCCTTAATTTTACATCCTTTACCAAGGGTGGATGAAATCCCATATGAAATAGATCAGTTTCCTCAAGCAAAATATTTCATTCAAGCCAAGAATGGTGTTTACATTCGAATGGCAATTTTAGATCAGCTATTGGGAGATGAACCTGTTGAATAATCAAGAAAAAAAGACAGAAAAAGAGCTTATCGTGGCAAAAATTGATAATGGAATAGTTATTGACCATATTACACCCCCAGGTAGAGCGTTTTATGCATTAAAAGCATTAAATATCGATGAAACTTTTCCACACTCTGTATTTGTAGCGATCAATCTTCCTTCGCGTAAATTTGGGAGAAAAGACATATTAAAGATACGAAACATGAACAGAGAGGATTTAAATATCCAAAAATTGGGATTATTAATCTCTGGTAGCAATATCGCATATATCGAAGATTATAAAATAATTGAAAAAGAGAAAATAAAGATTCCTAAAAAGATTTCGGGAGTATTGAAATGTCCAGGTTTAAATTGTATAACAAGTCAACAAGAGGACGTTGAAACTGAATTTACCGTAATAAATGATCATCACCCGATAAGCCTCCGATGTGCATATTGCGATGAAATTTTTAATATTCATGAACATATCTCATTATTGCTTTAATTGTGCCTAAATTAGGATGATGACTGAATTTAAAACTACCATTGGGAATGTAGAAATTAGAAATCCGCTAATTTTAGCTTCAGGTATTTTGGGCTCAACTTACTCCACTCTCAATCGATCATTTCACGAGGGATTTGGGGCTGTAACAACAAAGTCAATAGGCTTGCATTCACGTGAAGGACACCCGAATCCATCTGTCCTTTATCTTTCAGAAATCCACTCAGTTATCAATGCAGTAGGATTAGCCAATCCTGGTTGTTCTAAATTTGGTGAAGAATTGAAAAATGTTGATTCCGAAGTGAAGTTAATTATTTCTGTTTTTGGTGTTTCTCCTGATGAATTCGTTTCCGTAATTAAATGTCTGAGAATGAAAATCAAACCCATCGCTTTTGAATTAAATTTAAGCTGTCCTCATGCGAAAAAATTAGGTATGGCTGTAGGAACAGATCCTGAAATTGTTGAAGAGATAGTTAAAAAGGTAAAGGCCACATTTAAGACCCCAATTTGGGTGAAACTGACTCCTAATATCTCCAACATAACGAAGATAGGAGAAGCAGCTGTTTCAGGAGGAGCTGATGCCCTAGTGGCTATCAATACTCTTAAAGCCTTATTAATAGATATTGAATCACACAAACCAATTCTAGGAAATATTAGAGGGGGATTATCGGGAAAAGCTATCAAACCTATCGGATTAAGGGCAATTTACGATCTATACGAGTCCTTCGGATCAGAAATCCCCTTAATCGGATTAGGAGGAATATCTAAATGGGAAGATGTTGTTGAATATTTCTTAGCAGGGGCAAGTGCCGTTCAAATAGGATCAGCACTTCATAATTACCCATCCACCAAGACTCTTATTGCAAAACTTATGAATGGACTAGAAGCTTATCTAATTCGAAAAAACTTGTCATTAGAAGAACTAAGAGGGATGGCTCATGGATAAACGCTTTGACCTTCCCTATTGTTTACCAATTTTTAGAAAAGATGTTGAAAATGATTATACGGTATCGATTGGTTTTTCAATTCCTGAAGGGAAAATTCCCAAAGTAATTCCGGGGCAGTATTTCATGCTCTGGTTGCCTGGTAAAGATGAGATCCCAATCGCTGTCAGTCAGTATCAAAGTAATTTAATGTCTTTTACGATACGTGGAGTTGGATCTACAACAAATGATATCATCAAAAAGGAACAAAATTCTTTAATTGGCTTAAGAGGCCCTTTTGGAAATGGATTTGATCTAGAATTTACAAAGAAGGTATTAATTGTAGCTGGCGGGATAGGAATAGCGCCTCTGCGCTTTTTAATCCACCAACTCGTCATTAATTCTTCTAGACCATCAAATATCATGTTATTACAGGGAGCTAAGACCAAATCTGAGCTGTTATTTAGAAGAGAATTCGATAAACTACCTATATCAACTGATTTCTGCACAGAAGATGGCTCTTATGGATTTAATGGTTTGGTATCGGAAAAAATGGAAGAAACGTTCCTTGAACTTTCAAAGGAACCATCTGATTGGGAAATTTATACTTGTGGTCCAGAATTAATGCTTAGGAATATTTTAACTATAGCTCAAGATCACAGTATGGTTGAATATACCCAAATTTGTCTAGCAGATCGATATATTCGATGTGGCTTCGGAATTTGTGGATCATGTTATTTAGATGATCTAGGTCTTAGCATCTGTCAAGATGGTCCAGTATTCCGGGGGGATCTCTTAACGAAAGTTAAAGATTTTGGAAAATTCGGGAGGAAGGCTGATGGTTCAAAGTACTCCTTTAGTTAAACCTTAATAGGCAATCTATAGGTCCTTATACGTAATTTTTCCTTTATGAATTGTAAGTACAGGCCATCCCTGCAATTCAAATCCCTCCCATGGGCTCCACTTGCATTTTGTCTTTAGATCTTCTCCACGCACAATTCTCTTTTTTTTGCGATCTATGACCGTTAGATTGGCAGGTTCATTTGCAGCGATAATCCCCCTTTCAGGTAAATTCATTAGAACTCGTGGGTTTATTGCTAACGCTTGAATGATAAGTTTTAATTTTCTTATGTCTAGAGGTTTACAAAAATCAGATAAAAGTGGAAGACATGTTTCTAAGCCTGGAACTCCAGCTAATTGAAAATCATTCTTCTCTTGAGTTGTATGAGGAGCATGGTCGGTGCTTATTATAGGAATTTGATTTGTTAGAAAAGCTTCTAACATCTTTTGTTGCTCTAATTTTGATCTTAAAGGAGGATTCATTTTACCCTTCACACCGAGCTGGTATAAATCATCGTTATTCAAAAAGAGATGATGTGGAGTTACCTCAAAGGATATTCCCCTTGATTGTAAGATTTCTATTGATTTTAGAAGGGTAACATGAGCAATATGTAATTTTCCTTTTGTTATTATGTCTTTTGTAGCTTCTAGAAGATTAGAGATTGCGATTAGCTCTGTTAGAGAATCACGAATTTTTCCATGATTCTCAAGCGTAGCTTCAAACTTCTTAAGATTGTTATTGATTCTTTCATTGTCCTCACAATGGACAGTAATTACTCCTGAAGATTTGGTTAAAAAAACTGTAACTTCTGAAACATCAGTAAGGTAATTTCCAGTGGTTACTCCGAGATAAGCTTTCGAATAGGGGTAATCAGAAATGAGTGATGACTCTGTATCCTTGTTTAGAAGAACATAAGGGATTATCTCACACGCTTCGATTCTACTAGCTTCATCAACCGCCTTTTTTAGACTTTTAGAAGTGTTTATCGGATTAATCTTATTGGGCATATCAAATATAGTTGTGAATCCTCCTGCGGCTGCTGCAAGAGCCCCAGTTTCGTATGTTTCCTTATAACTCTCTTCAAAATCCCTCAAATGGCAATGTATATCTACGAGACTTGGAATAATTAGCTTTCCTTTCAAATCTATTGATTCCTCTGAAGCTTTCCTAAATGTGTCTGAAAGTGAGATTTGATCAATCAAACCCGTTTCTTCATTCACAAAAATGTGACCATGAAGAATTTGCTCACGATACCAGATCGAAGCATTTTTTAGAAGCAATTTAAAGACCCAGTGATTTATTGATCGATTTTATGGATTGGTTAAACTTTTTCATTTTTTCTACTGGATTCTTTTGATATATTATCGCCCGTCCTATATTGAATATCACATCATCTTCAAATGCCGTTAATAGTCTATCAATCTCCCCTCCTTGTGCTCCAACACCTGGAGAGAGAATCACTTTTCCAGAAATTTCATCTGCGATAGTTTTCAATTCTTTCATACCAATGTGTCCAGTGGCTCCGACTACAGCACCTTGAGCATATTTATTTGTTAAGCGAGCGAAATATTGATAGAGTGGTATTCCGGTAAATGTAGTTTTTTTCATCCATTCTGCTTCAGGATTGGACATCAACACTAGGATTAGTGGAGATAATCCAAACGAATCGGATAAAGTACAGATCTCTTCCACATTCCCTGGAAATGGACTTGCTGTGAAAGCATCAAATCCCTCTCTTTTGCAGTGATATAGCATCTGCTCATTTGTAGATCCGATATCAGAAATTTTGTGATCTACAATAATAGGCCTGTTATATTCATGAGCTTTTGCTGTTATACCCTTTATCTGAACTAATGATAGATCTAGAATATATTGCCGATTTACCTTGAAGCAGCAACAAAACGGACTAAGGCTATCAATAAGGTTATGAATTACTTCAGCTTTTTCCTCATTTTTCTGAAGAGTTCTTTCTTTTCGACTTCCATATTCGGCTAAATCTAATCCGACACAGATTTTACTTCTTGATTCTTCTTTAGAAGCTGATAAGAGCTTTATGAAACTCATAATTCAAGAAAACTCTTTCAACTTTAAAAATTTTTAAAAGGTAGTTTTTCAATTTATTAATGGTAGTATTTTGATGCTCCGATTGTCACAAACATTAACAAAACAGTTAGTTTTAACTTTAGAAAAGGTGAATGTGCTAAGATTTGGTGATTTTGAGTTAAAAGATGGATCAAGATCTTCATTCTATGTTGACTTGAGAATTTTACCAAATTTTCCAATGGAATTTCAAGAGATTACTAGAATTGCAGCGGATTATATACAAAACTCGGGACAGATTGGCTTTTTTGACGCTATTGTAGCGCCTCCATTGGCAGGTATCCCTTTAGGGGTAGCTTTAGCTCTTAAATTGAAAAAAGAGTATTTTTTAGCACGTTTGGAAAGAAAAAAACATGGAACGCAAAAATTGATCGAGGGAAATATTTCTAACAAAAGGATATTAATGGTTGATGACGTAATAACTTCAGGGGGAAGTAAAATACCATTACTAAACATGATTCGTAATCATGGGGCGGAAGTTAATTCAATATTTGTTTTTATAAACAGATTACCTAAAAAAGAACTTCTAAACAAGTTTGAACAAGAAAATAATGTTAAACTTTCCTTTTTATTATCAATAGAGGATCTAGTTGAATACAAAGGATAGTAGAATACTTTAAATGTTATTTTCAAGAAATTGAGCTAGAAAATTACTGCAGAAATGTCGTCAAAGAGTGATTTTGCGACATTTCCTGATTCTATGTTACATCGATGATTCCGTTTTCTGCTAATGCGAATACCGCTTCATTTTCAGGAAGTAAAGGACTATCAACAATTCGGGCAATTCGACGTTCGCCCTTTGATTTTCGAAGATATACCCGTGTTTGAGCAGCGTGAGCCACAATATGTCCTCCTACTGGATGAGTGGGATCTCCAAAAAATTGATCAGGTTTAGCGTGAACTTGATTTGTAACAATAACTGCTAAGTTCCCAATTTCTGCTGCACGAAGGATCGTATGAATATGTTGATTCAGCTTTTGCTGGCGTGTGGCCAAGGTCCCCCTACCAACATATTCAGCACGAAAATGGGAAATCAAGGAATCAACGACTAACAATTTAACGTTCTCCGTTGGTAAATAATCTTTGATCATTTTTTCTACTAAGACCATTTGGTGATCAGAATTGTGAGCACGCCCATGTAAGATATTCTCTAAAAGCAAATCCTCATTGAGGTCATCTTGCCAACGACTTGCCATTGACAAGATCCTCTCTGGACGGAAGGTACTTTCACTGTCGATATATACTACCTTTGGATGGTTATCATCATCAACTCGTAATCCTCCTTTTTCACGAGGTAATTGAACTGTGACACAAAGCTGATGGGCAATCTGGGTTTTACCTGTTCTGAATTCCCCAAAAAGTTCTGTAACTGATCCAGTTTCAATTCCACCACCAAATAACTCATCTAATTTCTGACTACCTGTAGTAACTTTAGCTAAATCTTTACGACGGGCCAATACTGTTTTTGCGGTTTCAAAATCGATATCTAGAGCCTCTCGTGCTTCTTCAATTATCTTTTTTACCGTCTTCTCACCCATACTTGCAATGGAGGTCAACTCTCCAACTGAAACAGTGGCAATGGATTCTAATGTGGAAAATCCAGCCTCTACTAATTTAGCTGCTGTTGAGGGTCCGATTCCAGGTAGATCAGTAATAGATGTCACAGTCTTAGTCTTTGTACCAACTTTTGTCTTGTCCTCAGTTTCAGTTTTTTTCTTCGGTACCATTATCATATCCATCCTAGAGGGAAATTCTCTCAGTGGATTTTAGAGAAATGTCATTTTTTTGAACCCATGAACTCCTTAAATCTTTTCTGCTTTTAAGGAATTAAATAAAATGGGAAATTTTATGATAGACTCAACTATCGTTTAGAATGTATTGCCTCCCTCTTATTCTCTACAAGAATTTTTAGAATTTTACGAGGGGCAATTAGAGAATGTAAATAAATTTATGGGAAATACAAAAATCCTTAAATCATTACATCTTACAAAATATAATCGTGAGGTATGACTTATTTATTGTGATTATGCATTGAAAACGATAGAAAGGGATCGAACTTGGACAAACATATAATCACTCAACTGAAACTGAAGTTTTATAATATTTTTTCGAAAAAACGTGGTGTATCTCCTGTTCTAGCAACAGTAATTATATTTGGTTTAATTATCACAGGAGTAATGATCACATACGTTCAAGTTGTCCCGTATATACAACAAGCTCAAAGTGAAGAAGCGATAACAACAACAAGGAATAGTTTCTTGGAGCTAGATACAACAATTAAATCTCTGATAAGTGAAAGTGGTGCCCCTGGAGGTTTTAGGACCGTTCTCTTTAATAAACCTGCTGGACGTATTGAATATGACCCAGAACGTTATCTTTATGGATTAAGATTACTTGATCAAGATGAAAACCTCGTATTTAACTTACTAGAGGAAATAACTGATGCTTCTACAGGGGTAGTATCAATTGGAGTTCTTGATTGGATTTACAATAGCCCTCAAGCTATTATTCCGCGAGGAACAACGAAATATTTAACTGGGCCTGACCCCTATAAATTTCGTGATCCTATATTCTTGACTGGTACTTTCTCTTCAACTGAATATCTAGATCTAACAAACTTAACCCTCAGTCATCTCGATGATAGAAGACATCATATAACCCTAAACTATCGAATATCCATTTACTTAACAATATCAACCCAACCAGATCCAGAAATCCGATTTGAGGTCTTTCTAATCCGTTTATCAGCGGATTTTGAAGCACTTCGAAGCCAATACCAACATATTACAGTTCATTCGGTTAATAGCTATTCTACTCCGCACACTTTACCAGAAAACAACTCTATTGGGATTATTGAATTAGTATGGGATAATTATCAATCATCAGGGACAACTACCACAGCTCTCTGGAGTACACAAACAATCCAAGGACTTGAACTTCAATACTTCAATATTGTTGTACAAACTCTTGTTTATGATGTGGGTCTTTCAACATCTTAAAGAATCGAAAATTTGTGATAAAATGGCATCTCAATATATCACTTTCATGATTATCTTTATTCTCGGGTTAAACCTAGTTATCATAACGAATGTCATGTTTCTTACATTAAGTGACCAATTTCGCCAAAATATTGCAAAAATTGAAATGGACAACATTCTTAATCTGATTCAGAAGCAAATACAACAAACATTACTTCTTCCTACTGACAACAATCATATAATCGAACAACAGCTAGAATTACCAACTCTTATAGGGGATATGTCCCCTTATTCAATTGAGATCTATAATTCTACAGATAATCAAATCGTGTTACATGGTTTCTCCTCAAATGGAGATATTGATCAAATTATAACCTTTTCAGTGCCCCCAAAGTATATTATTACAACTTCAGATTCGGTATTTGAAAGTATAAATTCTCTATTGACCTTGAACATTGAAAAAAATGGAGAATTTATTGTAATAACCATTTCTTAAGTTTGAAAAACTAAAAATATCATCTTTAAAGAATAATCCTTGAAGGAAAAATAAAGCATTAAAATTTGGAATTGAAAAAGAAAAAAAATAGGAGCTATGGACAGATGGCAGAATCAAGTAGTCTAATTCGAGAAACTTATCCTTTAATCCCCCCATTCAGTTATGCGCTAGTTGCAACCGATCCTGAAACCAAACAAACCAAATATACCGTTGTTGAAGTTCCTTTAAGCACTAAAGAGAAAGAAACTTTGGATATGATCAAAGATATTCTCGAGGAGGAATTGGATGTTGATTTCAATGTCCTCAAAAATCCTGAAATTGCACGTGATTACCTTCGATCGAAAGTAATTAGAATTGCTAAAGATTATGGCCTTAAAGTAGATGAAAAAACCTTTGATAAAATTAATTATCATATCACTCGTGATTTTGTCGGATTTGGCCCGATTGATGCAATGCTAAAGGATCATAATGTTGAAGACATTTCATGTGATGGGGTAGGAATTCCTGTCTATATCTGGCATCGGAAATTTGAGAGTATACAAACTAATGTTAAGTTCGAAGAGGAGGACAACTTAGATGCTTTTATTATCAAACTTGCTCAACGGGCTGGACGTCATATTAGTGTGGCGAGACCACTGCTTGACGCAGCGTTACCCGATGGCAGTCGTCTTCAGCTTACTTATGGACGTGAGGTTACTCAGCGTGGGAGTACTTTTACTATCCGAAAATTTCGTTCTGACCCATTAACAATAACTGATATGGTAATGTTCAACACCATTGATGAAGATCTAGCTGCTTTCTTATGGTACGTTTTAGAGAGTAGGAATTCCATTGTTATTGCAGGAGGAACGGCAGCAGGAAAAACCTCTCTACTTAATAGTCTTGCTATGTACATCAGACCTGGTATGAAAATCGTATCGATTGAAGATACAGCTGAACTACATCTTCCACATGAAAATTGGATTCCTGCAGTAGCTCGTGAAGGTTATGGAGGTAGGGAGGCTGATGGAACTCGACGAGGAGAAGTCTCAATGTACGATCTATTGCGTGCTGCACTTCGTCAAAGACCAGATTATCTATTTGTCGGAGAAGTACGTGGCGCAGAAGCGTATAACCTATTTCAAGCTATGGCTACTGGTCATACTGGTATGGGAACAATTCATGGTGATAGTGTAACTGGGACAATCAGACGGTTGGAGAATGAACCAATGAATATTCCAAGGACTTTAATTCAAACCTTAAACATAATTCTTGTCCTTAGAAAAGTTCGCCGTGGGGATAAACAAGTAAGGCGTGTGATTGAATGTACAGAAATAGTTGGAATCGATCCTGTGACTACAGAATTGATAACAAATAAAGTTTTTGGATGGAATGCTCGTGAGGATGCATTCATCAACTATGGACGATCCTACGCCTTAGAAAGCATTCAAGAAGCCCAAGGATTGACAGAGGCTCAGGTCTTCGATGAACTCGAGCGCAGAAAAACCATTCTAAGATGGATGGTTAAAAAGAAGTTAGCTCATTTTTCTCAGGTGTCTGAAGTAATAAACAGTTATTACCAGAATGCTCTTGAAACAGTTGATCGTGCAAAACGAGAATTAAAAGCCATTTAGAATCTTTTGGAGTGTTTGTCTGTGAGTAAGGTTATCAGAAGAGTCGGGTACCTCAGATTTGGTAGATTTTTGGAACCATGGATTGAGAAAGGGCGCTTTGAAAGGCTTAATACAAGTTTAAAAAAAGCAGGTATGGATATTTCCGTACGAGCATACCTAGGAAGTGCCATTTTTAGTTCACTACTAGTAGGAATATTATCTTTCATCATTGTAACAGCAAGCAGTATTCTACTTCTTCAAGCCACAACAACAACAACAGCAGATATGCAGAGTCAACTCATTCCATCCTTATTACTTGGAGTGGTCTTTGGGGTGATTATTAGTATTTTAGCATATATTCCATTCTTATATTGGCCTCAGATGAAAGCAACTGATCGAAAAATTTTGATAGAGGCAGGTTTACCGTCTACAGCTTCTTATCTTTCGGCAATGTCAAGCTCAGGTGTTCCACCCAATAGATTATTCTATTCACTTGCAGGAGAAGCTTCTGTTGCCCCAGAGATTTCTAAGGAAAGCAAAAGGATAACGCGAGATATCGAAATCTTTGGCTATGATATTCTGAAAGCTTTACGAACCGCAAGTGAAAGATCTCCCTCTGAGAGATTTTCCAAATTTTTAGATGGAATGTCAGCAACGGTTACGAGTGGAGGAGATCTAACGTTTTACCTTTCTGCTGAAGCAAAGGCTTTAATGAAAATGAAGGAAGAGGAAACTAAGGAATTTATTGAGCAGTTAGGAGTATTATCAGAAATATTTATGATTTTAGGAGTCGTAGCTCCTTTGTTTTTTGTAGTCATTATTGCTATTCTTGCAGTTATTTCACCAGATATAATGCTATTATCTATCATCATGATGTTATTAACTTATGTAATAATGCCTATTTTACTAGTTATCATGATTTTATTAATATCTACTATCTCACGAGAGGTTTAACGAATGAGGTTGTAAATTATGGGAAAATTAACAAAAAAACGTGAACAGTGGATCTGGATCCTTTCAATTTTTCTCTTCATAATCGCTTTTAGCAGTTCCTTCTTATTCTTCTACATTCCAATCCTTGACCATATTTTTCCAGTAGAACCTCCTATAGATGAGGGAGGAGATCCAATGGATAATACTTATCTCTACATTGTAAGTGAGGTCGTCAGAGATCCACTGATTGGATTTTTTGACGTTATAGACGTAACTGTTGTCTCTATTCTTGCTTTAATTGTTATTCCAGCTTGGGCATACCATTCTGACCAAAAATGGCGTGATAATATTGATGATAATATTCCATCCTTGTTACGTGAGATTTCTGATGCTCAAAAAACAGGCTTACCTTTACCAAGAGCAATTATGTCAGCAAGTAATCACAATTATGGGGCTCTTACTCCTGAATTGAAAAAAATGGCTGCCAAAATCAGTTGGGGAATTCCTTTTAGTAGAACACTTCGAAGTCTAACTGAAACTACAGATACCCCTTTAATGAAAAGAACCTCACTGTTAATCTTAGAAGCTGAACGTTCAGGAGGAGCCATTGAAGATGTTTTTGAGTCAGCTCACAAGCATGTATCAGAAGTTCTTGGATTAAAACGGGAACGCCTAGGATCAATGAAACCTTTCACATGGATAATATTCGTTTCATTTATTGTCTTCTCTTTGGTAATGATCATTTTATTAACATCTTTCTTTCAAACTTTAGCTCAGAATATAGTGGAAGCTGTATCAGAAGGACAAGAACAATCAGCAGCATTACCTTTTAACGTTGCAGGAGTGCAATTAGTTTTTTTTCATTTAATGGTTATTGAAGCAGTATTTGCAGGTCTCATAGCGGGTAAGATGGGCCAAGGAAATGCCTATCTGGGATTACGTTATTCCTGCTTTCTTGTAGTAATTTGTTACGTGATTTTTAAAATCTTTATAACAGATATTATTATGCAATTCCTTTCATTATTTGGTCTATAGATTAAAATAGAGGTCGAACTCCATGGGAAAAGAAGAAAAAATGCTTACAGAATTATTAGATAAAGTATCAGCTCTTGAAGATAAATTGACCAATATGGAGTTTTTGATGGTTCAAGGTATGGGTACAGGGGGAGTAGCCCCTAAATCTCCGACCTTAACCTCAGTGTCGACTCCCCAAGCTGGTCCAGTTGAGGTTGACTTAGCTCCCCTTGAAAGAAGGATAACAGAAATCGAAAATAGTATCTCAGAAATAATGAAAAAGATGAATGACCTTGCAGAGTTAACCTCATCAATGAAATCAGAGAGAACACAGAAAGCTGATGAATTAATTACTCAAGCCACGTCTCTTTTGGAGAAAGGGCTCCAACTGACCGAATTGGAAACAACAATGTTGGAATTAAAAGATCGTATCCAAGAGATAGTTATCCAACTTGAGGTCGCGAATGTTGGGTCTTCTACTGAGGATGTCATATCCTAGTGAGTTTAAATGGAATTTATGCTTCAGTAAATGGGTAACAAGATGAACATTTTAAGACTTAAAAAACGACGACGTGGACAGATTAGAGCTGTTGACTTCGTTGTGAGTCTTTTTCTCTTCTTACTAATGTTGTCACAGCTGATTTTACTTGTCATTAATGTTCAAACAGGATTAAATACACGTTCAAGTGAAGCTGTAACTTATGAAGAGTTGGACATATTAGGACGTCAATTACTTCTTGAGGATGGAGATCTAGATTGGGGTTATTATCGTTCACTTCCATCATCTTTTGGTTTAGCGGACAGTAGTACACGGTCATATCTTGTTTTAGATAGTGCTAAAATAGCGCGATTAACATTTAAGGATTCACCTGGCGTATCAGGATACACGATGTTTGATTATGATACTCTTAAGGAGACTATTGATTTAGACAGGGATTTCGATTTCCAATTAGGATTCTATCCTTTATTAAATGCAGAAGTTAATGTTTCTTCCACAAATTTTGCACAAGTTAATGTAAAAAATCTTAATAATATACCTGTTGCAGATACTTTAGTTAATTTCTTTACCATTGATCTGACCAATGGCAATGTGATTCCTGAAGGAGCAACATTAACTAACTCCAATGGAGATACTTCTCTCCAGCTATCAAATCCCACTGAAAATGTCCCAGGGGGAGAACATATAGTATTTGTCATTGTAGAAAAGGGCCCTCTTTGGAGTATGAATTGGAGTTTCAATGATCCAACTTCCGAAGAAGTATTCATTGGTCCATCTTCAAGTACAACTATTTGGGGAGGAGGTATTAATTCTACTAGTTTCCTAGCCTCAGATAACTTACCAATACGTCCTGATTCACACTTTCTTTCTATAATATATCAAAATACCAATTCGAGCTATTCTAATAAAACTATAAATTTAGAAACAGCCTCATATGGAAATGAGTCAGTTTCTATTCCGAATGAAGGCTTGGTCGCCTTTTTTAGTATCACTAGAACCGATAACCAGTATCAAGTAGCAATAGGCTCATATCCTGCGATTCTCGATCGTATTTCGACTAGTGGGATGTTTTACCAAGTATTTGGTGAAGAAATTCCTGATAACAGACTATCATCTATGTTATCAAAATTCTATCCTATTATAGTCAGGGGTACTTTAATGAGCTGCCAATTAACCTTATGGAGCAAATAGAACACATGAAGAAACATAGAGGCCAATTACAGATCGCAGAAACTCTTGTTTCAGTAGCATTAATGCTTGTTCTTGCTCTTCTATTGATAGGGGCTACAAATCAAACTTTATCGTCTTATTCCAATCTCGAAGGTTTGGATCAAACAGCAACAGATATTCTTACCGCTGCAGATGAAGTAAAGTTATTAAGACCCACAGTTTACCTCTATGGAGATACAAGATATGGAGAAGAGTATTCCTATTACCAAGATCTACTTGAAGAATACATTCTCTCTATGGTTCCTATCTACATCGATTATGCCCTAATTGCACACATAGTGGAAAATGGTACAATTAATGAAGACTATTTTAGTCTTATTGGATCTACAACAGCTATTGTTTCGCTTCAACAAGGAGGAGAAGGAGTTGTTGCGAACTACCATTTAGGTTCCTTTACTTCCTCTGTGTTTGGTCAGTTTTCAACACAATACCTAGTGCAACTATACTTATGGGAGAAATTCTAGATGGTACTTCATCGGTTCATAAACTCAAGAAACCATAGAGGACAAATGTTCATCCTAGCAACAATGTTGATTGCAGTTTACATTGTGATGATGACATCTGCATTGATGAGTATGAGTACCGAAATAGATTTTAATCGAGAAACATTACGAGAGCCGTATTTAGATTCAAAGCGTGAACTTCAAAGGTACTTTGAACTGCTTTTAGCTGAATATACTAAAAATGATTCAAAATTAACTCCTAGTATAGCTATTTCTAGAATCAAAGACTTTTTGACTGGAATGGAGACACTTAATGCTGCGAGAGGAGTCTCCTCAGAATTTCGATTAACTACTCAGAATTTCAATCTTTCAGCACAGCAGTCACCCTATAATAACGTTTCAGGCCTTCTTGGAACTGTTTACAATAGTCAGATTCAGGCAGAATTACATCTAAAAATGAGTGCAATTTCATCAACATTCATAATTGATGAAACTTTTTCCATAGTTTTTACAGGGCGAGTTGAAATTCGGGATAATAGGGTAATCGTTCAGCAGTCAAGAGGAACAGAATTTGAATACACAGATACCTTTTCAATTTATATCTTTAATACTACCCATAAAATTACTCCCTATTCTAACCCAGACCAAAATGGCATCTATTACTTTGAAGGGATAAATAATCTAGATAATCTAGGTATCCTTAATGTTACTTTGATGAATGGGGTTCACATTTTATCGTGAGAGGAAATGATAGAAAAAGAGTTTCAAGAATATATTCAAAATCTAAAAGATGTTCTTGAGACTCAAGTTCAATTAGCAGAGAAGGCTCGAGCACGTAGATTTGATCCACGATCAACAATAGAGTCCAGACTTACTTTTTCCACTAAGGCAAAGATAACTTCAATCCTGAATATCCCGAAATTAGAAGAATATCTCCCTCCAAATCTCTCTTTGCATGAAAGTTCTCTTCTTTTAGCCGCAGATATAGCTAAACAAATTGTTAATGGACGATTTGTAAAGGAATCTCGTGAAAATCTAATACTATTGGCACTACACAGTGCTTTAGTAATTTTAAGTCAAGGTTTGATTTCGGTTCCGCATGAAAGCATTCCAAAGATTTCAATTGGCTCTAAATCAAGTCATCTAACCATATATTTTTCGAATACAATACGTTATACGACTGGGGAGATTATAGGTTTAGTAATCCTAATTGCAGATTATATACGTCAAGTATTGCATCTTAATCGGTTCAATCCTTCCCCAGAGCTGATAAATAGATATGTAGAAGAACTAGATATTTATTTTACAATGAATGATCGTTCTTGGCATTTAAAAAAAGACTTAATCAACTTTTTAGTCCAAAATATTGGTGTTGAAATTTCTGGGGAAGCATATGAAAGAATTGAAGTGAAAAAATATAGAAATTTACCGAATATGACTAATAGATTACGAATGGGAATGTGTGTTGCCTTTGACAAGGTGATTGAGGATATCAATTCAATAGCACATCACCGTTTAACATCAGGTATTCCAGAGTGGGAATGGCTTGAACCTCCATTCAAAGGAATTAGAAGAGAAAAACACGAGTTTGGCAGAGGAGAAGTGCGTGGAACACAGCCTTTACTCTCAAAATCAGGAAAAGCTGGAGGATTCAGATTGAGATATGGCTATTCACGCAATACAGGCCAAGGCGCTGCAGGTATCCACCCTGGGACAATGTACCTTTCAAAAATGCTAAGTCCAGGTACAAACATAAAAATCGATTTTATGGAGCGACCCCTTACTATATTCCCTGTTTCAACTCTACTAGGTCCTTTAGTTGAATTAAAAGATGGTTCTAGCGAAAGAATTGACTCATTGAAAAGACTCCGAGAGGTAGAAAATGATGTAATACAGATCTGGGAGATGGGAGATATCTTGCTTTCACCAGATGATATTCCAACTACAGAAACAATTGAATTATCTGCTTGGACTGAAGAATGGTGGAGTCAAGAAATTAAAAGATTTATCTCTTCTAAATTCAGATCACTTGAGAATTTTGCCATAATTTTACGTATTTCTCCTATAGAATTGGTGAATTTATTGAAGGAACCAACAAGTTTTCATCCATCCCCAGAAATTGCCCTAAATCTGAGTAGGATAACACAGGTTCCTATCCACCCATATTACTCTTTCAATTGGAACGAAATAGCTATAAGTGACCTAATGAGGTTAATTCAGAAAATAAATAGCTTTAATTATGATTTACTCCCCGATGATGAGGATTTAAAAATAATTCTTCGACAATTAGGTGTACCTTTCGTTATAAATAATGGATATATTCAATCAGAGCGTTTTCAACCGTATATCAATTTTTTCAGAGGAAAACACGAAGAAATTCAACAGCTTTTGTCGAACAGTTCAACATCGCTAAATATCGAGGATATAGTTCAAAAGCTGATAAAAGTCCCAATAAAATCATTATGTCACAGAAGAATTGGATTAAAAATTATACGAGTTGAAAAAGCGGAACAACGACACATTAATCCCCCAGCACACATTCTTTTCCCAATTGGTTCTCACGGTGGAAGTCAAAGAGACTTATTAAAGACTAAAAAGGGAGCTACCATCAATATACAACTTTCAGAAAGATTTTGTACAACATGTGGAGATTCTACATTTGTTTCCTATTGCCCTAAATGTTTACAAGAAACGAAACAACATTATGTCTGTAAGCAAGGACATATTTCTGAAACAATCAAATGTAGTGAGTGTGGCCAATATACCTTTCCTGCGAGAATTAAGCCTATTGATATTGAAGGACTTATAGCAGCTGGTATTCAAAAAACGGGAATTAGTGATCTGAAAAAGATTAAGGGAGTTTCATATCTTAACAGCAAAAATAGAATACCAGAGAATATGACTAAAGGAATATTGAGAGCTAAGCACAATCTTTTCGTGTATAAAGATGGTACATGTCGTTTTGATCAGACAAATGCTCATCTTACCCATTTCACAGCTAAAGAAGTTCATATCTCTGTCGAGGATCTCCTAAGGCTTGGATATACTCATGACGTATTTGGAAATGACTTGATTAAAGATGATCAGCTTCTTGAAATAAACCCATATGATGTGATTGTGAGTAAAGCTGCATGTGAGTTTCTTGTCCGTTTATCTAAGTTCATTGATGATGAATTAACATATTTGTATGAAGAGCCTCCATATTATAGAATTAATTCACTAAATGATGTTATTGGCTCCTTAATAGTAGGTGTATCTCCTTTTTCGATGGTTGCAGTCATTGGGAGAATCATTGGTTGGGCCGATAACAATGTAACTTATGCTCATCCAATTTGGCATATAATAAAAACGAGAAATTGTAATGGCGATATTGATTCAATAACCCTTCTTCTAGACGTCTTTCTCAATTTCTCAAAGGAATTCGTTCCTAGTTTACGTGGAGGGACAATGGATGTACCAGCCATCATCAATCTTACTGATAGATGGGAAGAAGCATCAATTTATGCCAGTTATAATTCAGTATTAACCAATCTTTCATTTTATCGCAATCTAATCAATAATCCCTTAAAAGAGGATTTATTATCGTATAAAATGTCTTATCTTACGCCTCCTTTACCAGTGTTTCACACAATTGATAATGTTTCCAGCTACAATTTTGATAATCTATTTCGTGAGAGTAAAATTATATCTAAAATAGAGACCGAGTTACAAGTTCTAAGTCGTATCCGGGGAGTAGTAGAAGGGGAGTTTGTTGACAATATTCTAGTTAATGATTTCTTACCAAAAATTTCGACTTCAATGACACGATTCTTTCTCCAACCAGTGCGTTGTAATACCTGTAACACAACTTTCAGACGTATTCCTCTCTCAAATTGTCCTGTCTGTCATCGTCAGACTATTGGACTGACTTTATCTGAAGGCTGGGTCCTTAGATACCTTCAAATTGTTAATCAGTTGAAAGCTCAATACGATTCAGAAATTTCGGAATACTGTCGTTCCTGGGTCGAGCTGGTTGAGTTAAATAAACGATTATTATTTGATAAGGGACCTCGTCCTACAACGCTCATTTAAGTTAAGGAAGTAATCGATCATGCCAAACTTGACCCCCTCATATCTATATTAGTACGTTTAAAGCCATTAAATTTCTGGAAAATGGGAAAGGATGTTTCTAGTCTATCTTTTTGAAAACGTAGGTGAGTTTATGAAAAGGTTTTTTTAGCTAACAGCATCATAGAGCTTAGACTACAACTTTTTCGCAAAGATTAAGGAATGATCTAAAGAGAAATTTACATCTACAGGTGTTATCAGGTTTGATAGATAACGAAAGAGAAGTTTTAATAGGTAATCTGCTAAAAACACAGGCTGTAGGGGATGTTTCAAAGAAAAATAAAGGAATTATTTCAATGCCGAGTGACCAACCGGTAACAGAAGCGGCGAAATTAATGGTTGAAAACCAAGTTGGTTCAATCATCATTAAAAACGAACAAATAGAAGGAATCATTACAAAGGGGGATATAATACAGCGTGTTGTAGGTCGTGCGTTAGATCCAGGGATTATTTTAGTAGATGATGTTATGAGTAAACCAGTTTCTTTTGTTTCTGCAGATGAAACCCTAGAGAATACAATGTTATTGATGGCCCGAGAAAACATCGAACGAATCTTAGTTGTAGAGGGTAATGACTATTCGCAACCCTTGGGCATCGTTTCGACAAATGATATTCTAAAATTTGCCCCAGGATTGCTTCGAATTCATAGGGAACGCCTTCTCATGGAAAATGTCCAAAGATCTGTGGATGATAATGATAGAGAACACATCGAATTTGAAGGGTTTTGCGACGATTGTGGTAATTATTCGGAGAGTCTCAAGAGTGCAAATGGTTATACATTGTGCCCAATGTGCATCGGATCTCATCCTGAAGAAGACCAATCGTCTGATCAAGATATTTTATGAGTGGTTTTAATTATTCAATTCCTGAGGAATTCTTTTCCGTTAAATCTCTAAATTTTACGTCAGTGATTGTTGAGTCGTGTGGAATAGCGCGCACAAAATCATTTAAATCGATCCCACGTATTTTAGCTTTGATTTCGGGGCTTTTTGTTTTTTCTATTAGTATTCTTTGGATTTGTTTAGCAATTTTACCTTTAGATTCTGAACCAGGTTTAATAATTATTATAATCGGACTGGTTTCTTGAACATCTTCCTCTGAACCATAGATTACCATAGCATTGAATTCTTCGACCTTTATTCCGATTGCTAAAGCCATCTGAACACCTCTAAGATAAGTGCGTTTTCCTCGAATCATTATTCCTCCTTTAGGGATATATTCGCCACTAGGTGCTGTAGAACTGGCCATTTCTGCGGGTACATAATAAACATCCACAGCTCCATATCCAGCTTTCCAGCCACTAGAAAATGTTGCTGCTAAGAGCGCTGCAGATGTTAGATCTTCATTTGAGATATCATTACTACTGGAATCACGAATTAGTATGGTATAAGGTGCCCCACGCAGTTCTGCATGAAAAAACAGATCATTATCGTTCATTCGACGCTTGACAATTTCATCATTACTCTGGATATCTGTACCACCAATAATTAGAAATCCATTAGATGTCTTTGTCCAGTGATATTTTTCATACCACTTTCTTTTCCTTCGTTTTAAAGTAAAAGTCTCAACAAACTGTTGCTCTGATATGTTTTGTTCAAGAAGATCAATCTTTTTCTCAGTTTCAAGTATTGCTTCCTTTGCTGGTGATATCTTACTAGCTGCTTTTTTTGCCCGTTCATAAAATTCATTTGCAATCTCAGTTGCCGATTTTCTGAAGTCTACCTCGATCGTTTCTGTTTCAAGGGTTAATCTAATCGAACTTCGTTCAGGAATTAGTTTTTCATATATTTCTGCTGAAGGCATACATTGTTTTTTTGCTTGCAATAATTTTGCCTGGATGTCTGACCATGAGATGTTCTTTCTTCTAGCGGCCATAATTGTTGTTAATAATTCCTCAACCTCATTCAGATGAAGATAAATCAAATCTCCTAGCTTTCTATACTTTTCTTTATTAGTATCAAAGCCCTCAATAGCCTTTTTCTGTGATTCTAAAATTTTGAGAAGTTTTTTCAATTCACGATCGTATTGTTTCAAATCAAGAGATTTCTGAGGAGTTATGTGGGAATAGTAAAAATCTACTGCTGAAGAAAAGCTATCAAAATTCTTAATCTTCCCTGTTACCGATTTTAGTTCAATAGGTTGAAATGATGATGGTGTTTCATCTGAATCCAGTATTACTACTGGTTTTGGGTTTTCTAGATCCGTTTTTATCTCCTTGATAGATTGTACAATTCTTGAGATTTCTTTTTCACTTATATCTTGGTTTTTTTTTGTTTTAGTTATGTTTGACCGAGCTAGAATTTCCTCCATCAGGGGACCCCCTCCGCCTGTTTTCTGAGCCAATGTTCTCACAATAGTTTCGCTTTCTATTTCTTTTTCTTTTATGATTTGATTAATCTCATCATAAGACAGTTCAAGAATTGATTTCCCTCTACTTGGTGGTAGCTCAAAGTCTTTTCCTGGAATTATGTCACGGTGACGCATTTTCTTATACCAAAGTGCTGAAATCACCCGATTCTGGTCTCCAACAACAATGAAATTTGGACGGTTCCCAAATATTTCTACAAATATCCTATATTCTTGTTTTCCTCTCAGCTTTATTTCTATCAACCTATCAAATTCGATTTGTAGAATACTTAGCAACTCTGCTCCCTTTAAATGCTGTCTTAATGCTAATATTTTATCAGAGGGAGATTTCTGTGGATATTTCACCTCAGTCAAATGGATTCGTATTCCTGGTTCTATTATGAGAAATGGATTCTTTAAAGTTCCTTTACCTTTGAATTTGAAAAGGTAGAATGTATCTCTAATGTCACGATAGATATTGTCAACACGATATCCAACTAAATCTTGTAATTCCTTAGTTATGACATAAATATCTAAGCTAGACATTCTTTTCATGCCTTACATTCGACTCCTTTCTCAAAAATCGAGATATTCTCTGAAATAGCCTTTTCTATCCAGTATCAAGCCATTCTAGCTATCTTTATTAATGATCGTTATCTTAAATTAAAAGGTGTACTACTTTAAAGAATACTCGACATAAAAAAACAGATTCTTATTAGTTGAACACAAGACTTACCAAACGCATATCAAGGTATTTAAATAACAAAACTGGCAATGATTTAAAGGATGAAATTTTAATGACATCAAGAAGCACAACTAAAACTACTAATCCGATAATCAATACTATTCTTGTGATTACCGTAGGTTTATCAGCTTTAGAGATCTCTCAGTTATTCTTTGACCCTAGGAATGCTTCCTCTCTAACAGCTTTAGAATTAAACCCCATTGTTGAAAGCATGTTTGAAGGAATGTTTCTCTCTGCTGAAACATTAGTTTCTTTCATCGCGGTCTGGGTAGCATGGTTAATTTCAGGAATGATTGCTGGAGTTAGAGCTAAGCATGGTTTCTGGGGTCTTATTGCTGGATTCTTTGGAACACTACTTGGAGCAGGATTCTTGGCTGTCCTTAATATTGACGCGCTACAAGACTCAACCGCACTTATTCCTTTTATTTTAGGAACTCTAGCATGTACTTTAGGTTGTTGTATAGCAGCATATGCAACAGGTAACGCTACAAAAGGAAAAGTCAAAGCAGCCAAACCCAAACCAACAAGAAAAGCATGGGCTGCCTCCAAAACCAAGGAAGTATGGACTTGCAGGAAATGTGGTACTAGTATCCCACCAGGTGCTTTTTCTTGCCCAACTTGTGGTGAACCAGTAATTGAGTGATTCAATAAGAAAAGAGGATCCTATCAGTAATAATAGATAAAAAAATCGGATTTTGCTTATTAAGCAAAAATCCCTTATAAAATTCTTTTTTGTCGTAAATCTTCAAGTTGACTTGATCTTTGATTAATTTCAACAAATAGTTCTGTCAACACCTCATTTAGCTCGAGAAATTTTCTATTTTTAACAATTGAATCGAGATCATTACCGACTGATCCAAGTTCATTGGAATGAAGTGATTTGTATGTATTCCGTAAAGTCGATTCCATCTGTGTAAGATTTCTTACAAGATCTCGGCACAGTTGAGTTCCTTGTTCTGCTAGATTACTTTCCAGGATTTCTATCCCACTTAAATCTGTCAATAAATCCACAAGATCCCAATATTGTTCCCTTAGCTCTTCCAAAAGAACTCCAATTCTTTTGATTCGCTGTTTCTTCTCATCCACACTATTAGATCTATTAATAGAGATCTTCAAGCTGGAGACATGTGCCTTCAATTCCTCATAAAAATCCGAGGTAAAAGCACGATGATTTTCTATTTCACGTAGCAACCGAGTTATCTCGGAGGCAATAGAAGTAGAGGTACGAAACTCGGTGTTGTTCAACTCTTTTAATCTCCTTTTGTTTTAGCCAAAAATGAATTGGGAGAGGAAAGAGAACTACATCTTTACGAGTTGATTGAACATAGTTCTCGTTGGCACTAAAACACCGTATGATTCCGATTATGGTTAATCATCTCCTGAATAAAAAGCTTTTCGAAATCAGCAGATCGTGTGATATCAAATGAGTAGTTTGTAGAATTTTTCTAGGGAAATTCCTGAAACCTCTCACGCTGAAGAATTTCTCCCTTTAGGTTTGTTCTCATTAATTTTTTGATTTCATCTTTTTTTTGATAATTTCCTAGGAGATAAGCGAGTTTGATATAGGCTGTTTCTGGAAGCATACTGACTGGAATAATCCCCGCTGCTCTGAGCTGCCTTCCACTTTCATATACAGATAATCCTGTAAAGCCATATAAACATTGTGTGGTCATCACGACTATTATCCCATCATCAATGGCTTTTTTTATTATAGGAATTAATTGGGTCGATACATGGCCTAATCCAGTTCCCGCAAACACTATCCCCTTATATCCTGTGTTTATATAATGCTTTATCAATTCTGGTTGAATACCTGGATAATGATAAATCAATCCTATTTTTTCTTCAAACTTTTTACTTACGATCAAATTGTTATCTTGCTTCGTTTCA
>JBHLPG010000436.1:0-2931 GCA_048939725.1 Promethearchaeota archaeon | reverse complement strand
CCTTTTATCATTTTAGTCAACATGCTACCACAAGCAATCGTTGCACCACAACCATCTGTCCAAAACCGTGCATTGATTATTCTTCCGTTTTTAATATTTAAAGTGAATTTCATTGTATCGCCACATGGACCTTTGATTTCCCCAATTGCATCAGGTTTTTCTATAACTCCAAAATTAGAGGGATTCCTAAATTCACTAATTACAACTTCAGAATATGTTTGTTCCTCCTCATATTCAACTTTTCGCTGAAGTCCTTCAAGAAGTCTCTCTAATTCATCATTCCTCATTTAATCTCCACCACATCTCATTCCATTTGTCACATATAAAGTATTAATGTAATTTATCAAGTCTATTTTCTAATTCTTTTTTTATGAATCTTTTTATCGCTGCATCTACTGTTTCTTCATCTGTTACAACTGCCTGAATATTGTTCTTGGATAGATCATCATAGATTCTCCGGCCCATCCCATAACTTATAAGCACATTACAATCCTTAATATTCTTAATCATAACATCATGATTGCAACTTCCACATTCACCAGTGCTTTTACCAATATTTTTTCGGTATTCTTGATTTATGACCCTATTGTCATATATTTCAAAAATTACAAATCCTAAAGCGCTCCCAAAATGATGAGAAATTGTTTTTCTATCATCTGATGCTACTGCTATTCTCATTTTTCTTTAACCCCATATACATTGGTCCTGTTGGTTTTGTTATCTCTGATAGCATTCCTTCTTCTAATTGGTGGACAACATCATTTATCTTACCTTCTCCTTGATATATCTTTATTCCATATTTTTTAAATGCTTCAAACGCTTTAGGTCCAATATCAGCAGTGATAACAGCATCAATTCCTTGATTTGCAACTATTTCACCTGCTGTAACTCCTATTTTATCTGGGATGTCTTTTGTTGTGTTTATCAATGCTTTTACATCTTTGGTTTTTGTATCTAAAACCAGGAAGAAGGAGCATCTCCCAAATGTTGCATCTATATTGCTTTCTATATCTCTTCCAGTTGCACTTATTACTATTTTCATCTTTTATCACCCTTTCTTAAACATCTACCTTTTCCTCTTCCTTTTGATTTAGGGAATATTTCAAAATTCCCCCCTTCGATTCTTATTGCTTTGCCATTTACAATGGAATCAGCAATTTTTTTCCTTGCAGATAATACTAAACGATGAAAAGTGGGCTGCGAAATATTCATCTTTTTTGCACATTCTTCTTGTTCTAAACCTTCTAAATCTTTTAATCTAACAGCCTCATATTCATCCACAGTCAAGTTAATTTCCTCTAAATCAACCATTCTGATTCCTGCTGGTTTAAAGTATGTCACATTTGGTGTAGAACCTACTCTTCTGCAACGTCTTGGTCGTGCCATTTTTTTCCCGATTCAATTTCTTTTAATCTCTTTTCTATATCCTTTTTTTCTGTCTCGATATATTTTAGTTCTTCTTCCAATATTCTCTTTTGCTCCTCTTTTGTTAGACTTATTTGATCTAAGTATCTTCTAAAGCCTAATCTTCTACCAAAACCTCGTCTCAATCCACCCCTACATAGTCCTAAACTCCTACCTGTTAACGGTCCATATCTATCAGGTCCGGTTCTATCTCTACCTGGCATGTTTCACCTCCTTTTTATCATACTTTTTTCTCATTTCTTCAGCACGTCTAATTCTCTCCCTATCCCCCCAATACAATTCATCTTTTTTGTTCAATTTTACCCTCCTTTTTATTTATAAGTCTCTCAATATTTTCTATAATATCCATGAAAGCCTTAGTGGTGTCAGATTCTTCATTTGTAATCATTAATGTTTTACCAGAGTCTCCAGATTCCACTATCTGAGGGTCTAATGGAATTTTACCAAGAAATGGAATCAAAAAATCCTTAGAGGCTTTCAATCCTCCACCAGATTTAAAAATATCAATAGAATTCTTACAATGTGGACATATAAAACCACTCATGTTTTCAATAATTCCAACAATGTACATGTTCATTTTTTTTACAAAGTTGATAGATTTTCTTACGCTTAATAATGCTACATCCTGAGGTGTTGTTACAATTATTGCTCCTGTATTGTTAGGTATAAGTTGTGCTATACTCAATGGTTCATCTCCAGTTCCTGGTGGCAAATCAATAATTAGATAATCTAAGTCACCCCAGTTTACTTCGCCCAAAAATTGTTTTATCGCACCCATTTTCAAAGGTCCGCGCCAAATAACAGGAGTATCGTTATCCTGCATGAGAAAAGCCATTGACATAACCTTTAAATTTGAATGGACAGAGACAGGATTAATACCAGCCTCAGTTACTTCTGGTCTTTTATCTTCAACACCAAGTATCTTGGGAATACTTGGACCATGAATATCACTATCTAATATTCCTACATTATAACCCATTTCTGATAATCCAATAGCCAGATTTGCAGAGACTGTGCTTTTACCGACACCGCCTTTACCACTTAATATGACAATCTTATGTTTAATTCTATCCAAATTTTTAGCAATCTTCAATTCAGTATCATTTTTCTTATTCATATTATGAATATATATTCATAACTATTATTTAAAACTTCTGTTTCATCTATATATTTTAGTCCACATCTTAAAATATTCTTTGTATGAGTGGTCAAATATGTCAACAGAAGAAAACCGTTATTCTCTCCTTGCGGATTTTAACTCTGGGTCAGCAGTCCCTCCATCGGCTTTTGATTTGAAATTTTAATCGTTGAGTATATAAGACTCGGCTACTAAAGCTCTCAAATGGTTTTTTGTTAACATGTAAGATTTGAACTTGGAATTAGAGTCACTCCCCCTGCACTTTTACCAAATATTAATGTAATAAGATTCAGTTTGACGGTTGTGAAATACGAACTAATAATTGTTAGATATGGCGAAATTGCGTTAAAAGGTAGGGAAATACGAAA
>JBHLPG010000108.1:0-11879 GCA_048939725.1 Promethearchaeota archaeon | reverse complement strand
TTAAAATATAAGCACTCTTTAGTATTATTCATGTAACCTACTTAAAGAACAATCCCTATTGATTTACCTTTAATGGTTTAACAATATATCTAGGTTGGTTTTTTTGCAAATACTTATAAGAAGATAGCCAGTTTATTAATCTGTGATGACCTCAATTTGATATGTGCCTCCTAACATGTATCAAATCATTTGAACTACTGTTCATTCATCTTAGTCATCATACAGGAGTTTATGATCATGAGTGAAAAAGATACCCCACCTTCAGATTCAGAATTGGCGGCAGGGAAAGTAGGATTAGAACACGTAGAAACAAAAACAACAGTTTCAGAACGTAAGGTAGTACTTGTTTGTGGTAAGTGTGGTGCTGAGCAAGACTTCCCAATTTGCGAGGAATGTGGCGAACCAATGGACTTTGAAGAAAATAAATTTAGCTGTGCCTCGTGTGGGAAAGATGCACCAGTTCCTGCTCATTGCGGTGAGCCTATGGCTCCTAAAATCAAATAACAAACTTCTAGTTTATCCTCACAAATCTATCCTTACATGTCTACCCATAATAAACTCTATTCCATCCCTTTTTACTTTTTTATTGGCTCAAAAGAAATTCTGCTAAGAGTTCTTTCAGATTGAGATCAAATTTCACCCAATAATAATGGTAAAATTCCTGTCAATTGAATGAATAAAAGGTAGATAAATCCAAGTACTAACAATATTGCGCTTAAGGGAGCCATTTTTTTGACATAATCCATAAAGGTGACTGGGTGCCCTTCTTGTTGAAGTACTTGGACACCAATGACCCCTGTAACGGTACCAAAAGGGGTAAATCCCCCACCAAATGTAACAGCATATAAGAGGGTGAACCATAGTAATCCTCCAACAGGAAATCCAAATACAGTCTGATCAGTAAACTCTGGATTATCTAAAAGAATACGGATGACTTCAGCTAAGGCGATTGTAATGGGGATATTTGCAACAACCGCACTAAGAACTGAAATAGCAGTAATGATTATGATTGCAAGGATAAAAGGATCTCCACCAGATACCTCAAGCATTATCTGAGCTAAAACTTCAAGAACCCCTGAAATCTGTAATGCTCCAACGAGGACAAAAAGCCCAATAAAAAATAATATCGAATCCATTTCAATTTCATGTATTACACTATCCAGATCAGCCCTCGTAACGATGATAGCCAAAATTGCACCTGTGATTGCTACAAATCCCACTGATAGACCAATATTGCTAGATAATACCAATCCAAGGACAACTATTCCGAGAACAACAGATCCGAGATAAAGCTTCCTTCTTGAATCCACTACAGACCATTCATCCAAGAAACTTACAACAGTTGGATCTATTCTTGTATCTTCAGTCACAACAAGTTCTTTTTTAAAGATAACAAAAATATATCCAATAGAGATAGCAACTGCTATTCCAATAAAGACAGAATTAACAAGAGAAAATGTCATAAATGGAATATCTCCCGCTTTCTTACTAGCAATTAAGATGCCAGGTAAAGAGCCAATTACGGTTATTATTCCAGCCATTACTGTAGCAGCAACCTCAGCTAAAATATATGGCTTAGGGTTTAGATTTAGTCCCCGAGTAACAGTAATAGTGATACTACTAAGTAAGATAATAGCAGTTGTATTATCTAATAGGGCTGATAGTATTAATGTGAGGAAAAATACCAGTACTAAAAGTTTCTTGGGGGTTCCTTGAGAAGATTTAATTGTACGAATAGACACCATGTCAAAGAGACCAGTATCCGAAAGCACTGCAACAAGTAAACTCATCCCAAAGACAATTGAAATCACCTCCCATTCAATAAACGAACCAAATAAAGCAACCTCGAAGAATAAATCGGGAGCCTCTGCAAGCTCAAAGAGTTGTTCTAGTGTTAATGGCAATTTTCTACCAATTTCTTCAGACAAATGTTCTGCTGTTAAGTTTTCCAATTCAGTTTCTGTTAATCCTCTTAAGTACTCTAAAGGTAATAACTGATCAAGAAATATGATCATTAATATAACAGAAAGAGCACTACCAAATAGAATAACCCGAAGCTTTTCTTCCTCTGCTAAAGAGAGAAATATGAAGACAACGATAAAAAATAGAACAACCATAACTTGAACTTCTGCATGAGTAAAAACATGTGGAGGTGCAATAAAAAATAAACTTATTATGACAGAGATTCCTGTTAACCCTATCAAGGGGATAGTAATCTTTTCCGAAATCTTTTCCCCTTGGCTATCCCAAACCCAGAGGAAGACACTAATTACGAAACTTATCACTGAAACAATGGTTATCCATGTTAGCAAATTAGTAAAAACCTTCTACTATCTAAATTCGGACGACGACGATGTATCCTAGAAATTCTCTTTTGTGCTTATAAACAAACTAAATATTATAAGATTTATTGTTATCAAGATTCGTACTAATCTTTCGTTACAATCACCTAAGAAAAGGATCCATAATGGATTTTGCTGCTGAATAGGGATCAGTTTTTTTTGTTATTATATCACCTAATATCTGTTCCCATTTTTGTTTGTTCACTAAGTTATCTAATATATTTTCAAAAAATTCGACTTTTAATATCTCTAAGATTTCATATTTTCGACGTGTTAATTCCCGTTCCCGATTGAAATCCGGATTGGTTTTTAAATGTTCATCAAATTTCAGAATAGTCTCAGCTAGCTCAGCTATCCCCGTTCCATCCTCACTAGACGTAGAGATAACGGGAATATTCCAATGGTCTTCTTCTTTTACAGATGGATCAATACTCAACAATAATTTCAGTTCATTGACTATTTCTTGGGCACCAGGACGATCAGATTTATTTACCACGTAAATATCAGCAATTTCCATTATCCCCGCCTTTATTGCTTGAACAGCATCACCAGTTCCAGGGATTCCTAGAACACAGCAACAATGAGCCGTTTTAACAATTTCTACCTCACTTTGACCTGCTCCAACAGTCTCAACCAAAATAATATCGTATCCACTGGCGTCTAAAACACGAATTGCATCCATTGTGGCCCGAGACAACCCACCTAAACTCCCACGTGAACCCATTGAGCGAATGAAAACCCCTGGATCAGTTTGCACATCATCCATACGAATTCGATCCCCTAGGAGAGCTCCACCACTGAATGGAGATGTTGGATCAACAGCGATTACTCCAACTGTTTTCTGATAATTACGGAATTTAATAGTGAGATTGTTGATTAATGTTGATTTTCCACTTCCAGGAGGACCTGTTATTCCAACTATAAAGGCGTTCCCTGTTGCATGGAATATGGATCCGATAAAATCAGCACATTTATCTGGATGATTTTCAACTAGTGAAATAGCTTGTGCTATGGCTCGTCGATTCCCTACTAGAACTTTATTAACCAGATCCTGCAATTCAGAGACTCCAAAGATACTCATCCTTATAAAAGTTCCATTGAGGAGGAAACTGGATTGAGGGAAAAGAACTCTTCTCACAAGATTCTATCAATAATAGCAAGAAGAACATATAAAATCCCAGAGAACACAATCCCTATGATGATTGCAAAACCTGCTGTTATAATATCTACTGCGAGGAGTGCTTGAAATATGGCTAAGAGAGCAATAGCCCAAATAATGATTAAACCAACAATTAAGAAGAATCGCTTCCAAGAGAGACCTTTCAAATCAATTGACTCCTTTTAACTTGATTTCGATTAATGATCAATACTGTTTCGCCTCTTTATCTTTCCTCCGCTTCAATTTGAGAGAAGTAATTATCCCTTTTTCTTTCATGACCTTTTTTCTCAAGTCTGATTCAGTCATGGAGAAAAATTTTCGCCCAAACTTATCAACCTTCTTCCAATCGATCGAAACTGCGAGTCCTGCCTCCTGAGGTAATTCTAAATATCCTTCTTCAGGTGTAATTGGAGATGTTAAGATTCCATCACGATATTCTGGAGTCCAAGACCCTGGTTCATGCGAAAATTCTAATGGATATTCACGATCGGTCAATGCAGACGTATGTAGATTGATCCATAATCCAACTCCATTAGTCCAAGTATGCGGGCTGAATCCTAGACCTCTATTTTTGGCCTCTTCGATGACTTTTAATGTATCATGAAAACCAAAGACCGTTACATCTGGTTGATAGAGGTCTAAGCTTTCGAAATGGAAAAACATCCTAGCTTCATGCCATCCAGCGTTTAGTTCCGCACCTGCAATCTTAATAGAGCTAGATTTACGCAGATCAGCATACTCTTCATATTTGTGCATTTCTAATGGTTCTTCCAACCATCGGATGTTTTGATCCTGAATTGATGTAACAAAACGTTTAGCGCGATTAAGATCCCATGCAGGTATGCGATCCACAATAGTAACTAACCACCCCTGATTAGCATCGATCATCAATGGAAATTCTTGGTCTACTTTGGAACGTGTTTCTTTGATAACCTTTGTATCTTCCTCTAGGGTCTTCGCCTTAACCCTAAGTTTGACTCCCTTATAATCAGCTTGTTGTGCTTGTTCAATAACCTTTGCATGCCGCTTTGATTGGCAAGTCGCCCCTGTAGACCAATACACTGGGATTGGTTTATCAGTTCCCCCAAGCATTTTCCAAACTGGAACATCTTCCACTTGAGCTTTAATATCATAGAATGCCGCTTCCATCCAGTAATTCCGCCAACCTAGGAAGGAAGCTTCAGTGATTCGTTGATGAGCGAGATCAAGATCACAAGGGTCTAACCCAAGAATATATGGGGCTAAAAGTCCCCCTAGTCCCTCACGTTCTTCCCCAAATGCCACTCCAGCAGCAATTCCAGTAATATCGGCATCAGTTGATAATCGAAGTAAAGTAAATCGATTGTGGGTCTGAGGGTAACCAGGTATCCACGAGGGGTAGAATGTTGATTTAAGTGGAATTGATATATGGAAAAGTTCAACTTGAGTTATTCTCATTGATTATCACCTTCGGTAGGGTAGAAACCAATGTTAGAAAAAGAATCAGAAAATTCTTTCAACAATTGCTATGAGAATCAGTAGGATTCCAGTTGCAATAACTCCAATAAACAAAGCAAAGCCTACAGTAGTCATGTCATTACTTCCAAAAGCATTAAACGAAATAAATGCGACAGTCGCCCAAATAATTAATAATCCGCCAATTAAAAAGTACTCTCTCCAAGTAAATCTGCTCAAAAATCCTTTATCATTCAAATAAACTACCTCATATCAATTATTGTTCTTGAGAAGCTTTTCATCCTTTTTTCTATTGAGATATATAAAAGCTCGGTTGTAACATGAAATAAAATCGTTAAAGGATTGATAGTGATTAATTTTTGTGTTAATATAGCAAAAGACTTCTAATTTCTCTTAAAATTATTCACGCTTTAGAAAATAAAGGGATTGTTTGATCTTAGGGTCTCCACGGCCGTCAAACGAAAGTGTAACGGGCGTGACACTTGTTACTTTCCTCTTTAAAACAGCATGGGCATCAGTGTCTTGCGGAATATCAAGTGTTTCACCCCAAATCCAATAATAAGGAACTCCTCGTGGATCTTCTCTACGGATAGTGTAATCACGATACTTAGTCATAGCCATTGGACAGATCTCTATTGGGGTATCTTTAGAGATGTTGTTAGGAAAGTTAACGTTGAGAAAACCAATCCCTTCAGGTAAACCTTGCTCCAAGACCTTCTGTATAATTTCGCAAGCGGTTTCTGCTGCAATTCTCATCCCTGGGGGATCAGCGAAATCATCAAAGAAGAGATGTTCATCGACATCCATAGAAAACGCGATGGCTGGAAAGCCAAGTAATGCTGCTTCAAATGATACTGCACAAGTCCCTGAGGTCAAAATAGAATGAACACTGGTATTCTCCCCAGCATTAATTCCAGAAACAATGAGATCAAACGGTGGTTTTTTACCATTTGCGCGTTGATAAACTCCATGAATTACAGCATCCGCAGGGGTTCCAGTAGTACGCCATCCAATCTTTCCCTCAAGATAGGACAAAGAAACCTCTTGCATTCTCACAGGTTGATCAAAAGTAATCGCTTTCCCCTCTGCAGAACGTTGAGACCTTGGGGCAATAATAGTGACTTCCCAGTTACGTTTATGCATTGTACTTCCGAGAGAACGGATACCACTTGAATATATCCCGTCATCATTAGATAAAAGTATGTCAGGAGTCATTTTTCATCGCCAAATCGGAAGGAAAAAGGGAAATTTTCTCTAATTCGTGTTTAAGAGTCCCATTTCCCCTCAGATCTAAGTTTTTGGGAAATTTCTTCGCCTTTCTGTCTCAAAATCATATAGTCCGTTTTTCCAACTCGTGTGAGAGGTATTTCTCCGACTTTCATTATCTCAAAATGGTTTGGACGCTTATAGGCTGCGATATTCTTAACAGCTTCCTCCAATTCTGAAGTTGAAAGGACTTGACCCTCAACTTTCTCTACAAAAGCCATTATACCTTCAGTGAAAACCTCGTGAGGAACACCAACACATGCAACTGTTCCGACTTTTCCTTTAAACGATTGTTCAATAAAATCTTCAACCTCAGTCGGAAACACGTTGTAACCTTTGGGTTTTATTATAAATTTAGCCCGTCCAGCGAATTGAAGCCCGTTCTCTCCATAGGATCCCAAATCACCAGAATAGCAGTAACCATCGGTTGATATTGTCTTTTTTGTGTTTTCTTCATCTCCTAAGTACCCAAGAAATACTTGAGGACCCGAAAAACAAATCTCTCCAACTTCTCCAGGAGCTTTTTCATCACCTGCAGATCCATCTGGTTTCATGGGATCTCTAATTGAAATCAGACTAATAGGCATATCATAACCAATACTGGCTAGAATATCATCAACGGTACCGCCATGAGGAGTATAGGTCAAGAAACCAGCACTTTCCGTTAAACCAAAACCACTCCCCATTTCTGGAGCCATTGCTGACAATTTCTCAAGGAATGGCCTTGTTACTGCTTGTCCACCATAGATAGCGAATCTAAGCGAGGAGAGATCATAATCAGAATAATTTGGAAGTCTCCATTGCATAGCAAAAAGCGCAGGAATCTGCCCAAGTACTGTTATTTTGTATTTCTGAACTGCATCTAAAGTTTTTTCAGCATCAAATATGTGAAGGATCACACTGGTACCCCCACCATAAATTGTGGTCGCTAATTGTTCGGTTGTACATCCAACATGGCTTGGGGGAAGATTAACACACATATTGTCCGTTTCATTCATCGCGAAACCTACAGCGAGACCAATGTTTTGAACCAATATATTTTCATGAGAGAGGAGTGCAGGCTTGGGAAAACCTGTGGACCCTGTTGTAAAGATGATCAAGCACGGATCGTGTTTCCCTACTTGATTTTGGGCTTTTTTCACCTTCCCTGTGATTAATGATTTAATATAGGTTCCCTTAATCCCTTTAACGAATTCTGAGATCCCGATAGCTCCATCCATTATGAGATCTTCTTCTCTTTGGAACTGTACCCAATATTGGCAAACATCCTTATGATCTTTCATCACTTCAGCAATCATAGGTCGAAAATCTGCCCTTTCGGTCTTTCCTAAAAAGAGATAAACCTTGGGTTTTATCTTCTCAAAATTCCGACTGATTTCTTGAGCTTTTAATCTTAAATCTAAAGGCGCTATTATGACTCCGATTCGATAGCACGCATACATCAAAAATATATGCTCTTTTAGAAGTGGTAACGATGTAGCAACAATATCACCTTTCTTTAATCCAATAGCAAGTAATTTTGCAGCAAATGCTTTGGATTTGGCAGCAAAATCCTTCCAAGTAACCTCTTCCCCTGTGTCATATTCGATTAGGGCAATTTCAGAACCCTTTTCTTTTGCATAAAAATCCACATAATCAAACATCCGTGGTAATAGTTCATTATATCTTTTCTCACATTCCTCATCCATAGCAGGGTCTTTCATTTTGACAACCTCTTCATGTAATTGTTTGTATTGAATTCTTTATTAATTAATTTAAGGTTTCTGATGAATTTATAATCAGAATACTCTGAAAAGGACAATATTTTTTTCTGTTGGTACAAATAGTCACCAACATTCTATATAGACATATTTTGTTTAAATTATCCATACCCAAGCCAGTATTTCAAAGACTCCCTCTTAACCAATTACTTTTAATTCTATAATTCCTCTTATTTCTTATCAATTTTATCTACTAACTCTTTTGCTAGAAGGGCATAATTTAAAACTTCTTCTTCTTTTCGATAGAGTTTCTTATGTATCATCCGCTCAATTAGATCCTCTAATTGAGTCAATTCAATTATCTCATTTATTACTGGTTTCTCCATCACAATCTCCTCCCACTTACCAAATCGGGTTATCAGTGCATCGTATTCGTTTTCAATTTGAGATGCCAATCTTTGAAGCCCTTTATCCTTTGCAATTGTTATTGCTTGTGTTAATAGGCGTTGTGATCGTTTGAAATCGAGTTCTAACAAAGCTAACCTGGAATCAAGCCAATGAATCTGGGCAAGCCAATGATAAGAGTACCTTTTCCCTGCAAAATCCCGAAATTGCTCCAGGATACTTTTAACTTCATCAAGAATCTCTTCTTTCCCAGTAGCTCTAAGCTCCAATATTAAAGAGTCACATAGATATAACATAGAAAATGCTGTCAACTCAACATTTAGTATCTCTTCTTGCGTTATTTCTTTAAACAATTGTTGAGCTTCGGCTAAATTTATAATTCTGCCACTGGATTTTAAAGCAATAGCTTTACCTAATCTGTAGATTTGATTAATCATTCTATTTTCTTCTTTAGAATCTATTTGATGCAATTTGTCCAAATAGTTATTCACCTGGATTGGTTCTTCCTCAAGCACCTGGATTAGAGCAAAGAGTGCTCTACTAGTGTTTACATCATTTCCAATATCCTCAAATAGACCTAAACTTCTTTTATAGTAATTGATAGCTTTTTCTAACTTTCCTTGATATTGAAGGATATCTCCTATATTCCCTAAACTGGTTGCAATCTCCTGCTTATCTCCTAATTCTTCAGCAATAGCTAGACTTTTTTGATAGTATTTAGAAGCCTCATCTAATTCTCCTTTAATTTGGTAAATAACTCCGATGTTATTGTAAAAAGTGGCCAATTCACTTTTAATCATTGATTCTTCATATATCTTCAATCCTTTTTCACAATACTGTAAAGCAGGATCCAAATCCCCCTTATTCCGATGTATCAGGCTAATATTCAATAATGAAAGCGCTTGGCGAATTTTATCTCCCTCTTTTTGGCTTAAGAAAAAGCTTTTTTGAAAATATTCTAATGCTTGATCCAATTCACCCTTTAACCAGTGAATCATTCCAATATTATTCGTTAATTTAAGGATCTGAGATCTATTTTCGAGTTCTTCAAAAGTTTCCATACTTTTCTTTAAAAAATCCAATGCAGAATCATTTTCACTGCGTGAGGCATGGACAATTCCTAAAAGATTAAGAATTTCAGCTCTCTCAAATTTGCTCCCATACTCTTGAGTAATGAAGAATGCTTCTTGGAGATAACCTAAAGCAACGTCTAGCTCCCCTTTTTTCCGAAAAACTTTTCCTCTAAGAATTTTTAACTTGGATTCTCTTTTAACATGCTCCAGTTGAGATTTTGTTTTTATTGCTAATAATATATTTTCAGCAGTCTTGATTGCTTCAAGACACGTATTAAATTCACCTAACTCGAAGAAGGCGGAAGATTTTGCAATATAAGCATCAAATAGAATTGGTAAGTCACCAATTTGTTGGCTTTCTTCAATAATTTGATCCGCAAGGATTAGTCCACCCCTCATATCACCCATCTGGGTGAAGATGAGACTCTTTAGAATCTGCCCTCGTAATCTAGCTGGAATTCTCTTATTTTCTTTTTCTAAATTTATTATTTCCTTTAAAGCCTCGTTAAGATTACCTTTGTAGAAGAAAAATTCCACCTGTTTAAGATCAGGATCCTCTAATTGCGATTCATTCGAAAAATTTTTCTTAGAGGATGAATTGGAAGGTTTAAGATTAGGCAAAATTATAATTCTCCGAGCTCAATTAAGATCCGATTTTTTACATTTTTAAATTTAATCAGGAATAAAGAAGAAAAAAACTGCTGATAATTAACTAGAAATACTTCATATCACGGATTCAAAACCTTTTTTTGAGGGAAAGAAGAGAAAGAAAGGGATTACTTTAGAGATTTGTTTCTGATATGTCGCTTGATTATAATTATGAAAGAAACTGCAGAAAGAAACAGTAGCCAACTAGGCGCTGAACCAGATTCTGCTGTGGTCTCAGATGTTTCAGAAGTTACCCTCGGAGATATGCCATTTTCAACAGCGAATTTTGAATCAGAGATATCTTCGACTTGTGAACCTTCTGAACAGATGGCAACAACTTTTATTAGATAGTTGGAACCATCTGGAACAGTAGTAGTATCCCACCTGATTCGTAATTTCGAAATCCCAGATTCAATTAAATCCCATGATTCACCATTATTTTGACTGTAATAAATATCATAGTTAATTGTATGACCCCAGAAATCAGTTGCTGGCGCCCATTCGATTATGATGGTTCCACTGACCTCTCCACCGTTAGGACGTAATACTCTAGGCCGAGAAATTAAATGCATATCCAAGGTTTCAGGATTATGAGGGGTAGTAAAAGGTGTAGCATCATAGTTATTTGCAGTACCGTCTATTGAATATGGTTCATCAACAATTCCATCCTCAACCTCTTTATCAGGATAAGTCCATTCGTCCCAGTAATTGTGCCTAAATACGCTTTCTACACCTTCATCAAAAGCTTGAGAAGTCCCATCAAGATTATTGGCGACGAAGTCATTCCAATAGATTTGATTAGAGAAGCCAGAATGAACGTATATTCCGTATAATCCATTGTAAACAATGATATTATCGTATACAGAAGAATCGTCCGAATCAATCAAAACAATTCCATTGTAATTGTTATGAGAAATATGATTGCGTGAAATGGTATTATAATCAGAAGGATCCATGAACACTCCATTTCCCCCACCAATTTGGAGAATCTTCAAGGAAAGGTCAGAAATCCCTCGGGAGGATCCTCCTCCATTATTACCGTTCCCATAAATATCATTATCTTCAATAATATTATAACTGGAATTTATTACAGTGATTCCATCACCATAATTGTTGTAAATTGAATTGCTTGTAATATTATTATAATCTGATGGATCCATGAAGACCCCATTTCCTCCACCGACTTGTTGAATTGAAAAAGAGATATCAGAAATCCCCTGTGACGATCCACCACCGTTATTGCCATTGTCATGAATATCATTGTCCTCAAGAACATTATAGCTAGAATCCTCCATTCTAATGCCATTATTGCTATTATTAAATATCTCATTACCGATTAGACTGTTATAATTCGATGGGTCCATGAACACCCCATTTCCCCCACCAATTTGGAGAATCTTCAAGGAAAGATCAGAAATCCTTTGGGATGAGCCTCCACCATTATTACCATTCCCATAAATGTCATTGTTCTCAATGAGATTATCGTCGGAATCCTCCATTCTAATGCCATTATCAATATTATTGAAAATCCTATTATTAGTAATGTTGTTGTAATTTGATGGATCCATGAAGACCCCATTACCTCCACCAATCTGTTGAATCTTCAAGGAAAAGTCAGAAATGCTAACAGGTGAACATGCAGAACTATTCCCATTACAATAAAGATCATTGTCATCAATCAAGTTGTAACTAGCATTCACTAGTGCTATTCCATTTTCAGAGTTCTGAAAAATTGAATTGTTATACACAACATTTTCATCAGCAGGTCCCCATAATTTTCCTACCCAGTATAGAGTGTGAATCCAAAGTCCATTTCTCCCATTCATATAGA
>JBHLPG010000107.1:0-11884 GCA_048939725.1 Promethearchaeota archaeon | reverse complement strand
GCATGCTTCCCGTTGTTACTGCAACAGTTGGATGGCTAGAGCCGCCAAGAAAAATGGTGATTCCAAAGGAAGGAGCTATAGCCATTATTATCGCTAAGCCTAGAAGGATTAATAGCTCAATAATAGATTTATATCTTGAACCTAGAGGCAATATTTGTCATAAAAGGGAATCTAGTAAGGAGTTTTTAGAAGTATCGCTTGATTAATAGTGGCTTCTTGCATATTATCTAAAATCGTGTTGAATCCTACCTCAATAATCTATGTTGTTTTATAATTACATTCGGAGAAGAAAAGACACAGAAGAACAGTATACAAATTCATTCAAAGAAAAAAGCTTTAAACTCAGCATCCTGCTGCAACAATTCTGTAACCTGTAGGCCAAGAGGTGTTAATTGCCACCCTTGTTCTCCTCTTTCAACTAAACCAAGCTCAAGAAGTGATCTACTATACTTACCTGTACGAATATGACTTCTGATAGTGTCCAATCCAACACCGATTATCTTGCTTAATCGTTTATAACCGACAGAATCACGATATAACTCAATAAGAATCCTTTTTTTTGTTCTCCCAAGCCTTTTGATAACTTCTGAAGGATCTGAGCTTTCTTCTGATTGTGGTTCTTGAGAATTTACATCATTGGATTCTTTCTCAGGCATTATTTTTCTCTCAGCGACAATATCCAAATTATTTTCGTGCTATTTCTGTTCTTCTAGATCTAGGGCGACTTCGAATCCATTTCTTTCCACATTCTGAGCATGTGAGGCGGAGATCAACCTTCTTTGTGGTTTTAGAAGTCATATTTCTCGAAGCGATCGGTCTACGAGAATATCTGCCGTGATTACCAATCCGACTTGTCCATCGAGCCATTCTTCTACTCCCTTGACTCATACCTCCACCACGTTGTCTTGGTTTCTCAATTTTTACTTCCTGTTCGGTGTGTTTGGTGCAACTTGGGCAGAATGTTCTCATCCTTGCGGGTATTTTCATCTCAGAATATCTCCATTCCATATACGAGTATAATTTCTTTGTGTTTTCTCACACCTTACGAAAGATTCATTTTTACTTTGATATTAAAAATTAGATGTTCTCTAAGATATAAGGGTTTAGATAGTAGGGCTTCTTGAAGGCTGTGATTTCTCTCTTTCTTTAAAGAGTATTACCCTTAAATTTGGATTTACATTCTTGGTTTAGGAATAATACAAGATTTGTTATACAACTGCTGGTTTATTTGAATCTGCAAAGAAAAATCATTATTTTAAATATAGGAGTAAAAAAAGTTTTAATAGATAATACCTAAAACTTGTTGAGAGAATATCCCAACTGATTCAAACAAGTGAGAGTTTATAAACAAAAAGAAGATGTCCAGTAATAGATCGAACTGCCAAGCGGCCTAGGGTAGCTAGGTTATCCCGCGGGGCTCATAAAGAAATCCCTCTTGAGAAACCCCGAGATCGGATGGTTCAAATCCTCCGGCCGCTACCATTATTTTTTAACCAAACATGTTTGGTTAATGAGGGGAGAAAAGTTAAAAAAAGATAAATCTTAATAACATACCAGTACATTCGAAAATAGAATTATCTTCTAATTTTTTATCAATTTCCTGAGAGTCCACAGAAATAGTGTGTTCTGTGATAACAAGATTTTTTAAGTTGAAAGGAATAAGTTTAGTTAGAAAGGAGATCATGTGTGGTGGAATAGATAACAGAATCCAAGGGTTCTAATTTTAGACGCAAAAAAAAGAAAAAGTCATTCTGGTTTGAGTATGCTGAACAGAAGGGAGTGAATCCTCATAAATCCGCGTGGCGTGAATTTAAGGATGATGATGTGAAAGAACAAGGCCATAGAATACGTTATTGTAATAAATGTGGTTCTTCAATCCAGCCTGATGGAAAATTCTGTGAACGCTGTGGGAATCGAATTCAGCGTAAAAAATAAAAGTATCTATGGTCTTCCTTGCCGATATTCGGGTTGACCAGCAGGCATACCTCTCTCCACGCGCTTGAAAAAATTCCTTTTGTTCCGTAAACTCGGTGTAAGACCTTTTCGTGGTCGTGCCTCAACTTTTGGGGTCTGATTTCTAACTTTTCCAGCTTTTGTAAGTGAACCGTGACTACCTGCCATAACAAATCACATGAATACTGATTTTCTGCTCGTGTTGGGGATTTCCTTAATCCTTCATAATCTTTTGCTAATTAGGTTAAAACTCTTTAAGATCACTAATTGCTTGTTGAGGAATCTTCCCCATTAAAATTTTTCTTACTTGAGTTGAAAATTTCCGAATAGATTCGTTTTGATCAAATCCTTCTAAATGACTCCAAAATGCAGGTGTTACTGATGTTGCAAGGAAAGATCCTAATTGTTGAAGATGACGTTCGTAGTTTACAGGATTGTGTACATGAGAAAGAATAAATGAACCATGAAATTCTATCCATAACGCAGCTATCGAGAAAATTAATTTAGAATTCGGAAGAGTTAATTTTAAACTGACTGGATTCCAGCTTAACCAATGAAGAACCGCATGAATTACCTTTTTAAGTTCTAGATCTGGGGAAGATGGGATGAAATCTTCGCTAAGTGTGTGAAAGAAATCTGCAAAATTCCCTGAATCATTTATTCGGGAGAATTTTTTATATAAATCGCTATCGCTATCTTGTTCAAAAAATTCTAGTTCTTGTTGTACTCTTTCATAAGCTACATCTGTGAATGGATTTTCAAGATCAATCTGATCCCCCCAATAACTTTCAAAATGATTCTGAACGTTTTTTATCTGATGACTCAGAAATTGATCTGTGATATGATACTCATCTCTACTTACCCACTGAAATCCATTCCCACGACAGGGATGGATCCAACAAAGAAATACATCTGGCTTAATTTTCCACAGAATCAATGGATAGATTTGACAAATTAGAGGCTTATTTTGGGTATCATGAAGTAAACAAAGTCCGTGAGAAGTTAGAAAAGGGCACGAATCTCCTCTAATTAACTTTTCTACATCGTTTATTGATCTAATAAAAATTGACGAATATTTATAATTCTTAAGTAAGTTTTCGCTTTCGTGAGGGAAGAGAGGGAGATTATATTCGGTTGCACAGCATTTATGATGGCAATGAGCGCAATTGTACGAAGTAAACTTTGAAAAACCTCTAATTATCATCGAATAACTCCAACTCGGTATTTAGTCATTGAATATTACATTCTATTAAGATGGAAATTAATAGTACTAAGCTATCAAGCTATTATTTTTCCTCTAACGTTGTTATTAAGTTGACTGATAACAATTTTTCATTTTTTGGAAGAACTACCTCAATTAAACGTGGAAAGTTTTTAAATTTCTTATTGTCTTAGAAAAATTTAAAGACGGAAGAACAACCAAAGCTAAAATAATATTGGTCTGGAAATGGTTGAAGAGCATAGCTTAAAATCGACTGGATTACGAGGGGTAGAAGTCAGTGATACTAATCTATGCTTGATTGAAGGAGAAAAAGGAAATCTCTTTTACAGAGGTTATAGTATACAAGATTTAGCAGAGCATTCCACCTATGAAGAGATAATATTTTTACTCATTTATGGGCAATTGCCGACCACTGTTCAATTAGAAGAATTAAAAGCAGCTTTGGTATCAAACCGGGATATTCCACAAGAAGTGATTGATCAGCTTCACCAGACTCCTAAAAATACTCCTACCATGAATGTTCTTCAATCTTCTCTAGCTCTACTAGCAGGCTTTGATCCTGAAATCACAGATGAATCTAAGGAAGCCCACAGAAGGATAGCAATTAGGATAATTTCTAAAATTCCTACCATTATTACATCTTGGGAGAGAATTAGGGAAGATAAAAAACCAATTGCTCCACGTAAGGATTTATCTCATGCAGGTAACTTTCTTTATATGTTAAAAGGAGAAGAAGTAGCAAAAGACATTGTTAGATGTTTTGATATTGCTCTTATTCTTCATGCAGAACATTCGTTTAACGCGTCAACTTTTACTGCAAGGGTTATTGCATCTACAGGAGCAGATCTTTATGCAGCGATATCAGGGGCAATAGGTTCATTATCTGGAAAATATCATGGAGGAGCAAGTCCACGAGTCATGATGAACCTATTAGAAATAAAAGAAACGTCAAACGTGGATGAATGGGTAAGGAGACAATTTGATACAGGAAAACGTGTCATGGGAATGGGCCATGCCGTCTATGAAACTATTGATCCTCGAGCAAAAATCCTGAAAGAGATGGCTAGCAAGTTAATCAAAGGAAAAAATGAATTTGCCCAATGGGTTTATGACACAACAAATAAAATGGTGTTAATAACACAAGAAGAGTTTAAACGGCGAAAAGGACAAGAAATCTATCCAAATGTTGATCTTTATGGCGCGTCTGTCTATACATCGATGGACATTCCATTAGAACTTTTCACACCAATATTTACGATGTCAAGATCAGCTGGCTGGGCTGCTCATGTACTAGAGGAAAAGTTCCCAGAGGCTCCAAGTGCTAAACCAGTGCTTTATCGTCCTTCCGCTGATTATATTGGAAGATACTGTGGACCTTTAGGGTGTGAGTATATTCCCTTAACGCAAAGAGAAGGAGATTTAGAAGATATCACCTTGGTTGAACGGTTTGTAACTCAAGAGTTACAAAGAGTTTTTCAAGATAGATTGGTACCTGTTGTACTCTCTTCACGTCATGTCCATTTAAGTCAAAGTGATTTTATACGATTATTTGGATTAGATTCAGAATTGAAAGATTCAAAAACCCCTTCATGTGGTCTAACAGTCGAGCTCGTAGGATCAAGTAGATCTATCAAGGGAGTATGCGTTTTAAAACCTTTTAAGGAGCAAACCCAGGTCGAAATCTCTCGGAGTGATGGACATGTTCTTGGAATAAATCCCCCAATCCGTCATTCTGGAGATCTTACTGGAACTCCTGGAATTCATATTATCGGTCCAAAAGGAGCAATCCAGATTACTGAAGGAGTTATTCGTGCAGCTAGGCATATCCATATGAGTCCTGATGATGCAGAAAAATTTGGAGTCGCTGATAAGCAACTAGTTGCTGTCAGTTTCCCAGGGAAACGAGCAGGAATTCTAGACGAAATTATGGTAAGAGTCCATCCTGTTTATCATTTGGAATTGCATTTAGATACTGATGAAGGGAACGCCCTCGAATTATATTCTGGTGATTTAGGCCATATCATTACGGATCTTGATCGAAGCTCTTTTTCTCCATTCAGGTGAAATTAATGGCAGCCATAGGTTTTTTAGAAACATCTGGACGACTGGGAGCTATTGTAGCTACAGACATTGCCTTGAAAACTGCAAATGTGGAGTTAGTATCTCTTAGTAGAACTTCTGGAGGGCTAATAACATTAATAATTAAAGGAGAAGTTGCAGCTGTACATGCTGCGATTGAGAAGGCGCAAAAGGAAGCCAAAGTCCTTTGTAAATATGTCACAACAAATGTCATTGCTCAACCTGCTGATGATATACTTGCTACTATTGAAGCGATTAATCAAAAAAGAAAAAGCTTGAAAAGAGGACTTAATCCTAGGAAGTCTTAAGGGACATGGAAGACGAACAACTTTCAGCTGTAGTTGCCCGTGAGGTTGAAAAGGCCCTAAAAACAGAGCATAATGAGGTGTCGGGTCCGTTCAAAGTCCTTGGGATTTTAACTCATATGGGCAAAGGTATTGATAAGTTGTTTGAGTCTCTAATTCAGTTATCAAGAGAAAAAATTCCAGTTTTAATTTGGACACTGGAGGAAATTGATTTTCTCCTCCAAATCTCAGTTCGATGCGCTTCATTACCTTCAATGAGAGTAATTATAGGTGAAAGGAATAGCTTTATTCTCACTGATTTTACTGATTTAGAGTATATAATCTTTGGTGCGTTTAGCTTTGAGATAGCAGAGAAATTGATTCAATTTCAGGATGAGGATCCGATTGTAAATGTGTTGATCCAGGGACTCCTTTATAATGTTCCAGTATATATTTTGACACCATTTAATTTGACTGATCTAGTTTCTGAATACAAGCCGTTAAACAAAATAAATCAAGAATTAAGAAAAAGACTTTCTCTCCTTGTAAAAATTGGATTTGGTATCCTTGATGAAAATGATTTGAAAGAACGCTTTTTAAAAACTCCTCCTCGGATCCCAGATCTAATAACAGAAACTTATATCAAGAATTTGGATGGAAAAACTCACGAATTAAGGGTACCACGTACAGCGATCGTTACTCCTTTAGCACGAGAGAAAGCTCAGGATTTAGGTATACGTATTGTAAGGATATAGGTGAGAATCTAATGAAAATCTGTAAAGTAATTGGGAATGTAGTTAGTACGAAAAAAGATGAGAATTTAAACGCGTTTAAACTTCTTATTGTCCAGCCAGTAGATATGAGAGAGTTTGAACCTGAGGGATCTCCATTTGTGGCTGTGGACGCGGTAGGTGCTGGTGAGGGTGAAATTGTGATGGTAGTTTCTGGGAGTTCTTCACGTTTAACCGCAATGACAAAGGATCGGCCTGTTGATGCCACAATTCAAGCAATTATTGATTTTATAAAGATTGACGGAAAACAAACATACGCAAAATGATTGATAACCTTGAGCTTTTATAACACATTAATGAGAGGTTGATAGATGACGATTGATGAACAGGAAATCTCTAAAATTGTAAATACGGTTGTTAAAAGGATTCGTGCTTACCAAGTCTATTCAGGAATAGACAACATCCCCATTACAACAGGGGGGGGTATTTTTCAGAATATTGATGAAGCCATAACAGCATCGGAAGCAGCATATAGTATCCTATCTACAATATCACTAGAAAAGAGGAAGGAGATAATAAAAAGCATGAGAGACATGGCAATTAAACATACTCGATATTTAGCAGAATTAGCTATTCAGGACACAGGCATCGGGCGCCTTGATGACAAAGTAGCAAAAAACCTTCTATGTGCAAGAAAAACACCAGGAGTGGAGAATTTAGATGCTACAACATGGACAGGGGATCGGGGATTAACACTTGTCGAAATGGCTCCCTATGGAGTGATCGGGTCTATTACTCCCTCTACAAATCCCACAGCCACCATTATCAATAATTCCCTCTCAATGGTTTCCGCAGGAAATACTGTTGTATTCAATCCTCATCCTGCAGCTAAAAGATGTACTAATGAAACAATCCGCTTAATGAATCGGGCTATCATAGAAGCAGGAGGCCCTGAAAATGTTCTATCAGCTGTGATAAATCCCACAATTCAGACGGCACAGACGGTAATGAAGCACCCTAAAATTCGATGTCTAGTTGTTACTGGTGGAGGAGCAGTAGTGAAAGCAGCAATGACCTCTGGTAAAAAAACCATTGCTGCTGGCCCAGGGAACCCACCTGTGATTGTTGACGATACGGCTGATATCCAAAAAGCTGCTCGGGGAATTATAGAAGGGGCGAGTTTTGATAACAATATTGTTTGTATTGCAGAAAAAGAGGTATTTGCATTTGATAACATTACCGATGACCTTGTAGCTGAAATGCAGAGATTTGGTGCATATGAGGTAAAAGGAAGACAAATTGAAGAACTTGTCAAACTGGTTTTTACTGACATAGGAGAGAAACACCCTCAAAGAAATGTGAAATTTATAGGTAAGGATGCTCCTCATATTCTGGAACAGATTGGGATCAAAGTAGGAGATGATATTCGGTTAATTATTGCAGAAGTGCCTGATGATACACATCCTTTCGTTATCACAGAGCAATTAATGCCTATTCTACCGATTGTTCGTGTAAACACTATTGAAGAAGCTCTTGCAAGAGCAAAAAAAGCAGAACATGGATTTAAACATACTGCTACGATGTGGAGTGATAGTCTAGGCAATATGAGTCTGGTAGCAAAGCACATTGAAACGACTATTTTTGTAAAAAACGCTCCTTCTTATGCTGGACTTGGCTTCGGTGGCGAGGGTTTTACAACAATGACAATTGCTGGACCAACTGGGGAAGGGCTAACCTCGGCACGAACTTTCACTCGCCAACGGCGATGTGTCTTAGTTGATGCTTTCAGAATAGTGTGAGAAATAGAAAGAAGGATAGAACGTGAGTATTGATTTAGTAGAAATGGTGAAGAACGCAGGAATTGTTGGAGCTGGAGGAGCGGGCTTTCCAACACATGTCAAGATATCTGCTAAAGTCAATACATATATTGCAAATGGCGCTGAATGTGAACCTCTTTTACATGTTGATCAAGAACTTATGGCACTGTTTCCTGAAAAAGTAATAAAAGGTCTGAAAATAGGGATGGAGGCAACAGGAGCGAAAAAAGGAATAATAGCAATAAAAAAGAAGTTCATCCCATCGATTAAAGCAATTCGAAAAACGATTTCTCAAGAAAAGCGAATTGAAATTTTTCTCTTAGAAGATTATTATCCAGCGGGAGATGAGTTTGTTTTAGTTCATGATATACTTCAAAAATCTGTTCCAGAGGGGGGGATTCCTTTAGATATAGGGGTAGTCGTGAACAATATAGGCACCTTAGTCAATATGGCAGAAGCTACGGAAGGTTTTCCAGTCACCTCTCGTTATGTGACAGTAGCTGGTGCGGTAAAAAAGCCTCAGACAATAAGATTCCCTATTGGAACCCCCATTAAAACTGCAATCGATTTGGCCGGAGGTTCCTCAGTAGATTCCTATAAGGTTATAGTAGGTGGACCAATTATGGGAGAATTATTACCTGATCTTAGAGCACCTATTACAAAAACAACCTCTGGAATTATTGTGTTACCTGCTGATCATTATTTGATTGCAATGAAAGCGGAAACAATGCCACGTAAGGCAGTTATCTCAAGCGCTGCTTGTATAAAGTGTGAATTATGTACTGTAGTCTGTCCTCGACACCTACTTGGGCATGATTTATATCCTGACAGAATTATGCGAGTTGTGTCGTTCGGAGGGGATGTGAAGACTAGTGATTTGACTGGTAGCTTTTTGTGTGTATTTTGTGGGGCATGTACGTATTATGGATGTCCTATGGGACTTGATCCAGCCAGAATTGTTTGGGAAATTAAAAATCAACTTATTGCTGAAGGGATGAAAACTCCACACAAACGTAAGGAATTAGAGATACATCCTGAAAGGGGGATTAGACGATTACCTACAAAGAGGCTGACCGCTCGATTAGGTTTGACTGATTATAATGATCAAAAATCTCCAATAACAACACCACCTTTGGAGATTAAGTGGGTAAAAATTCCATTAAAACAGCATATTGGAATTCAGGCAATCCCCACAGTAAAAATAGGGGATATTGTATCAGAGGGAGACGTGATAGGAAGAATTCCTGAAGATTCCCTTGGAGCGATGGTTCATGCAAGTATACGAGGAACTGTTACAAAGATCCAAGATGAGATAACAATAGAAAATAAAAACTAGTAGTATAAAAGATATGGTGAACAAAAATGGCTAAAGAAGCATTAGGTTTAATAGAAACTAAGGGTTTAGTTGCTTCTATTGAAGCAGCTGATGCGATGGTAAAAGCAGCAAACGTCCACCTCATTGGAAAAGAGATAATAGGTGGCGGATATGTGACTGTGATGGTTCGTGGCGATGTAGGAGCTGTAAAAGCATCTGTTGAAGCAGGAGCTCTTGCTGGCCGTAAAGTTGGCGAGTTAATATCAGCTCATGTGATCCCAAGTCCACATGAAGAAGTTGAATCAATATTACCAGGAAAATAAGTTGTTATTAGTGCATGTAGATGAAGTTTGAGCTTCTTCCTGTACAATAAACTATTTTTCCTCCTAAGACTTGACAGGTCATAATAATGCGTGCAATTGGAATCATAGAAACCAACGTCATGGCCAGAGGTCTTCTTGCAGCCGATTCCATGGCTAAAGCCGCTGATGTGAAATTATTGGTTTCAACACCCGTGTGTCCAGGAAAATACTTGATCATAATTCAAGGGACGATTTCAGCAATAAAAAGCTCCATGGATATTGGAAGTAGGACAGCTGGAGAAACAGTAACTGGATTCACAATCATTCCTAACGTACATCCTGAAGTATTTCCAGCAATTAGTGGAACTACTTCTGTTGAACAGATTGGTGCCATAGGAATGATAGAAACCTATTCTGCACCATCAGCTGTAATGGCCGCTGACGAGGCGGTTAAGAGTGCAAAAATCAAGCTAATTGAGATTCGCTTAAGCCGTGCTCTAGGAGGTAAAGCATTCGCATTATTCACCGGTGAAGTAGGCGCTGTTAAAGCAGCAATCAATGCAGCTGTAAATCGAGTGAAAAATGAAGGGTTGGTTCTTTCCACAACAATAATACCAGCTCCACATAAAGATTTGATAAAACACTTACTATAGCATTTGATATGACCAATGTGAGGAAATACAATGAAAAAGATTATCATCGGAAGCGATCATGGTGGATTTGAATTAAAAAGACATCTTATTGCCTTCATAAGAGGTCTTGGTTATGAAGTGGAAGATTATGGATGTTATACTACAGATGCTGTTGATTATCCCGATATTGCTCTATCTGTCGCCCAAGATATTGCAGTTTCCCTTGAGAGCAAAGGGATCATAATCGACGGAACTGGGGTGGCAAGTGCAATAGTCGCAAACAAAGTGAGGCACATCCGAGCAACACCATGTACTGATGAATTCACAGCCCACTCAGCAAGAGAGCATAATGATTCAAACATTCTGACTCTTGGAGCTAGAGTTATAGATAGGGAGATGGCTCAAAAAATTGTGAAAGTGTGGTTAAAAACCCCATTTGGTGGGGGTCGGCATGAACGCCGTGTAAATAAGATCCGAGATATTGAAAAGAAGTTGTAAAATCGTGAAACTTGGAAAAGTCATTGGAAATGTTGTTGCTACAGTGAAAGACCCTGGACTCGAGGGGCTACGTTTTCTAATTATTCAAGGCTTGGATGATAATTTCCAACCTATCGGAAGCCCTTATGTTGCTGCTGACGGAATTTTCACCGCGGGAGAAGGAGATCTAGTCTACATTGTCAGTAAGAAAGAGGCGGCAATTGCTATACCCAGAGAATTAGTTCCGATAGATGAATGCGTTGTCGGATTTGTTGAAGAATACACCGTAGTTGAAGCAGCGAAGAAGAAACCCAAACCAATCAAAAGAATAGTAAGTGATGAAGTAGAAGAAGAACCTGTAATAATCACAGAGCCCTTAATGGGAAAACCTTCCAGAAGAAGACCCCCGAGAAAAACCATTGCTGAACCAAAGCCACCTCAAAATAAACCTTCGGAGGAAGAAATACAATGATTTTAGCTACAGTAATCGGGACACTTGTAGCCACCATTAAAACAGAGAGCCATGAGAATTTTAAAATCCTGGTCGTTCGTCCTATTGACTTACAAGGTGAGTTTGTTGGAGAATCATTCATTGCGCTTGATAGTGCTCAAGCTGGGGTAGGAGATTGTGTGCTTATAATTCAAGAAGGTAATTCCATTCGGAGTATTATGGGTAATGAGAAAGGGGCCGTTGATGCGTTAATAGTAGGAATAGTAGACTTCATTAAAACGAAAGGAGAGCAACGAGATTTAACTGTAAGTTATAGGAGAACCTAACCATGGAAATAGACGAAGAATTGGTTCGAAGGATCTCAGAGCAAGTATTAACAAAGCTGAGTCAGGAAAAATCTGTTCAAGGGGAAAAAGGGCTTTCTCAGATTCGTGGATCAAAAAAGCCAATCAATACTTACAATTCAGTCATAATCTTACTATGTGGGGGAGATATGGAACTAGAAGAGGTTTATCGGCAAATTGCTATAATTGCGAGTCGTTACTCAAATATCTATGTTGTTATGACGAAATCAGCAACTCAAATAATTGGAATTCCAAAGATAAGGAGTATCTCTGAAGG
>JBHLPG010000106.1:0-11895 GCA_048939725.1 Promethearchaeota archaeon | reverse complement strand
GGTTATTTTTACATATACATCCTCATTTTTAAAGATGAGTAAAAACTGGAAATACACCTTCACGTAAATTTTAATTAGTTAAAAATGTTAATTGGAAAATATTTTTCCTATTGACCATTTTAAGGTAATGAATCATCTAGCTAACTTTCCACAGGATTTTACCATTCACCATTGTAAGGTCTACCTTAACATCCTTGATATCCTTTGGAGGAAATGTAATCAGATCTTCTGATAAGACAGCTATATCAGCGAGTTTGCCTGCTTCGATTGATCCTTTAATATTTTCATCGAAAGAGGCAAAAGCTCCATTTAATGTATAACATCTAATGGCATTTTCTAAAGAAATTCTACTCTCTGGTACAGGATGATTTATAGCAGCCCAGACTCCATAAATTGGATTAAACGGCCAAGGAGGACAATAGCCACAATCAGAACCAAATGCTACTTTGACGCCCTCATCAAGTAGTCTTCTATATGGATTACAGAATTTGAGCCGCTTCACGCCCAGTCGCTGTTCGTACATTCCCCCTGATTGCCCCCACTCTCCAACAAAGTTGGGTTGCATGGCAGGTACAACTCCTAGCTGCTTGATTCTGGTTAATTGCTCCTCGGTGAGGATTTCACAATGTTCAATTCTATGGCGATGATCATTCCTAGGTTCCTTCTCAATAGCAGCTTCAATAGCATCTAGCGCAACTTCAATTGCTCTATCACCAATTGCATGGATAGCCACCTGCATTCCCAATTTATGTGCTCGGATGACTCTCTCTTTAAGGATATCAGGTGAGACAGCAAAAATCCCGTAATTAGAGGTCTCATCAGCATAAGGTTCTGAAAAAACTGCTGTACGTGCTCCCATAGAACCATCTATGTAAAATTTAATAGACCCTATTCTTAGGAAGTCATTTCCAAATCGAGTTCTAATACCTAGAGTCTCTAATCCATCCAACATCTCATCTGTGAACTGGGCATCGGGCATAATGTATGCCCGAACTTTCAAAATTCCTTTTTCAAGAGCTGTTTGGTATGTATTGATTTCAATGGCATCAGAACCTAAATCATGAATGCTTGCACAACCCCAACTTAATGCAATTTCACATGCTTTTTGCAGTCCTAATAAAGATTCTTTTTTCGTAGTAGGAGGTTTAATTGCCTCAATTAAGTCCATCGCTTCCTCACGAAGTATCCCTGTGGCTTCTTTGGTACCTGGTTCGCGGTCAATTTTTCCACCTGAAGGATTTTGAGTTTCTTTTGTAATTCCAGCTAGATCAAGAGCTCGACTGTTTGCTACCATTAAATGTCCATAACAAGGAGTAAGAATCACAGGATTCTCTGGTGAAACAGAATCAAGATCATCCTTAGTCGGATACCTTTTCTCAGGCCATCCACTCTCATCCCACCCATGACCCGTGAGCCAACTTCCAGCTGGTATTTCAGATAATCGTACACTGACTTGATCCACGACTTCAGCAAGAGATTTCGCTTTAGAAAGATCCAACGTAGAAAGGGTCCGAACTCCCATCAAAATAAAGTGAGTGTGACTATCAATGAAGCCAGGAATGACTGTTTTTCCCTTCACATCGAGAATTTCTGCTTCATTTGGAATTTCGACCTCTTCGGAAGGGCCGACATCTGCAATTTTTGATCCAGTGACAACAATAGCGCTATTTGGGAGAGGGAGAGCACCTGTCCCATCGATAAGGGTACCACCTGTGAAAACAAAAGATTTTTTCTTCATGCTAAAACCTCATATTTCTTGATTCTTCTGTAAATTCTTTAGAACTGAAATCTTTAAAGTATTGCATCAATGTTATACCAATAATCGTGACCGCAACGCCAAAGACAGTTATTAGACTTGGTATATATCCTGGAATAGTAAATAATTGCAAAAAAATTGGTAGAGTAACATAAACACTATTATAAACAGGAACTAATACAGAAGCTTTTGCTTTCCGTGCAAATCCCCATTGGGTAAATAAAAGGGCAATGAATCCAATGAGAAATGAAATAGCATACAATACCCATCCAAATGTATGGATTGGCGCGACCTCACTTCCTCCTCCATATGTTAGTCCCAGTTCTTTGAATATCGGATCAAATGAACCTAACCCTCCTGCATATAATCCAAATGAGATTCCTATGATTAAAGGATTTTTCTGATTGATGGCTGATATTACCAAGACCAAACCAATGAGAATGAACAGACCTATTAAGATTAAGGCGATAGTTGTATTTATTGAAGCTCTTTCAAGGATACTTTGATTTAGATTTTCTATTCCTATGATTACTGTTCCTATGACGAGAATACTTGCCCCGATATACTCTATTTTGCTAATATCTTCTTTAAGGATTTTAGAAGAATATACCATTAGAAATATAAGTCCAATACCAAACATTGAGGTCACATGACTCGCTAAGCCGAATGAAGTCCCAAGGATTTGCCATATAAAAACCGTGTTGTGTAAGATCATCCCTACAGTGTAAATGAGTGGTTTTTCCTTAGACCCAACTGGATTCTCTTCTTTCTTCAACCTAGCTTTGATTTGATCAAAAACTTCAATGCCTTGTTTTTCCATTCCTTTAGCAATATGGAGCTGAACGGTTAAAACTAATCCGAAGAACATAGCGAGAATTGGAATATTAACCATTCTTACACTTCTGTGTTTTCTTGTCTAAGTCAAACATGTTTTGTCCATGAGAATATGGTGATTTTTTCATGAAAACCTGTCACATCATACAATCTATTAGCAGCGGGAGTGTTGGCTGCTCCATCTATGTAAAAAAACGGGGGATTATACTTCATAGCTCTCTTTAATCCTTCTACCATAATAGCCTTTCCTAATCCTAACCCTCTATAATCAGGGTTTGTACCCATTGGTTCCAAACTAGTTATGTTACTGTTAGGATCGACTCTATAAGTGCAAAAAGAGGCAATCGTGCCATCTTCTGTTACAGCAACTAAATCTAATTCTTCTCGTGCAAATGAGCAACTTCTTATCCAGCGAAGAACATCTGCTGTAAACCATTCTCCATGACCAAAAACTCGTTGAATAAGTAAAGCCTGTTGATCAAGATCGCGGTCCCGTATGGCCCTAATTGTAAATCCTTCAGGACAGGGATAATTTGGTATAGGTAATCCTGCTTTTCTAATTCTATAATAACCATATATACCTTCGTTCTTAAACCCTAGGTTGCTAAGTGTTTCTTCTCTCTGCTGATTTCCCTCAAGAATATTGATATAGACCTTTCTTTTCGATTTATCGTTGTTTTCAATTCTTTCTTTGAAGTTTTTTTGAATCCATTCAATCATTTCTTTTTCTAAATGACGATAATTAGGATGAATATTAAGGAAATAGCTTTGAGGGGATTCTCGAGTCGTCAATGCGACTGGTTTTTTGAATTTTTCTGATAACTGCTCATCGAACTCCTCCCAAATTCTAATCCCATCTTCACGGTCATGACTACTGTTTTCAAATCTATCAGGAAACCAATTCTCATAGGATTTCGTTTCTTCGTATAAATCGCCGAGAAATTTCATGATATACTCAAAATCTTTCTCTTTATCGTAAGAACGAGCTTTTATAACCATTAAACTTACCAAGAGGTGAAATAATTGCTGAAGTTATTAAGATATTTTAGATGGCAATTAGATAACTCTCGGTTTTTTCAAGATTTTAAATTGCTCTAGCGGGCTTAATCTCGTACCCCCGACACAAAAATAAGCCCTCGCTGCCCAACGTCTCGTCCTTGGTCATGATCGTCCGCGAAAGAACAAGAAACTTTCCAACCAGTGGTTGCGAAAAATTCTGGAACAGCTCTTTTTTCAAGGCCCCATTTAAAATAGGGAGTAAAGGGGCCAAATTTCAGCTCTGCCAGAACAGGGACACAGATATCTGTAAAAAGGCCACTAGTCTTGGTACTCATCTTAGCTGCTGTTTGGAGAAGTGAGATAACAACTTGTTTTTCCAGATAATACGCGAGTCCCTCTAGCACCCAGAAAGTAGGTATCTTAGTTGAGAATCCCGTTTTCTTCAGAGATGAATCCCAGCTAGTGCTAGAAAGATCTTCAGATACACGTACGAGATTACATAGAGGTTTTTCATCTTTAAGTATTGCTTCTTTGTATTCTATAACTGAAGGAAGATCTACCTCGAAAATAGTATGCCGATTTGTCTGTAGATTCTCCAATCGATAAGCTCGAGTATCTAAACCTGCACCTAGAAGAACTATTTGGGACATTTCGTTATTAATGCACCATGGGTCTAACAAAATATTCTCTATGAAGTATGAGCGTACTAGAGGATAATCACCCCTTTGAACCACGAATTTATGCTTATCAGCGTATGCGACCATATCACCTGCTAAACGCTCTGCGAAAGGATCAATAATCAAGGGGGAGGTGGATTTATATTCTTGAAAGCGGTAATAGGCCATTAGACGAGCAGTGAATGGCAAAGCATCTTCCTCATCATCATTCGTAATGCATATAGGTTTAATTTTTTCGTTTCCTATATTAGTCCTTGTATCAGCTGAATCATCAATTTTCTCATCGTCTTTTTCTAAAAAGAATGCAGAATCTTCGAGAAAATTTAATTCACTAATTTCTTGTCTAACAATTTTAACTAGCGGAAGTATGGTGTAGAGCTTTCCAATACTTTGAACTTTCGCGCTTTCTTCGTATAATAATGTCTCTGAAAATTGCCACACATCTAAGCCCTTAGCACTACAATAAACGAGTTGTAAAATAGCTTTGAGATATCCTACAACATGTGCTTCTCTTTCTTCAGATGTTCCCGACTGGATGGAAAATGCTACGTCAAGAGGATCTCTTAATAATCTAGAGGAAATTAGGCCCGTCTCTAAGGGGTCTCTCAATCCTTCTACTATAATTTTCTCTATAGAAGGTTTCAGGTTCTTCACAAAGTCGATATACGCAGAGAATCCTGCCTTAGAATTTCGAGTGTAACGTTCCACAAGACCCTCAACTTCAGAGAGAAGACCATACGATAGATTAATAGAAAAAAATTGGATCTTGGGATCCATTAGCATTACCTAGACATTCAGGAGAGATTTTGATGATTAGTAGCTTTAATTATTTGACCTCGTTCTATTCATCAAACTTCTTTGAAAAACAGATTTTCATTTGATATTAAATGTTTCCTCCTTCTTTTCAAGAACATTCTTTGATGTTTGCCTTTTTAAATATGTTATACACACCTAAATTCTCTTTATTAGTGCCTCTAAAATTAGTTTTTTATATTCTGTAAGAGTTAAGTTAGTTAAGTTGATTATTCAATGAATAATGTTCTCTTTAGCCAATCTAGATGTAAAATTGATGATTTATGCACTATCAAATGAGATAAAGAGGAAGGATACTGAATGTGGTATATATTCAAACACACTTTTCATGGGATTAGCCGCCGAAAGCGTAATTTTTGCCTTACTGCCTTTGTGATTGCACTTGGGATAGCATTGGTTGTCCAAACACAGATTCTGGGAACCACAGTTGAAAGAAACTATAAAGAAATTCTTATCGAATCATTTGGAAACACTGACATACTCGTCTTTTCCGTTAATGAGATTTATTTCTCTCAAAATGTTTCAGACATTTTAATACAGGAATTTAGTTCCGTTTTTGAAGGCATTCTCCCCCAGATTGCCTATTCAACGACCGCGTATTATCCAGAGAAAGGACAATTTGAACAAGGAGTGAGAGTTGAGACGATTGGATCAGATTTTGATGGAAGTTTTTGGGGATACATTTATTCAAACTCAACGGGAGAAAAACTAGATGTTGCTTCATTACAAGAAGACGAGATCATCATCTCTCCTGAATTGGCTGATTCGTTAGATGCAGGAATTGGCGCCTCCATAACAATATCATTGAGAGACGAGCGAGGAAATCCCATTTTTCATAATGTTACCATTAAAAATATCTATAATTATAGGGAATACGGAAGAACTGGGGATCCAAATGATTATCGACGAATTCTTATGAGTGAACAAGCGGTTCAAACCCTCATTCCAAGCAGTATGGATCGACCAATAACACAAGTCTCTGTGGGAATAGAAGATCATCAAGAAAACTCTTTCCTTGGACGAGAACGGAGTGATGAGGCAAAAAGCCTGATTGAGATAATTTTAGATGAAAATTTTCAAGATAGTATGCTTTTAACTGCTACCATAAGAGAAGATAATAGAGAAGGACTAGAAGAGGGAGTATCTGGCCTGGCTAGCACATTTCAGATGTTTGGTGTTGTTGTTGTTATTGCAGGTCTATTATTGATCACCAACATTCAATTAATGAACATGGAAGAACGTGAGCAGCAAATTGGAATGCTCCGAGCAATTGGTGCGAAAAAACGGGATATTTTTGTCTCATATTCTATTGAAACTATATTAACAGGAATATTGGGAGGGATCTTCGGCCTAATCTTAGGAATAGTAGTTGGTATTTGGTTAAATGATCTAAGCAGGGGAATGCTTTCAGCAATGGGAAATCCTGAAGTTACGAGGTCTATCTTCGACTTAGTGATAGAACCAAATGCATTTTTGTTGTCCTTTACTTGTGCAATTGGCCTTTCATTTGTAACAGGAATGGTTCCTGCGCTAAGAGCACAAGGAATCTCGATAATTGACATTGTCCGTGGAACAAAATCAAAAGACAAAGCTTCTTCCTTAAATGGGAAAAAACCATTATGGCCCCTCGTTATTGGGGGAGTTATCTTAATTTTTGGTCTCCTATCCCTAATTGACTTAATTCAACAAGGACATCCATTTTACGCGCCAGAAGGCTTCCATAACATCGAGGAGGAAGCAGCAGCAAACTTCCAAGCTTTATTCTATGTTTGTTTAGGGATTCTTTTCTCTAGTTTCAGGTTAAGACGTTACAGACGCTTAAGTTTGACAATTAGTGGCCTTTTGTTAGTTATTCTTACAGTCTGGGGTTTTCATGTTGCTGTAGGATGGGCAGATGAAGGTGGGAACGCGAATAGTATTGCCATGAATGGATTGTTGGCTGCAGTGATAGGTACAACCACAATAGTAGGAGCTAATCTTGAAGCATTAACTGCAGGGTTAAGAAAATTGTTTTCAATATTCAGTAAAACTAGAGCCACAGGACTTGTGGCTACCCGTTATATCAACTCAAGGAAATCCCGTGCTGTTCTGACTTTCGCTACTTTTGCGGTTATTCTCTCATTAAATTTCTTTGTAGGCTCATATGCTGCGACCCAAGTAGGTGGTTCAAGTCACACTTGGGAATATTACATGTCAGGAGTCTCGTTAGTTGTTGAATCTCAAACTCCATTTAACCTCTCCTCCCTTAACTATCCTAATATTCTTCAGAATCAGTTTGAAGAAATAGAACAAATATATCCCTTAGGGGTAGGAGGAGTGCTTCCTTTTAGAGGTGCTAGTGCTGAAATATCTCCCGAGGAAGATATTTTCTACACGAAACTTATAACAATCGATTTTCCCAGTTACTCAACTGATGATGGAGAAGTTTTGTATCCCTTCGTATTTGATAAACTTCTTCCTTACTATACTCAAATGTCGATGATGGAACAATTAGAAAATCCAGACGAAACACGAGAAGAAGCAAAATCATTTTGGAAGGCTTTCTTAACAGGCCAAAAAATTCATCGGACAACCCTAGAACCTGTAGACCCTGATGATCCATCTGGGTTACCAATGTTTATCAGTGAACGACTCTATTTTCTAGAAGTGGGGGAAATCGTGAGCTTTCCAGCAATGAATGGAAGCCTGATCGAAATGATCTATGCTGGCAGATTGAGTTATTTTCCGTCCTGTAATCTCCGTATCAATGAATGGGCCTCTGGAATTATCTTAAGTAGTGAAATCGCATCACAATTGAGTGTTCTGAGTTATGGAATCAAGGAGTTTCTCATAGAAACCATACATGGGTATGATTATGAGAAGAACGAGGAGCTAGGAGGTAAAATCGAGGAATTTTCAAATAAAAAAGGGGAAAACTCTCTGTTAAGCCTGAGTGGCGGCACTTTCTATGGAATTACTACTCATCATCTTTGGGATGTTGAGTACCATTTAAACGCAACAAATGCAAGCGCTCTCAATTTTCTACAGATATTCATATCTACAGGGTTGATAATTGGAGTTATTGGGCTTCTTGTTGTATCTCATCGTTCTGTTAAAGAGAGGAAACGAGAAATTGGTATGTTAAGATCCGTTGGTTTCTCAAAGAAAGCGGTTTCATTAGCAATTCTTCTAGAATTATTGTTTTTAGGAGCCCTGGGCTTTATTACAGGATTTTTAGTAGGAAATTATCTCGCATGGGTTTTTGCGGATCTGGTAAATTGGAAATTAATTATTCCATGGGCTCAAGTAAGCACCTATGGCGCATTGATTATGGGGTCTGTTGTCTTAGCAGCACTAATCCCAGGTTGGTTGGCAGCGCGGATTCCCCCAAGTGAGGCTTTACGCTATTATGGTTAGGTGAGAAGGAAAATGAGTGATGATATTTTAGTTCTTGAAGATGTTCATAAGATCTATGGGGAGGGTACACCTAATGAGGTTCATGCACTTAGAGGTGTTAACCTAAAAATCAGTAGAGGGGAGATGGTAGCTGTTATGGGACCTTCTGGTTGTGGAAAAACAACGATGCTTAATATATGTGGTGGTCTTGACTCTCCAACTTCTGGTACAATTAAAATTAATGGAGTTGATATTTCTACGTTCTCAGATGGCCAAATGACTTCATTTCGTAGGGATAATATTGGATATGTGTTTCAGCTCTTCAATCTATTCGATTACATGAACGCTTTAGAAAATGTCATGGTTCCATTATTAGCTCAAAGTTTTAGTTATCCAGAAGCCACACGGAGAGCCACAATGATTCTTCGTGAAGTAGGTTTAGGAGATAGAATTTATCATTCTCCTCCAGAACTCTCAGGAGGACAACAGCAACGTGTAGCTATTTCTCGAGCGTTGGTAACTCGACCTGTGATTGTATTAGGGGACGAACCAACAGGAGACCTTGATTCAATAACATCTGAAGACTTAATGGACATGTTTAAGCGGATAAATACCGAAAACCGCCAAACACTCATCCTTGTAACTCATTCAGAGTGGATTGGAGAACAGTGTGAACGGATTATCCGACTTCGTGATGGAGAAGTTGTGGAGGATTGTTGATGGGAATTTCCAGTACTAATGATGAATTGATGGTTGGATTTCTAATAAATAAATTAGACCGATCTGAAAATAAGAAACTGCAGAATGATTTGCATAAAATACTGAAAAAGAGACTTAAAACTAAAAAACCCAAACTATCAGTTGGAGAATTTAATACTTTTTTGTTAGCAAACAGTCATTATACAAATATTAATTCTCTTGAACCAAAGGCTGGTTTTATTGTTGAGGAACCCATTCATTCCTTATATTGTGATTATACCCAAAAATCAACAAATCTTTTACGTAATCGAATGAAGTGTAACCGTTCAGAGTTAGAATCCAATAGAATCTTAGCAAAATTTTTGGAATCAATCCCCAAATGCCCTCCAAATCCAAGAGACCTAATTTCTCAAGAAAATCAAAAAATGGAGACCTTTCTTGAAGAAACAATTCATTATATAGTCGAACGGTCGTGGATACTATTCTGGGCTTTCAAACACACAGGGGAAGATCGAATTGTAATTCACGATGGAACGTTTTATCGAGAATATGAAGTTGGTAAGTCTTCCTCGGCTCTTAATGCCTTTGATGAGTTATTAATCCTTAATTTTGCCTACTACTTCTTAAAATCTCTAAAAAAATTGTTAAAAGATATTACAGAACGGGTGAATAACGTTAGAGATTCATTTTCAGGGTCAAAAGCGATTCCAATCTCAAATCCTGATTTAGCTTCAGAAGCTTTTGGAATCCTAGTGGGGGACTTAGTTGGAGGGATTGATGCTCTTCGAACTATCATTCGGCAGATCACTAGAATTGAGGAGATTCAATCCTCTGCTGCTGAAGAAATTGAATTATTAAATGGGTTTGGAACAGAAATAAAAGCACGAGTAAATAATGGGAAGAATCTTTCCGAATTAAAAATGGAGTTCAAAATCAATATTGAGACTTTACGAGACCTTCAGAACTCAATTCGAGAACTTCAAAAAGCAGCCCAACAAGGAGAAATTACTGTTAACCTTGAAAAATTTCATTCAGCAATAATAGAACTACCAGTTCAATTGAGAGAAGTTAAAATCTGGGCTGATCGGTTCATGGATATCGCTTTTCTGTCTCCAGAATCAGGAGGAGTGGCTCTTGAGTCAACCAAGGATGATTTTATCCATAAACATGAAGAAGGAATCGTTATAGAAGCAGTTGGGATTCATAAAACATATACACCCTCACAGAGTACAGTGTACGCTCTCCGCGGAGCTAATCTTAAAGTTCAGCAAGGGGAATTTGTTGCAGTCTTAGGGCCGTCAGGAGCAGGAAAAACAACATTAATTAACATCATGGCTGGACTTGATGTTCCTGACCGTGGACATGTGTTTATTAATGGAAAAAATATTGCCGAGATGAGTGATAACGAACTTTCAGAATTTAGACGAAATAACATAGGGTTCATATTCCAACAGTACTTACTTGATCCTCGATTAAATGTTCAGGAAAATGTTGTTTTGCCAGCGTTAATGGCTGGAAAAACTACCAATTTGGATACCCGTACCCATGAGTTATTAGAGAATCTTGGCCTAATTGAATATGCTCAACAAGATCCAATGAAGTTATCTGGAGGCCAAATGCAACGGGTAATTATTGCACGAGCATGCATTAACTCCCCCTTGGTGGTATTTGCAGATGAACCCACTGGAGATCTAGACAGTGAAACTGGAAGGCAAGTTTTAACGACATTTCGACAGCTTTGTGATGAAAAAGGAATCACTTTCATTGTGGTTACACATGATCAAGAAATGGCTGCTTTCGCAGATAGGATTGTCTACATGAAAGATGGGCAAATTATTGAAAACGTTACTTAATCTCTTCTTCTTTCAATTTATCTAGATACTTAGATATCTTTAATGGGAAGTGTTTCGGATATCCTGGAATCTAAATAAATGTCTAAAGGTAGTGAAAAATCCCCATAATTATTCGGAAATATCACACAATTAAGGGATGAGGAATAACTATGAATAATAAATACTCTTTGCGCCTAGAGAAATACTTAAGGGAGATTTTAACGCTAATCTTACAGTTAGCGGGCCGGTTCTCTCAGGATATCTTGATATAGAAGAATATCCCAAAGCGGATGTTGACAATATTAAAAGGCTTCTCACAAACCAGGGAGTCCAAAAATTCAAAATGATGAAAGAAAAACAATTTAAAATTCATGCTGAATGGCCAGCCCGACAATTGATCTATGGGAGAATAGTCGTTCAATTAGGAATGAAATTTGATATTGTGTGGGTTAGCCTCACCCTACTAATAGACCCTGTTGAATACATGTTCACTCTGATAAGCGATAAGAAGGATCATAAAAACCTGTTAGTAATCCTCGAACAAATTATTGAAACTGTAAGACTAATTTAGCAGTTTTAAGAACCCATAAGTTTTATCTACTCAAGAAATTAATAATCATCAAGAGGCTTCGATATTTTCAAAGGGGATATGATGTTGAGAATTCCTCTCTCTATACCAGTCAGGAATTCCCCATTGCATTCAGTAATCCGTGAAACTTCATTACCTGCAGATTTAAGATAAAGAATTATTTCATTCTTTTTCGTAATAAATAGTGAATCGAATTTTTTAGGATAAAACAAAAGTACAATAGCCGGGACAAATCCTCCCTCTTGAATAACTCTAGAATCATGAATTGACTCATCAATTACTTCTAATCCGAAAGAAACGAAGAAAAAGTCCTTTTCAGAG
>JBHLPG010000435.1:0-2948 GCA_048939725.1 Promethearchaeota archaeon | reverse complement strand
ACCCCATTCCATTCAAATTGTGTGATCGGATAATTTGATGCACCTACGTTTCCTAAACCGCCAATAATCTCTAATTCTTGGTCATTATCAATATCGACTACTGTAAAAGCGCTATAATCCATATCTGAATAAAAACGTTGATATTCTTCTTCATAGGAGCCCTTATTATACCCATACACATGTAAAATAGGGGTACTTGAAGTGATAATCTCATCTTCTCCATCTCTATCTATATCACCTATACCAACCTCGAACCAAGCCCCCCCAGCAAGGACTACATCTTGTTGGAAGTTGACAAAACCAGAGTCCCATGAATAAATATAAGTTGACGTGCGTGTGTTTGCGATTAATTCAGGATCCCCATCTCGATCAATATCACTTACTTGAGGAACTCCATCTAAATAAATGAGGTTTCCTTCAGTTTGCCATTTTCTGGAATAACCAGTACCATTCCATCCAATAAATACTCCTTTTCCTTGAAACTTCCCAAAAATTTCTGGAAGACCGTCTTCATCAAAATCATAGACTAAGAATGGTTCAAAAGTATCAGAAGAGTTGGGAGAAAGAAAAAGTTCAGCTTCTAAGATATAGTTTGAACCTGAAGGGGAGAGGATTCTTATTGTTCCATCATAATTCCCAAGGATTATCCTTGGTACCTCATCAGGATGACATTTTCCCACAGTTACACCTCTCGTTGATGGAAAGCTTGTTATTGTATATAATTCAATGAAATTATGATTGATATTCGCATTAACTGTTGATTGAGCAGTCACTTGGTAGAAAACAATCTCTTGACTAGATGATGCAAGAGCTAGAAACACAATAAATCCTAAAACCGAATAGAAAGTTTTTTTATTCCACAATTTTGTCACCCGGATGTGATTAAACTACGTTTAGTAATTCTTGTTAGTTAATTTATTCCTACTTAAATAATTAACTAAATAAAAGAAGATTTGAGGGTTATTTTTAATAAATATTAATTCTATTAAGAAATTCAGCCATTTTACGATTGAATTCTTCGGGATTTTCCATGTTAGACGTATGTCCCGCATTTTTTATGACGTCTACTTGACATTTAGGTATTAAACTCTGAATTTTTTCCGCATGCTTGAAGATGCTTTTAGCCTCATGTTCCCCATTCATGACAAGGGTAGGCACTTGTACTAAAGATAATTCTTGCAGTTTAAAATCATAGAATGAGCCAAAGATTTTCAGGTATTCTTTTTTATCTAGGTTTAACATCTCGCTTTTTTCATATTCTATTATCTCTTCATTTCCAAGCCATTCTTTGCTTCTTGTAATTTTTCCAAACCAAAATGAGAACCTTATAAATCTATGAACACCTATCATTCGTAATGTGAGTAGCATCAGCCATTTTGGCCCCACTAGATAACGCATTATATAGTCCCACCGTGTAAGAGTAATTGTTGCGGCTGTATCTACTAAGATTAAAGCAGATAATCTTTCTGGATATTTTGTGGCAAAAACTTGAGCAATCATTCCTCCTAGGCTTATTCCACAAATAATTGGCTTGTCTATTTTTAAAGCATCAATTAGCTTTATCAAATCATCAGCATAAAGGTCTACGGAGTATTTTTTTCGAGTAGAGGCTCCTGTCTTTCCATGCCCTCTAAGATCATAGATTAGAGTTTGGAATTTATTAGAAAAGAATTTGACTTGTTTTTCCCACATTGTTGAACTAACAAAGGCACCTTGAATGAAAACAATTGGAGTTCCTTCTCCATTTATTTCATAATAAATATTAATGTCAACTAGTTTTACAAAGGGCAACTTCATTCCTCTATAGTTTATAACGATATAATCGTTAGAATTAGCGATTATGGTATGTTTTAAAGTATTCTAATGCTGTTTTAATATGCATTTCAACTCCAATTGAAAGAGCCTCTTCATCAATTTGGAATCGAGGATGATGATGGGGATAATTAGCTCCTAAATCATCATTTTTTGTGCCAATAAAATAAAAAGCACTTGGAACTCGTCTAGCAAACTCGGCATAATCCTCTCCTACCATCATTCGTACTTCCTCTCCAACAACATTCTCTGGACTTACAACTTGATCAGCAATAGACTTGACTATTCTAGTCATGGATCCTTCATTAATTAGTAACCGATTACCACATATAAATTCTAGTTCATACCTTGTTCTGAATGCTATGCAGATATTTTTGACAATCTCTTCAAATCGCTCATGTATTCTTTTGTCACCTTCATGAAGACAACGGATCGACCCTTCAAGTATTATACTTTCTGGGATAACGATATTCATTGTTCCAGCATTTATTTTTCCAAACGTGATTACTGTTGGTTCTAATGCGCTTGTATCTCTGGTTTGAATTGTCTGAACTGCTTGAATAATATAGCTAGCACAAATTATTGGATCAACAGAGGTATGAGGTGATCCACCATGGCCACCTTTACCTCTAATTGTCAGTTTGAAGTACCAGCTTGAGGCCATGATGGGACCTTCAATAACTCCAATCTTTCCTGATTCGAGTAGACTCCATACATGTAACCCAAAGGATGCATTAACTTCTGGATTTTTAAGTACACCGTCTTCCACCATATACTCCGCACCTGCCACTTCTTCATTGGGTTGAAATGCGAAAACTATGGTCCCATTTATTTTATCTTTGTGACATGAAAGGATTTTCGCTGCAATTAGAAGCATACTCATGTGTGCATCATGCCCACATGCATGCATAATCCCTGAGTTCACTGATTTAAATGGTACGTCAGTTTGCTCCTGAATTGGAAGAGCATCCATATCAGAGCGTATTAATAACGTTGGGCCTGAAGAGACACCCCTTAATATGCCTACTACTCCTGTTTTAGCTAGTCCGCGCTTAACATCGATACCTAATGCTTCAAGATATTCCGCGATTATGTCTGATGTTCGGAATTCTTCAAGACCAAGCTCAGGATGCTTA
>JBHLPG010000006.1:26516-44154 GCA_048939725.1 Promethearchaeota archaeon | reverse complement strand
TTCCCAGCAGTTCGTGTAACCTCGCACAGGCAAAGTGACTCTCAAACTCCCTATGCACGAATTCAGAACATTGACCGAGTGAGGGTGGTGGTAAGTGGTAAAGAAAAGCAAAAACCAGAAGATAAGCAATTAATATTTGAATTCAAGGAGACACTTTTAGATCTGGGAAAAATAAAAGACAAGTTCTTTGATGCAATTGTACAACATAAAACTATAGCTCAGGGAAGAGAGTTTTCAAACATTGAGATAGGCCCAAGAACTGAACGGTCAACAAAATTCGAAGTTACTCCTGCTCCAGGTGAAGTTTTCTATTCAATAAGTTTTGAAGATATTGATTCAGATATTGGTGTTTTCATTAAAATCAATATTAATGTTACAGGATCCTATAGATTAATGGCTAAAACCATCAAAAATGCGACTTCAAAAATGATTATTGAAACAACATTAGAAATCCTCAATGATGTTCTAAAAGGACTTGAATGATTTCTTTGTTTTTATATTAATCTTGGTTGTTTAATCTTTAAGCATTTATCTTAATAGCATTCCATGCGACCTCACAGGCTTCAGTAATATGATTCTCATCCATATTAAACACCCCCTCAAAGTGGAAGTTTAATAAAGTGATAATCGGGAAAAAAGCGAATGATGTCAGAAGTGGAATTGGTAGATTTTTGATGATCTGTTCTTTTATACCCCGTTGAAAAAGGTTCCTGACATAATTATACAATTCAAAATCTTCATGTTTGATGTTTTCCATCATTGGGGTCTGTTCAAATTTTTCACGATAAATGAGGTAATCAGGGTGGTTAAGATTATATGAGAAGGAATTTCTCCAAATAGATTTGAAAACTTGTTCTATATCCATCTTTTCATGTAAACCTTTTAATGCACCATTACTCATTTCGGTTCTTATTTTCATATATAACTTAGTAAAGAGATCCTCTCTGTTCCTGAAATGTATGTAAATTGTAGCTGGAGAAATATTAGCTTGTCTGGCAATTTTTGAAATCGAAATACCAGTAAATCCCAACTCTTTTACCAGCTCAAGCGAAGCTTTAATAATAGCATTATATTTGGTCTGATCTTTGGGCCTCATTCGACGCGAAAATCTCCTTTAGGTGAAATTCATGAGAATTAATGGAAATAGAAATACATATAAATGAACGTTCATTCACTTAAAAACGTATCTGTATGGTGAATGAATGTTCATTCATTTAAAAGGTGAAAGAAATGAACTGGAAAAAAACTGAAAAGATCCATAATATAGATTTAAAAGGCTCAGGAAAACCCCTGATGAAACGATTGATATATATCAGCTTACCAGTAGTGTTAATAACAGCTACGGTCGTGATATTCCTATTGGAATTATCTGGATATCCTGGTACGTTGAATGACACTCAGCTAGGATTTAACGCTGAAGTAATTAAAACATATTTTACTATGATGAAATCTGAGGACATGACGTTCTTTATTCTAGGAAATCTCATGGATTATGTGTTTATGATCGCTTATGGTTGCTTATTCTATTGTAGTGCGAATTATCTTTCATGGGACTATCAACAGGGAAGTTTACCTCGGAAACTAGGTAAAATAATGGGAATAGCTGGGATTTTATCAGCAATTTGTGACGCAATAGAAAATATTTTCCTCCTTGCGATGACTACTGATCCTATAGGATTCCCAAACTGGCTTGCAATCGCACATTCGACATTTGCACTCGTCAAATTCATTCTTATGTATTTGACAGTAGGTTGGTTAATCCTCTCATTCATTTTAAACAAGATCCCCTCAATATCAAAGAGAATAAACAACAAAGTTACAACAGATCTTGTAAAATGAAGTATTCGTGAAAACCTAAAATTAAATTGCATATGTTTTTGTCAATGGGGAGAGAGGTTTAATTTTATTACATGTTTGAGGTTAAAATTTCACACTAACTTTTATAATCAGTCTAGGTTCGAAATTAAGACAGTAATTCATAATATTAAAATTCGGAATTAACTAAAATTAAATGAGAATATAGATCGCAATATCTATAGCCTCAAAATGGCTGAAAAAAATATATAAGCTCTCAAAGTGTTGAATAAGGCGATTCAAATGAGAAGAGTGAAAAATATTGTTGTAGTTGGAGTGGGACAGATGGGAAAAGGTATTGCCCAGGTGTGTCTGATGGCTGGGTATAACGTCATCCTGATGGATGTTGAAGAGAATATCATCGAAAACGCAGTCTCCTATATCGAGAATGGTTTAAACAAACTTGAATTGAAAGGAAAATTACAGGAAGGATCTACAGCTAATATTTTAAAGAATATGAAGACCACCACTAATTTAATTGAAGCAGTAAGTAATGTAGATTATATAATTGAGGCAATAATAGAAAAATTGATTATAAAACAGAAGGTTTGTAAAGAAGCTCTTGAAAATTCTCCTGAACACTGTATTTTTGCTTCAAATACATCAAGTATTCGGATAACAGATATTGCAAAGACATGTAACAACCCTGCAAATGTCATCGGTATGCACTTTTTCAATCCTCCACCCTTAATGCGTTTGATTGAAATCGTTGCTGGAGAAAAGAGCTCAGAAGAAGCAATGGATACTGGAGTAGAGGTTGGGAAAAGCTTACCATGCTTGAGAGGAGAGCGATATGTCCCCCGAGTGTTGAAGGATCGACCAGGTTTTATTGTCAATCGTGTATTAGCTCCTGGGAGGATTTATTCTGATTATATTTACGATCTCGCATATAAGAAAGGTATTCCATGGGAACAAATTGATGCGGATATATCAAATCCAGAGGCCCCAATGAGTACATTAGTTCTGGCAGATTTTGTTGGTCGTGATATATCACTTCATACAGCAGAATATTATACTGAAACGCTCTCACCTGACTTCGCCCCTGGTGAAGTGGTGAGAAAGCAAGTTGCAGAAGGTAATTTGGGTAAAAAAACTGGGCAAGGTTTCTATGACTGGTCTAAAGGACGTCCTCAGCCAGACTTATCTAAAAAGGCAGGGATTGTGGATCCCATGGTTTATACCGCGATTCAAGCCAACGAGGGTTGTCGTGTGTTAGAAGAAGGTATATGTCATAGCTGGAAAGTAATTGACGAAGCCATCCTTGCAGGAATGAATTTTCCTGGTCCAATGAAATCTGCTACAAAAAACTACAAGCAGTTGGTGGCACTTCTTGAAAAGTATTCTGAAAAACTTCAGAAATCATATCTTAAACCTGTGGAACTCCTAAAATCAGGAAAATTCATTGAGATGGTGTAAATTACTATATATTCTGACTAAATTGATTATTTGAATGTGATTGAGGATATGAGAAAGGGGTATTGAAATGTCAAATGAAAACAAGTTCAAACATGTAAAGATTGAAAGAAAAGAGAAAGATAATTATGTAATAATATCAATAAACCGACCTGAAAAATTGAATGCTCTCCAAAATCAAACGTTAGAAGAAATTACTGAAGCTTTAGGAACCGTAGAAACAGATCAAAATGTACGATGTGTAGTCCTACGTGGAATAAAGGAGTATACAAAGAAACCTGCTTTCTCTGCAGGTGCTGATCTCTCAGATAGAGGGAGTAAAGATCTTGACTTAACCAATCTAAGGAATCAAAGTCATGCGATGTACAGAAGGCATAAATACTACAATCTAATTGAGGAGTTTCCTAAACCAATAATAGCAGCTATCGATGGATATGCTTTAGGTGGAGGTTTTGAATTAGTTTTGGTGTGTGATATATCTATTGCTTCTAAACGCTCAATATTTGGATTTCCAGAAATTCAACGTGGTATTTTTCCTGCAAATGGTGGAACTCAAAGATTAATAAGAAATCTTGGCAGAATGAGGGCAAAGAGGATGATGTTTTTTGGGGAACATTATAGTGCCACCCAAATGTTTGATTGGGGAATAATTTCATATGTTATAAGTGATGATAAGTTTGAGGATTTTGTGCACAAAAAAGCATCCTGGTTAGGAAATGCTGCCACAAACAGTTTATTCCTAATTAAAAAAAGTATCGATTACGGAACTCAAGTACCACTTAATATAGGCTTGCAATTTGAGCAAATGGGTTATGCAATAAATTCACGCAGTGAGGATGTTACTGAAGGAGTATCAGCGTTTCTTGAAAAGAGAACTCCAAATTTTCAAGGAAAATAAATATACTTCATCATGATTTATCTCCTTATTTCATTTTAAAGGAAAATCAAAATATAAGAGTCGGAATAAAATGAATTTCAAAGAAGTATGGCTCGTAGATTATGCTCGAACAGCATTTTCTCGATCTAGACCACAACAACCTGAACGAGATGTGTTTAGTGAGATTCGAGGAGACGAATTACTTGCCCAATTATTGATGAACATGTTCGACGGGAAGTTAGCGGACAAAGGAATAACAAAAAATGATATTGAAGAGGTATCTGTAGGTGTGGCATCAGGAGTATTAGAAAATTGGACTTATGGGGGTAAGATTCCTCTTTACTTAGCAGGATTCCCAGAGAAGGTGTCCTCATTTTTTATAGACAAACAATGTGCCTCAGCTGGAGCTGGAATGCATATGCTAGCAATGGAGATAATGACGGGATATACCAAATGTGCATTATCAACTGGTTTTGAACATATGACAAGGGTAAGAAGAATTGGCATAGATCCTGCTATAGAGAGATATAAAGATAAAAATAGTCTATTTTACCATCCCGAATATGATATGACAAACTCTGTTAACATGCTCCAAACAGCACAAAGATTATATGAAGAGGAGGTACCAAAATTTACCAAGGAAGATCTAGATAAATTTGGTGTCAGATCACATAATTTAACAATAAAAAACCAGGAAAAAAATTGGTTTACATCTGGAATAAATGGCGGGGAAATTATTCCAATTAAAGGACATGTCGAAGGGAAAATTAATGAGCCAATGATTGTAGAAAGGGACATGGCAGCAAGAAAATCTACTTTGGAAGGAGTTGCTGGATTACGCAGAATATCTGTACCATTTTACTTAGAGAAAAATGGAAGTAAAAATGGATATATTGAAAGAGAAGGAACAGAGGAAGGAGTAATTACTGCAGGAAATTCATCTCCTTTGAATGCAGGGGCCACTATGGCCGTACTCATGGAAGCAGAAACAGCAAAAAAGAAAGATCTCGAGCCAATGGCACGCATAGCATCAATTGGATGGGCTGGAGTCGATCCACGAGTTATGGGACGAGGACCTGTCCCTGCCACACGTAAAGCATTAGAAAATGCGAATTTAACCGTTGAAGATATTGATTTTTGGGAAATTAATGAGGCATTTTGTATAGTAGCTCTAAATTGTATGGAGAAATTTGACATCCCAGAAGAAAAAGTTAATATCAAAGGAGGGGCGACTGCAATAGGACATCCATTAGGCGCGACAATGATTCGTCTCACAGGGACTTTAGCACGCATATTAAAAGAGAAAAAAGGAAAATATGGTGTAGCAAATGCATGTGTGGGAGGAGGCCAAGGAGTAGCAACGATCATTGAGAATTTGGATGCGTAAATTCAATGGTACTGGTTTAGTACGTTTAGTAAACATCATCCTGTAAACTAATTTCAAATCAATTGAGAATTAGAGGAGAAAAAAGGTGAAAAAAGTGAAATCAGGTGAGAAAAAAACCCTAATTGCATATTATTCACGAAGAGGGTATAATTATGTAAATGGAAAGATAGCAAACCTACCAATTGGCAATACGGAAGTTATAGCAAAGATGATACATGAGATCAAAGGTGGAGAGATGTTTCGTATTGATACAATAAATCCTTATCCTGAAAGTTACGAAGAAACGACAGAAGTGGCAAAACAAGAGCTAAGAAGCAATGCAAGACCAAAACTAACGAATCTAGTATCTGATATGAAAGCATATGAGGTCATATTTCTTGGCTACCCGAATTGGTGGGGAACTATGCCGATGGTGGTTCACACATTCTTAGAATCTTATGATTTTTCAGGAAAAACTATTATCCCTTTTTGTACTCATGAAGGAAGTGGACTTGGAAAGAGTGTTAAAGATATCACAAAACTTTGTCCTAAGACAAATGTAAGCAACGCAAAATCCTTTCCAGGGGGAAGCGTGATGAATGCAAAAAATGAGGTGGTAAAATGGTTAAAAAACTTGCAAGTCTAGAATGGAGATTAGGTTTAGTATATGATTCGAACTTTTAGTTCACCTGGATCAAGAAGATAATATTTTGTAATTTAGATGGTATTTAAGGAGAATATAAAATGAATGAATTAAGTGATTTGAGTAAAAGTATGATTTTTCCAAAAGGAGAAAAGATATTAGCGGATTTTTTTATTGGTGCTGCATGGGTTGAGATGCTGGTTCCTATGGATCCGATTTTCAATTGCCCAGTATATAATGTTACTTTTGAACCACGTGCGAGAAATAACTGGCATAAACATCCTGGAGGGCAAATTCTGTTGGTCACAGGAGGGAAAGGATACTATCAAGAAGAAGATAAACCAGTGCAATTGATTCAAAAAGGAGATGTAGTAAAAATCGCTCCTAATGTGAAACATTGGCATGGTGCTACTGCGGATAGTTGGTTTGTACACTTAGGAATATCGACTAATATACAAAAAGGGGATGTGGAGTGGCTAGAAGAAGTAACAAAAGAAGAATATAATAAACTGGTCAAATAAATTGAAATATAGAAAATCAGGAAACAATAATCTTGAAGTTTCCGCACTTGGCCTTGGGTGTATGAGTTATGGTTATGGTCCAACTGCCGATAAAGATGAGATGATATAGCTTATCCATAGTGCTATTGAGAGCGGGATCGCATTTTTTGATACAGCAGAAATATATGGTCCATACACAAATGAGGAATTAGTAGGTGAAGCTCTCGCCCCATACAGGGACCAAGTGGTTATTGCCACTAAATTCAGTATCCAAATAAAAAATGGGAAACAAGTGCAAGACAGTCACCCTGAACAGATCAGAAAATCAATTGAAGGGTCTCTTAAATGGCTTAATGTCGATTATATAGATCTATATTATCAACACCGAGTAGACCCAATTGTTCCTATCGAGGACATTGCTAATACAATCAAAGACTTAATGAATGAGGGAAAGATTAAGCATTGAATAAATAAAGAGCACCTTGTTTGGTGAATTGGCGATTATTTGCGATTAAAACTGATAGTCCGATTATGGCTTTATTTTTCCTTTACTATATTAGTGTTTTTATGCGTATTTCTACCTGAACTGACCCTTCTGTATTTTATTGCTCAAAATATGGATAATTATTTAGTCTGGATAATCATTGCCTTATTAATGCCCCTAGTTTATTTCTTATCTGTGTTAACCTTCGGGGTAATACATTCTCAAGTAATATGTAAACTTTTTCTTCCTTCTATTAAACCTGGTGTTTATCCTCATGGTACTGATATAGCCTATCTATATTCAGTTGCCATAGTGTCACCTAGCATTTTTAAGAGTATGTTGAAAGCCTTTAGCTTTGTTCCTCATCTATATTCAATGTTAATTGGCAAATTTCTATCCCTTTACGGATTAAAAACTGGGAAAAATGTCTATATTTCCTCTGGGACTGTATTAGACTCATATCTTGTTTCAATAGATTCAGGTAGTCTGATTGGAATTCATACCATTATTTCATCACATATAACCGAGAGTAATAACTTAGTATTAAAACCAGTGAAGATTGGGAAAAATGTCACGATTGGCGGTCGCTCGATCATTACACCAGGTGCTACGATAGGAGACAACGTAATAATTGGCATTAATTCTTTGGTTAAAAAAGATCAAGTAATCCCATCAAATACGATATATGCTGGTACTCCAGCAGTCTACATTCGTGATAATGACAAAAGAATTTAATTTCCATTCAGGTTTCATGAATTTCCAAAATTGGGGTTAATTCACCTTTTCTCTAATCAAAATCTCTAATGGACTCTCATTACAATATTTTAAAAATAAAGAGGGGGATTACCCAAATAAGTTCATTCAATCTTAGTTCTCCTTTTCATTTTTGTTTTAACCAAAATTCAATCTATCGGCAATTCTTTGTCTTAAAAGGAAATAAACTTTAAATCTATTCTATTTCCTCAAGAATGTCATTTAAGGAGAGTACACGAGCGAATCCAGCCCTTAGGACTTTTAGTTCCGCTTCATGCATTGTTGGATCATTCGTTGACGTCACATCGCTCCCTAACACGACCTTGAATCCTCTTTCATACCCTTGGCGGGCTGTCATGCTGCAACAATAATTCGTTAAAGTCCCACAAACGATGATGGTATCTTTTCCGAGATTCCGAAGTATAGTTTCCAATGGAGTGTCATAAAAAGCTCCATAAGAGGGCTTGTAGATAATAATGTCCTCTGTTACGGGAGAGATTTCATCATAAATGTGTCCGTCTCTAAATATTGATGGATCCTCAATTCCAAGCTCAGGATACCGATTTGGCATCAGGTCTCCAGTGAATGGTCGATCGTGGCGGAAATGAGTATATGCCACCGCAGTATAGATGACTGGAATTCCTTTCTCTCTACAGATTGATATTAGAGCCTTAATTCTTTCCACTTGTCGTGTTGCTTCAGGAATCCAAAAGGGTGTCCAGTGGGGTTTAACAAACTCATCTTGCATATCCACAACAATGAGCGCGGATTTGTCCGCCCTAAGTGAAAACTTTGCATTTCCTTCCTCGTATGCTGTTTTTGCTAAGATTAAGATTTGAGATTCCGTAAATTCACCAAGTCTCATCAGATTCACCTCACAGCAACGCAGCTCTGGCCTTTTCTAGATTATCCACTCCCAATACTAAACGATTCTTCGTTGCTAAGTACACTAGGTTGATGTTGACTCCAACCTTGGCTATTTTCCGAGTGATATTTCCCAATTCACCTGGTTGATCCTTCACATCCACTACAAGGACCTCCCGTTCTCCTATCACTTCGATATTCGCTTCTACTAATATATGCCGTGCAACGACTGTGTCTTCAAGTAGAATATGAAGCTCTCTTTTTCCATCACACCGACACCCAGCTATCCCCTCTATATTGATGTTAGCCCTACCAAGTATATCTCCAGTATCAGCGAGAGTACCAGGTCGATCTTCACCTCTTATAATCAAGTTTCTCACGTTCTATGCCTCTTTTTTATTTTTAAATTATAGTACAACCTAATTATATCTTCTTGTGTCCTCAAAGAGCTGCCTGTCTCAAACAACAAACCAGCAATAATTCCATGTAAAGAAATACGGTTTCCATTCGTTGTTACGATTGTACGGAAAATCCATGAGTCATTGATATAAATATTGAAGGGTTCTGCTATCATGGGTTTAATAAATAGTGACTAATCTTAGTATCTCAGAATCATAATTTTAACAGATCTAAGAACAGGAATAATAGGTATGTGATACATGGTTCAGATAGCGAACCAAATTACATTTATTGGGCCTAAAGAAAGCCTAGATACTTCAAAACCTTTTTTAAAAGCTACATGCTGTATTTGCAGACGTGAGATACTTGAAAATGAAATAATCAAACAATGTCCCAAATGCCAGACATATTTTCATTCTAAGCATCTATCCATTTGGTTAGAATCTAAAAAAAGCTGTCCAATATGCCATTGTAACCTATATTTTGTTAATTCAACTTTTCTGAGACCATATACTAAAAAAATAACAATAAAAAAGTCGAAGTTTTATCGTTGTTATTACTGTAATCATATTTGGGAAGCTAGGTCTTCAGGTCACCAATTATATTGTCCTTCCTGTGGAATAACGTCATGTCCACACTGTAAAACTGCATTTGGGATTGATTTCTTATTAAAAGCACTTCAAATGGATAGTCATTGTCCAAAGTGTAACAAATATATTGTCCTAGAATCTTTAAAGGCAAAAATAACAGCATTAAAATTTTAGAATCGTTCAAAATGGCTTTTTAAGAGCTGTTAGCCTCCAAATTTGTTGGGGAAGAAATTACACAGAAAACAGTTCATTGTATGTTAGATGATAGTATCAGTCACCTAAGTACCATCCGAGTGAATTTCTCCATTCAATTATCAAACTGCAAAATCTTCTCTTTTTGTTGCACTATTCAATAAAGAATGAGCTTCTGAGTGTAATGCATGCCCATGGGCAACAATTGCCTTTTTAAAGTTGAAATCTAATAATTTTTTCATTGATTGTCGGTGTTGTGCTGGATCCTGATTGTATGCATCAGGCATAGGTTGGATTTCTCCTTCTACTGTTTGAAAACTGTCGCCAACAAGTAATAACTCAGATTCTTGGTCTAGTAATGATATATTACCTGGGGTATGACCAGGCGTATGAATTACTAACAAACCTTGATATATTTGTCCATCTTCTAGTAAATCATCTATGTTAACATTCACTTGATTTGTAATAGACTCCATTTCTAGCTCGTGACATGCAATTCTTGGTTCACTCATCTGTGCTTTTGCGCTGAATAATCCACCAATATGGTCAATATGTGAATGTGTTATAACTATTGTTTCTATATCTGTTGGTTGATATCCACAAGCTTTAATTTCTGAAATAAGTGTTTTTGCAGTATCTTCCATTGCTGCATCAATTAGAATCAATCTACCTGCTGTTAGTAGTGCTGTATGACTCATAGTATCTAATACATATGCATCTGTACCGATTTTTTCCATTTAAAAACACCTTTAAGGATTAGCTTTCATAGTTTAACTTTTTTAGAGAATTTAACCTGTTCGTTTTTTCTTCTTTTCCTATCGATTAATACTAAATCGTGTGATCGTATCGTTACTTCCATCAAAGGCGAAGGGGAGGAGTTTTTTTGGGAGCAGCATTAATTAGCTTATAATCTCCAGAACCAAGCTTCGCTGTTTCGCAAAACTCGAATAAGCGACTTGTCCCAAATTTTTGCTCACCAGGGGCTACACAATCTAGTTGGTCAGCTTCCGTGCCTGGTATCCCTGAAGATTTATTTACAAGATCTAAAGTTGCTCTATCTACAGCAACAGGATCATTAGATAAAAGAATACCTATATCAGGGACAAGTGGGACACTATTAACTGGGCGACAGTCACAACCTGTCACAATGTCATAAGCTGAGTTTAGAAAAGTGAAATTTTCTTTTCCTACAGCTTCAAGGGCCGCCTTGCTGAGATCAACAATATATTTTTGGAGTAGTTCCTCTGAATGTTGTCCAGAAGGAACTATTGCTTTAAGAGGGCACAGACTCTTGCAATGACCACAAAGTAAGCATAGATTTTCGTTGATGTTGGCCTTTCCATTCGATACTTCAATCGCGGCAGGAACAGGGCATTTAGAAAGGCATTTCTTGCAACCATCACACTTCTCTTTTTCTACACAAAGAGGTGGATCAAAATGGGCTAAATATTTACCTGTTTTCGTAGTACACCCGATACCGAGATTCTTAAGAGAAGCAGCGATCGATTGGCCTCGTGTATAAGGGGAATGTCCCTTAAAGTGTGAGACACTGACTACATGATCCACCCCAATGAGTCCACGAGCTACCCAAGCCTTTTCAATTACAAGGTTATTAGGAACTTTAATTTCAACACCATCTACTCCCCAGAAACCATCTAAAAGGATCAAAGGAGCTCTTACGGATCCGATAGTCAACCCATGCCAAGTTGCAGATTCTATATAGTGAGCTGCTGATCGTTTATGATTCATATATCCATGGCCCGTAGTCTCTGCAAGGAAGGGTTTTCCTCCAGCTTCATGTATCATTTCAGCAATAGTCCTATAGACAACTGGACGAATAACGTTTGTGTTGCCTGGATCACCAAAATTTGTTTTTATACAAACAAGGTCTCCCTTGTTTATTTTCTCTGAAAAATTTGCATCTCTGAAAATTTTCCGAATTTTCCGAATGATACTCCCACTTCGGTCACTTGCAGCGCGATTTGATAACCATGCTGGGGAAAAGAACACGTCATTTGGCAAATTACTTTTTCCTCCTGAGAATTATATCGAAATATATGGAAGTTTTTTTAAAATTATAAACTTTTTTAGATTTTTTCTATAGGATTGTTAACATTCATTTGAAATCGAAGAAAAACTAATGAGAATAGGAGTAATGATAATATAATTTAAAAATTCCGTCAGAAATTAGAATTAGGGATTTATTCTGATGTTTTCGGCCGAAATACGCTATAAATAATAATTTGTGTGAGATTTAGGAAAAAATTATTGGAGAAAGTAAAAATGTTTGAAATAAGTAGTGAGGTAAAAAAATTCCTTGATGAAGGAAGAGTATTACGAATTGCTACCGTAGATAGAGATGGATCACCATGTCTAGCCCCATTCTGCTATTGGATTCAAAATAATCTGGTACATATACTAACAAGACCAGAGACAAAAACGGTAAGAAACCTTCGGAAAAATCCAGATGCAGCAGTTATAGTAGATTATTATGATGAAGACTGGAGTCAGCTTAAATTCTGTATGATCAAAGGAAAAGCAACACTTATTGAGGATAAAGAGGAAGTTCTCAAACTACACTCGATTAGAGGGAAAAAATATTCTCAACAGGGAGACCCCACGGGTAGAGTATTCGTAGTGATACGACTAGAACCTTCCAAAGTCGCGACGTTAAGACTTTAGTTAGTTTCAATTTAGCAAGATTTTTCATTGGGTTCATCTGAAGCTTGTTATGAAATTTTGAACATTGCCAAAACTCTATTTGGTGTTCTATACAATGATTTTCCTCAAATGGGAAAGAAAATGGTGAGAATCACACTGAATCCGAAAGATACCAAAATTCTTAAGCTCTTAAAAGATAATTCGAGAATTCCCGCAAGAAAATTGTCAGAAGAAGTAGATGTCTCCCTCCCGACAATTTATTCCCGTATGAAAAACTTAGAAGAGAATGGAGTTATCAAGAAATTTACAATTGGTATTGATTACAATAAACTTGGTAAGAAAATTTGTGCAATTTTAGGCCTGAATGTTCCTACAGCTAAGGTTCAAGATTTAGTAGCCACGTTAACGTACCGAAAGGAAGTCCATGAGATCTACATTACTAACGGACCAAGTAATGTCATGTTAAAGGTCCGTATGGAAGATTTGGACAAACTTAAAGGATTTATACAGGAAATTTCTAGTAAAGAAGACATTTACAGTTATCAAATCTTCATCGTGATGGAATCTATCCTTGATGAAGTTACTAGTCCTTTCAAGGGTGAATAATGTATGAAAAATGTATTTGTATGTTTAACAGTGGATCTTGAAAGAGATATTGGTGTTATACCATCAGAATACAAAGGAATTGATAATGGTCTCCCTCTTCTATTAGACCTTTTCAAAAATCAAGGAATTCCAATTACTTGGATGCTCGCATCGAAAGTTATTGAGGATAGAGGAAAAGCTGTAAAAAAATGCGCAACTGATGGTCACGAAATTGCTGGTCATGGATACAAACATGAGCTGTATTTACCCTCACTACGTCTTCCTGTAGCTGAGTATGAGGATTTAGGCTTTAAATTAAAAGGGAGTGAAATGGATCTTCAGGTGTTCAAAGGATTTAATCCCCTCCCGTTCAAAAACAGAAAAACTGCATTCGAGATCATTGATAAAAGTACATCTCAGATTGAGAACTTCTTTGGCAAAAGACCTACTTCTTTCAAGATGCCTTACACTACAGTTGACTGGGAAGTTCTGAAATATTTAGACTCTCTTGGATATTTAGTAGATGTTTCGATCCCACACTGGAAATATTGGGATTGGAGACCTCCACACCATCCATTTGTTCATAAAATGTCTGGTGAGCCCGAAGATTCACTTGAATTAGATTTGAATGAACATAAAGAATCATTAACGCTTTTAGAAATCCCTATGAGCTGTGATCCTCATCCTGAGATAGCAAATAGTATGATGGTTATGCACAGGACATTCTCGATGCTTACATGTAGAACTTTCGGAATAAAACGAGTCGAAGCACTTCTTGATCGTATTGTTAACCGTACTCCAGAAAATAATCCAATAATTTTTGCTTTCAAATCATCTATATGGGAGTTCGCAGAGATGCAAAAGGTTGGCTATCGAGAATTAGAAGAAAACATTGGTCAAGAGGCTGTTGATCTTATGAGGAAGTTGATTGAACTTTTAAACTCAAAATTTTCTCCTAGTTTCCTCACATTAACTAAATTAGCTGCTTTGTGGGAGAAGAATCACTGTCCAACTCATTCTTCTAGATAAATACTATACTCAGAGAAAAGTACGATTCATGATTAAAGCAATAATTCTCCTTTAGAGATGATTTCAATTCCGTCCAAAGTAACAGTAGGGTTCCTTGTTGAGGTATCAAGGTGCGTAACGCTTTGTATGCTACCCCCAAAGTGTGTATTCCCCCCCAATCCTATGTGGGCAGATCCTTGAACTCTTTCATCCTCAATTAACTCTCCAATATAGGTAGCTTTCGCGTTTGTTCCACATCCAACCTCACAGATCTTCCATGAATTATCATCACCTTCAGATAGAATTTTACGAAATTTCTCTGCTTGTCCTGAGTCACTTATTATATTTGCTACTCCTTCCACCACCTCAATTACGATTGGTGGATCAACTAAACCTATTTTAGCTGCGCTACCATTAATTATCCATGTCCCTTCAGCCTGATTTTCGTCCAAGGCAACAGCTATTACACCTGAAGGAAGTGATGTGATCTCACCCTTCTTTCTGCAGAGCCCATCAAAGTAGGCGGCTTTATGGCCACTCAATGTGAAATAGATGTCTGTACCTGCATCACTCTTGATTTCTACTTCCTTTGCTTCAGAAAATTTATCAGCTACTGCTCTTGTAAGCTTGGAGAGTTCATCATAGTCAATATCTATACATCGTCTAATCATATCCTCATCAGCTTTGACCATCGAAAGAACTCGAGCACCAGCTTTTGCAGCTATAACACGAGATCCGCCTGGAAAATAATCAGAAGTACAGAGAACAATTAAATCAGATTCATTCATGATTTTCTGATAGGACTCTGGCATACTTTTCTGCCTTAATAGGTCTTTTTCCATTACAAGTAGTAATGGTTTTCCTTCAAGTTTTTCTATGGCTCTAACTGCAGCCATAGAAATTTCGGGAGCCTGTCCAAAGTCCGACATTACTAAAACTGATTCTTCAGGTTGAAGATCAGCACATTGTTTTAAATTAGATTCAAAGATATCTGATAGTGGCTTCATAGTCTAATTCCTCTTTAAAATTAGTTTTAAATTACTAAATCTTTAACGAAAGATCTGATGTCTTCAACTTGGTCAAGATTTTGAACCGCCTTGTATATCCTATCTATCCGAGAGCGATCTAATTTCCCTTGAGATAATTCTGCCATCTTTACTTTGAGATCTTCATCTGACATTGGAACTGTGGGATCTCCCTTTGGTGAAATCACTGTAGACTCTAAATATCGACCATCCTTTAGCTTAACCCCAACTGTTGCAGGCCAGGTACCCCCTTCAATTGTTTTTTCGAAATACATTTTTTCAAACTTTTCATCCACCTCAACCGTTGTTTTATCCAGAAGTCGGATGATTCTTGGATCTTGCAACTTTTCTGGCCATTTAATGGGAAGATCAGGTTTTCCATCTACTAGTACCGTGACCGCTTGATATGGATGACTGAAAATGGCATTTACGTGCGAATAAAACTCGAAAGCAGACCTTCTGGCGGAGTCAGAGTTCAATTTGATTATAACTTCATCAATATCTTGTGATTTCACTTGTTCATCACGAACCAAGGTCATTGATGCTTCAATGGTTGAATGTAAGAACTTACATGCTGGCCATGGTTTAAAATATCCTTCCTCTATCTTGTACCCTTGTGGGGTGCCCAAATCCTCCAAAAACTCCTCCCAATTACAGCTGTCCGAAATAACTTTCCCAACGGCTCTCTTTCCTTCTAAAATATCCTTGGAGCCCAAAATTCCGTGTTTTGCCAAGAAGCTCGCCATTACAGCTCGCCTGGACTCCTGACCGCATACAAGATCCTTCTCATTACCTCCACTTATTGTGTACTGTGAGCTCACGATCTGTGCTGATGCAGCTAATCCCATTGCCCCCGCAATTTGTTCCAAGTTTAATCCTAGGAGTTTTCCTGCGGGAAAAACACCTGAAAGTGTTGAAAGCACAACAAACATGGGGCTTCTCTTTGTAGATGCCGCTTCTGCAGTCCGAAAAAGAACATATGCCATTCGAATGTAAGCCTCATATCCAAGAACTACAGCTGTAAGAAAGTCTTTTCCACTTGCTCTTACACTCTCTGCTACTGAAAGAGCTACTGGAACCACCCGATCATTGATATGACCTCCGATATAGTGCCCATCACTCGAATCTAAGAAATTTGAAAGCACACTATTCGCAAAGGCTGCATCCTCTGCACTCGTTCTTAGCCCTGCCCCTAGAATTGTTGCCTCTTCCTTGGCTGTTTTTGCACGAGCGTAGCTAAGGAGACTCTTTATCAAAGGATGTTGTGTCCCATATCCTGATAATGCTATTCCTACAAAATCAAATACAACACTTTTAGCCCTCGCCATTGCCGACTTTGGTATGTTATCACCATTTGTTTCAATAACAAAATTAGCAAACTTTTCTCCTAAAGTTAATTCTCTTATAGATTCGGTCATTTTTTTAGCCCCTTTCTCTTCCAATCTTACCCAACAACTTTTTCGATAATTTTTAGCGCGTTTTTTCCAATTATTTTATGAATTTCTGAATCAGAATAACCATGTTTAACCAAACCTCGTACGATATTTTCCCATTCATCTGGTGCTTCCAGTCCAAATATGTATGGTGCTGCTAAAGCTCGACCTCCTCGTTTGAGATTGCGACCTTTACTCTTTTTGTCCATCTCTCTGTGATGTCCCACCTGGTCACCGAATACATTGTCTAAACCTATCATCACATGGTCGACGCTCACTAAGTCAACAATATAATCGATATGATTCAAATGATCTTCAATGCTTTGTTCTGGTTTACTAGAGAGCTGATTTGGTATTGCAGAAACTCCAATCATACCACCCTTCTCTGCTATGGCTTGAAGTTCCTCATCAGTTCTTAAACGACCAACTGGTGGATTTAAAGCTCGAGCTCCTGTATGATTAAAGACACAAGGGTCTTTTGAATGCTCAATCGCGTCTAAAGAGGTTTGAATACCACAATGAGACAGATCTACTAAAATTCCAGCTTTGTTGAGGCGTTCTACTAACTCAAGACCTAAGTAGCTGAGCCCTGCATTGGTTTTCTCTCCACAGCCGTCACCAATGTAAGTTCGCGTGTTAAATGTGAGTAGAATCATTCTGAATCCCAGTCCATGGGCTACATCGACTAGATTCAGATTGCGTCGTCCACTCCAGGGTTCTAATTGATATAGAATGGCTTGTTTGCCTTCTTTTTTGGCTTTTCGAATATCATTAGCTGTAAATGCCGACACTAAACCTGACTCTTTTTCCACGATACTCCTGTACGTCCCTATGATGGCCGTGGTTTCTGCAAAATCTTCCGCTAAACACGGAACAGCTTCGAAACCAGCATCTATTCCAGTCTGAGCAACTCGTCTACTAATTTCTGGAGTCCATTCAAAGTGGATGCTCCCAAAAAAGTGGGTATGCATGTCCACAATTAAATTTTCTT
>JBHLPG010000006.1:0-26506 GCA_048939725.1 Promethearchaeota archaeon | reverse complement strand
TGAAAAGTTTTTCTGCCCGTTCTTTTTCTACAGAATCAAGTTTGATAAATCTCTCTTCACAAGAAAGTTTTAGATATTCATTCCTGGGTATCATTCTTCTCACTTAAATTATCCTATGACTTTTCTAATGAGGGTTAACGCGTTTTTCCCTAGAATTTTCTCGATCTCCTGATCGGAATACCCTCTAGAAACAAGCCCACGTGTGATATTGGGCCATTCTTCAGGACTTTCGATTCCCCACATGAAAGGAGCATTCAATTCTTGGCCAATGTGTTTTAAAGTAAATAAACCTCCATCAGAACGCCGATGTAGCTCTACATGATCTCCAAACAGGATATCAAGACCTATACCAACGTGGTCAACGCCTATAAGATTTGTCATATAATCTACGTGATTCATAACATCCTCAATGCCTTGTTCATTTTTTCCACTCAGCTGATTAGGAATAGCAGAGATACCCACGATCCCCCCTTTTTCAGCCAGAGTTTGAAGCACTTCATCAGTCATCAAACGTTTACATTGAGGATATAGAGCTCGTACTCCTACATGGTTAGCAATTATGGGATCTTTAGACATTTCTATGGTATCTAGTGTTGATTGGGTTCCCACGTGGGATACATCAACCAACATACCAACTTGGTTCATCCGTTCGACAACATCAATGCCAAAATTACTCAAACCTTCGTCAGTTCTCTCTCCACAGCCGTCTGCAACATAATTTCTCACATTTGATGTAAGAATTGCCATCCTAATTCCTAAACCAAAAGCGACGTTGACATTATCCAAATTTTTCTCAAATGGCTGAGGCTCTAGTTGAAACATCACAGCCTGTTTTCCTTCTTTCTTCGCGCGTCTGAAGTCCTCCGCTTTAAATGCTGGCATGAAATCTTGGTGTTTCTTTATACGATTGATATAATTTCCGAGCATTTCCATAGATTCTTGAAAATTTTCGGTCATAGCCTCGACAGCTTCAAAAAAACCTGTTACACCAGAATTTTGAATCTGTGGAACACGAAATTTAACTTCCGAAAAACTAACTGCACCTTCTGGATCAAGGAGTGTCTCATCAAATAAGATTAGACTATGAAGATCAATACTGATGAATTTTCTATGTAATTCTTCAGCACGCTCTTTTTCTGTCTTATCTAATTTGATAAAGCGATCTTTTTTTTCTAATTTTAGGTATTCATCGCGTGTGATCATTTTTTTCACTTCTATTACAATATTTGATTAAACGACCTACCCAATCACTCTCTCCATGATTCTCAAGGCATTTCCTGATAAAATTTTCTCGATATCCTGGTCGCTATACCCTCTTTGAACTAATCCCCGAGTGATATTGGAAAACTCCTCTGGAGATTCTATTCCCCACATGTAGGGTGCAGCAAGACCTTGTCCAATACGATCCAATCTAAATACCGTCCCTGCAAGTTGACGATGGCGCGCTGTTTGGTCCCCAAATGCATTGTCGAGACCGATACCAACGTGGTTGACACCAATCAGGTTTACCATGTAGTCAATGTGGTTTAACAAATCATTAATGCCCTGTTTTTCATTACCACTCAGCTGATTAGGGATAGCAGAGACACCTGCGATTCCTCCTTTCTCCGCTAGAGCTGTGAGCTCTTCATCCGTTTTCAAGCGTCTACACTGCGGATATAAAACCCGCGCTCCCACATGATTAGCGATGACTGGGTCTTTAGATGTCTCTATAGTATCCAAGGTGGTTTGGATACCTACATGGGAAAGATCTATTAACATTCCGACTTTGTTCATCCGATCCACCAAATCAATCCCAAAATAGGACAAGCCTTCATCGGTTCGTTCCCCGCAGCCATCACCAGCATATGTTCGTGTATTGAATGTAAGTAGAGCCATCCGGATGCCAAGTCCGTACGCAACGTCCACATTGTCAAGATTTTTGCCAAAAGTCTGCGGTTCAAGCTGGAACATCACAGCCATTTTTCCTTCCTGTTTGGCGCGTCTGAAGTCCTCTGTTTTGAATGCAGGCATAAAATCGGGATGTTTAGTAACTCGATTGAGGAAAAAACCAAGAGTGTTCATAGACAGCTGAAAATCCTCTGTCAAGGAAGTGCGAGCTACAGCCTCGATGAAACCTGTCACACCTGAGTTCTTGATCCTGGGAAGAATGAAGTATTCATCCACGAGTATGTGGCTATGAAGGTCAATAGAGATTAACTTATTATGGAGTTCTTTCGCACGTTCTTCCTCTACCTTATCTAGTTTAATAAAGCGTTCTTTTAATGGTAATTTTAAGTAATCTTCTAATGGGAGCAATTCTAAATACCTTAATCCTTTAAATTTCAGAGCGTCGATAAATCAGAAAATTTCCTAAATGCAGAGAGATTTTGATAAATTTCCTTAAATTTTGATTTGGTTTCTACTCAATCATAGGCTATTCGCGGATCTAGCCATCCATAGATGACATCTACAAACAGGTTGACTATTGCAAAGATAAAAGCATACCACAGAATGACACCTTGGATAACAGGGTAGTCCCTTGTATGAATTGCGTCTATAAGATAATACCCAAGACCGTTATAACTAAATACCGATTCAATGATGATAGTTCCACCCAACATTGCACCAAAGGAAACACCAGCCACTGTAATCACAGGGATCAGGGCATTTTTGATGGTGTGGATAAATATCACCCTTGATTCGGGAGCTCCCTTCGCTCGTGCTGTTCTAATATAATCACTATTTAATACTTCAAGCATAGAAGAACGTGTCTGTCTTGCAAGAACTGCCATTAAGAAAGCAGAAAGAGTAAGGGAGGGCATTAGTAAATGTCTGATTGCCTTCCATAACACAGTAAGAAACTCTAATAGTGTTGAGCCTGGAGGAAAGAATAGACCTGGAATGAGAGAAAATAATAGATCATAATCTCCAGTACCAATGGCAGGAAGAAACCCTAATTCCACTGCGAATAACCACATCATCATGAGCCCTAGCCAAAAGGCAGGAGCAGAAACTCCTATCATCGCACCTATCATTGCAGCGTTATCAGTTTTTGAGTAAGGCTTTACACTAGAAATAATCCCTGCTGTAATCCCACCTAGTAGGGCAAAAAAACAAGCAGACAATGCAAGGAATATAGTATTGCGAAATCTAGGCATGATCTCTTCAAAAACAGATCTACCAGACCTAATAGACGTTCCAAAATCTCCTTGAAAGACATTTTCTATGAATCTAATGAATTGGATATGGATTGGATCATTTAGACCCCATCTTTCACGCAAATCGTCTATTTGCTCAGGAGTCGCATCTTCATCAGCCATTAAGATTGCTGGGTCTCCAGGAATCAGGCGAATCATCCAAAAAACAATGAAAGCTACTGCAATTAGAACTGGAATGATCAGAAGAAGCCTTCTTATCAAAAATGATGAGAATGACACTATTCAGCCACCACCCTAGGATCAAAAGCGTCTCTGAGACCGTCCCCGACTAGGTTGAAGGCCAACACAGTTATCATAATTGCTAGACCAGGGAATACTGACAAATGTGGGAATACGTACAAGTATTTTCTCGCACCACTCAACATAACCCCCCATTCTGGAGTAGGTGGTTGAGCTCCAAGTCCTAGAAATCCTAAGGCAGCTGCTGAAAGTATTGCTGACGCGAAATTAAGTGTTACTTGAACAATGAGGGGAGCTGCAGCGTTTGGTAAAATATGAAATACTATTATCCTCCAGTCGCGTGCTCCCACCATGCGTGCAGCCTCAACATAGTCGTTTTCTTTTATAGAAAGAACCTGTCCTCGAGTTAAACGAGCATACATGGGAATTAACGCTATTCCGACCGCGATCATGGCGTTTTCTAACGAAGGTCCAAGAATGGTAATAATCATTAAAGCAAGTAAAAACGCTGGAAAGGCCATCATAACATCAATAGCACGCATTAGTAAGTGATCTACCCACTTCCCGAAGTAACCAGCAATCGAACCTATTATAACTCCGATTGTTAAGGCGATAGAAACAGAAACAAGTCCTATGGTAATGGAAATTCGACATCCAAATATAATTCTGCTGAGGACGTCCCTTCCAATGTCATCAAGCCCCAAAAGATGTTCCAAGGAAGGACCTTCTCCTATTCGTTCCAATCGTTCTGAAGTTGGAATATCACGTCCCAAAGGATCATTTGGTGATACCAGATTTGCAAATATTGCGATTAAGAAGATGATAATAACTACAACAAGCCCAAAAACAGCACGTTTGTTTTTTTGAAACTTATATATTGTCAAAGGAAGCTTTGAGACCTTCTTTTCTTGTTTTATGACCTCATTTGTTGTTACCAATCCTTTCACTTCAAGATTTTCGGTTCTACTAATTATTTTACTTATTCTGTCTAAAATTATCTTTTTCTATTGCCCAGCAAGCAGCTAGATGGCCATCTCCTAGATCAATATAAGGAGGCTCTTCTTTACTGCACTTGGGCATCATTAGCCAGCAACGAGGATGAAACCTGCATCCAGGAGGAGGGTTTGCTGGACTGGGGACATCTCCCTCTAGAATAATTGGATCCTTTTCAACTTCTGGATTTGGTTCTAAAATTGCTGACATTAAAGCTTTTGTGTAGGGATGGGACGGATTCTCATAAATTATTTCCGTTCTTCCCTGCTCTACTATCTTTCCTACGTACATCACGCAAACGCGATCACTCATGTACTCAATTACTGCTAAGTCATGAGAGATAAACAAATATGAAAGACCAAGATCAGCTTGGAGTTCTTTAAACAAGTTAAGCACTTGAGATTGAACTGACACATCTAGTGCTGAAGTAGGTTCATCAAGAATAACAAGACTTGGATTGAGTGCAAGGGCACGAGCTACACAAATACGCTGTCGTTGTCCCCCAGAGAATTCATGGGGATATCGGTTAAGGTGCTCTTCTTTAAGTCCTACTTTTTTTAACAGTTCAATTACTCTATTCGTAATCTCTGGATTGGGAGCAATTAAGTTAAGCCACCAATTCTCTGTAAGTTTTTCTGAAGTTTTTGAAGAATTAAATGGAAATTCTTCGGATTTCTCATCGTCTTGTATCTTAGTGAGAATTGAACCTGCAAATATTCCAATAAATAAACCAACAATCCACCAGACAATAAGCCAACCACCAAGCCACAAGATTGCGAGCCACCAATCCCCAAGCCACCAATCAATTGCCCAGCAACCACATTCATCAATCCACCAAAGTGTTAAATGGTTTGACCATTTGAACAAAGGATCGAAAAAGAAGTTATCAATGATTGAAAACGGCCCACCAAGGCTAGAAAAAATCTCAGAGAGCAATCCAGAGAATATACCAGTAAGTAAGAGAAGAAACCAACCAAATGGACCTAATAAAATTCTCCATCGTCTTAGAAAGCCAAGTACATTGTATCTGAAAGGCCTGTTAATAAGGATCGGTTCCCCCACAATTTTATCAACTGTCATTCGGGGATTCAAGGAAGAGAAAGGATCTTGAAAAACCATCATCATCGCTTGTCTTTGCTCCCTAAGTTTTCCACCCCTCATTGATGTTAGATCTTTTTTGTTAAACAGAATCTCTCCCGATGTTGGTTTCTCCAACATCAAGATAACTCTACCAACAGTAGTTTTCCCGCATCCAGATTCTCCTACCAAACCCATTGTCTCTCCCTTTTTGATATCAAAACTGATATCGTCAACAGCTCTTACCCAACCCACTGTCCTCCTTAAGATACCAGCTTTAATGGGGAAGTACGTCTTTAGGTTTTTTACCTTCAATAGAATATCTTGCGAGGTGAAACACCCTAATTTTCTTATACAAACTACGGATGACAGGCTAAATAATGGTTTTTTTCTATTTTAAATAGCGTAGGCTTTGTTGTAACACATTCTGGTTTGCATTTATCACAACGTGGATGGAATCGACAGCCAGAGGGGGGATTAATTAGATCTGGAACATTTCCAGGAATAGTATTTAGCTTTCTCCCTCTTTGTCCACCAAGACGAGGAATACACTGGAGCAAGCCTTGTGTATAAGGATGAAGGGGATTATTGAATATCGATTGAAGATCAGAATACTCCACAATTGTCCCCGCATACATTACTGCCACCTTATCACACATAGCTGAGATCAAACCAAGGTGATGAGTAATTAGTAGAAGAGAGATCCCAAATTTATCCCTTATTTTGTTGATTAAACTCAATATTTGGGCTTGGATGGTAACATCAAGGGCTGTGGTAGGCTCATCAGCAATTAGAAGTTTTGGATTGCACGCCAAAGCCATTGAAATCATGACACGTTGACGCATTCCCCCACTTAACTGATGTGGATACCTAGTAGCAACTTCCTCAGGATCAGGAATCCCTGTTAGATCAAGTAGCTCAATAGCGCGATCCCTGACCTCTCCGTCCCCATTATCATTAGTTTCAGGATGAAGTAATATTGCTTCCATAATTTGATCTGCAATACGAATGACTGGATTTAGGCTGGTCATCGGTTCTTGAAATATCATTGAGATATTCTTTCCCCTTATTTCCCTCTGCATGTATCTTTCACTTTTCGTAAGAAGATTTTCCCCATTAAACCAAATTTCTCCTTGGGTGATTTTTCCTGGAGGTTGGGGTATCAATTGCATGATTGAAAGAGCTGTAACACTCTTACCACAGCCTGTTTCTCCCACAAGACCTAAAGATTCCTTTTTTCGCACTATTTTTAGATTTATTGAGTCTAATGCCTTTACTTTCCCCATATACGTAAAGAAATGAGTAGATAAATCTTTTACACGTAAGATAGGTTCAGACTTACTCATGGGAATACAACCATACAGATTTCTCTTTGAGGATGATTTCTTTAGAACTTCTTTTCCATTGACCTCTGAAGAGGAGTAATTAATGCTTACTTTTTATTAGTTTTGATTAAATTACCTGTTTGAAATACTTCCGTTTTGTAGCTCTACTTCTCAGTCATTCTAGTCTGCTTCTATCAGGATTTTTAGAAAAAAGTAGTTGTCCCGCTTCTTTGGGGACAACAAATAAAGAGAGGAGGTTAAACCAGTTTTAAAGTTCATTCTTGCCTTATATTGTATGTTTCACGAGACTATTTTCTCTTTTTTGGTCTTCGGAGTAACCCTATACCAAGTATGATAGCAATTGCGGCCATAGCTACTTCAAATCCAAATCCAGGGATTCCACCACCGGATGGAAGATAGGCGCCTGAAATATCGACTGTCTCATCGTGGTAGGTCGTAATGTTTTGAACTCGTTTTGCTGCATGGATGTTGGGTTGGATTGCTAGGAATATCCACCAAGCATCATTCATTGCAATATCCGTCATCTCTTCGTAGAGATCAAACTTAGCTGTCTCGTCAGTTTCTTTCCTTGAATCGAAGAACAGGTCGTCAAAGTAGGAGTTGTTGTAAAAGATTGGTTCCAAAACCGCGCCTTGTGACATAAAGTTCTTCAAAGCACCGTCTGCGTTCATCCAAGGATTCCCAAAGCCAGAGAACCAAGCCTGGAAGTCTTCTTCAATAATCTGAGTTTGGTTCCTTATTGCTGTTAATGCAGAATAGGAAGCCCATTCATGGGATTCAATGTTCATTTTGATATCAACATCGGCCAAGTAGCTTTGTACGGCTTCCAAAATTTGTTGATCTGCAACATACCTACCAGCACCATAGATTAAAGTGAACTCAAACCGATTACCGGTCACTGGATCGACAGTATAACCTGCTGCATCTAAGAGTTCCTCTGCTTTGGCTACATTCTGCTCATAGCTAATATTGCCGGGTTGGACACCATAATAAGTGGGAGCCAAAAATGTGTCAACACAGGCTACTCCAGTACCTGCATAGATGGTTTCTACGATCTGTTCTTGGTCAACAGCATAGTTAATCGCTTGTCTCACACGCTTGTCAGCGAAAGGTTCAAAGCCTGGGAAGAACCCGATGTGCATCATACGAGTTGGGGTTCCTTCGATAATATAAACATCCTCATCAGCTTCCAAGGTTTCGATATCGGTGGGTAGAATTCCATGTATGTAGTCAACATCGCCGGCTAGTAATGCTGCAATACGAGAAGAAGCTTCTGTTATCCTCTTATAGATTACGTTCTTGAAAACTGGCTTCGAACCCCAATAGTCATCATTTCGTTCGTATTGGATGTAATCCCCTTCTACCCATTTAACAAATTTGTAGGGGCCCGTTCCTGAGGGATCATTTTGGAAATCTTCGCCAGGACGTGTCTCATCAGACCTTGATAGCTCATCACATTTTGCTTTGGAGACGATCTCGCTTGGTTGATAGTTAAAATAGGGCATTAAGTCTGCGTATCCCGCGGTTTGAATCTTTACTTTATATGTATCGACGACTTCCATACTGATCATTGGTCCACCTGGAGGACCAAAGGTTCTTTGAACGAAAGCCCCGCTGTCGGGTGCAGCCACTCTGTCCCAGAGAGTGTATTTCACATCCTCTGCGGTCAGTTCACTACCATCGTGGAACTTTACACCTTCTCGGATTGTGATTGTCCAATTTTCAGCATTGGCATCTGTTTCCCAATCAGTTGCCAAAACAGGTAGGACATCTCCAGTCTCCTGGTCAATCTTGACAAGGGTTTCACAGACCATACGAATCATACCTAAATTTGACATTCCAAATGTATATTGGGGGTCAAAAGCTGATGGATGAGTTCCAAGAGCAATAACGATAGTATCGTCGGAAGGTTCTAGTTGTGCATTGACCATTGGTGTTATGAAGAGGTAGGGAAGGATGAGAAGCAATATTACGGCTCCTTTCCTGATATTTTTTAATGGCAAACCATTTTTCACCTTTTCAATTGATTCATCCTAACACTTCTTTTCTTACATACATCATTAACAGTTGTAGTAAGCTGTAGGACAATTTTGAATTCTATTTTGCATAAGATAAAAAACTTTCCGATAATACTTTCATTCTATAAAATTAAATTAGGGAAAAACTTTAGAAAAAAAAAGAAGTATTCGGTTTAAAGTTACTTTTTAACTTCTGAGGAATGAAAAATTGATATCGAGAGACGAGTATCTCTCTCTTGATCCTGAAGAGAGATTTGTACAACTTAGCTCTTCTGAAAAAGAAAGAGCCAATGAACTCTTTGAGAAGAGCATAAAAATCGATTTACATACCCATATTTTTGGTTCCATCCATTTTGAGTGGAATGCAGACATTCGAAAACAGGTTGAGAATTCTGGAATTGATGGTTGTTTCGAAGCAGTTCCATGCTTGCCAGAAGACTTTAGAGAGACAACAGCAATCTTGGGGACATACAAGAGTATCGTTGAAAAAGAACCTGGTTTAGTATCGGCATACACAGCAGCAGATATCAAAAAAGCAAAGAAAGAAGGAAAACAAGCTGTTCTTTATCAGTTAGAGCCGTGGAGCGGGAGAAGAAACTTGGATCTTGTCGATGTGGCCTACGGACTCGGATTCAGGATGATTCTACTCACATTCAATACACGAACTTACATTGGTAACGGATGTGCCGAAAGAACAGATACAGGGCTCAGTTACTTGGGCTTAGAACTCGTGGAACGCCTGAATAAGGCTGGAATCCTCGTGGACCTAAGTCACTGTGGCCTTCAGACTGCTCTAGACGCAATTGAGCATTCAAAAGATCCTTGCCTTTACAATCACAGTGGAGCGCGCGCACTAAACGAGCCAGTTGGACGATTAAGAACTGATGACGAAATAAAAGCATTAGCAGAGAAAGGAGGACTTTTTGGAGTATCTGCCATTCCCAATCAGTTATCTTGCAAACCAGAACAATCCATTGACGATCACTTAAACCATATCGAGTATGTAGCAAACTTAGTCGGAGTTGACCATGTGGGTATTGGTTTGGATAATACATTCCATGATCAGGTGGCCTTTCATAGAAAATTAGCAGCAGAAAAAACAGTCAACCTAGAACGTGCGGGAATCGTCCTTGCAGCGGATTATATTTACGGTCTAGAGTCTCCTAGTGACTGGCCCAATATAATTAGGGGATTGGTCAAAAGAGGATACAGTGACAATGAGATTCAAAAAATAATTGGTGGAAACGCGATACATATACTCAAACAAGTAGTTGGATAAGGAGATAGAATATTGATTTCTAGAGAAGAATATCTGAAATTACCTTTAAAAGAACGCTTTATTAAACTAGACAAAGTAGAGGAAGAGAGAGCCGAAGAACTACATGAAAAACTAATTTCTATTGATATGCACTCACACATTCTAATGGATAGGTATTATATCGTTGATCGGATAAAAAATTCAGGTGTCTGTGGCTGGCTTGAAGCCATTGCTGGGATAGCTGAAGATTTTCAAGAATCTATGGATACTTTGGGTAAATTTCTCACTAGAGTAAACAAACATCCAGATTTTATGCCTGCATTCAAAACGGAGGACTTCAGACGCGCCAAACAGGAAGGAAAAATGGCTGTGTTGTTTCAATTAGAACCTCAAACCTTTGGCAAAAACTTAGATAATGTAGATATAGCATATGGACACGGTATCCGGATGGCTTTACTCACGTTTAATACACGAACATATGCAGGCGATGGCTGCGGAGAACGAACCAATGAAGGCTTGTCGTACTTTGGGATTGATTTGGTGGATCGGATGAACAAAGTCGGAATGTTAATAGATCTTTCCCATGTAGGTGTCCAAACCACGCTGGATACCATTGAGACTTCTAAAGACCCAGTCATCGCTAACCATGTCGGGGCACGAGCTCTTCATCCCCGATGCAAACGATTAAAGACAGATGAAGAGCTTAAAGCGTTAGCAGAGAAAGGAGGAATCGCAGGTGTCTCTGCCATTCCCAATCAGCTGAGTAGTGATAAGGAACAGGGGATCGAAACTTTTCTTGACCATATGGACTATATGGTGAACCTGATTGGGATTAATAATGTCGCTATAGGACTGGATAATACGTTTGGGGATCAAGTTGGCTTCCATCGCGAAGCAGCAAAAACAATATTCAAGCTTTCATACATTGGACAAGGTTTAAACGCCCCGTATATGTATGGAATTGAAAATCCAGAGGAATTCCAAAACATCACACGAGGATTGGTACAAAGAGGATACAGTGACCAGGATATCGAGAAAATTTTATCAGGAAATGCCCTTTCGATACTTGAAAGAGTAGTAGATTAACGACTATGTAAAGGTGGTAAGAAGTCAGATGACTAACCGAGGTTATACCCGCGAAGAATATCTAAAACTTCCAGAAGAAGAAAAATACATCAAATTGAGTTCATCAGAATCTGAAAGGGCTGAGGAACTCTTTACAAAATCATTAAAGGTCGACTTACATACGCATATCTATGGATCAGTGATCTTCGAATGGAATGAGGAAAAGCTAAACCTTGTTCATCAAATGGGTGTCGAAGGGTGTTTCGAAGCCGTCCCAGCACTATCAGAAAATTTTGCGGAATCCATGGATCTTCTAGGAAAATATTTTGCAATCACTGAGAAAGAACAAAGTCTGATACCCGCCTATAAAGCTGAAGATATCAGAAAAGCGAAAAAGGAAGGTAAACAAGCTGTCCTGTTTCAATTAGAGCCAAATACCTTCGGTAGGAATCTTGATAGAGTGGAAATCGCTTATGGACATGGAATAAGAATGGCTTTACTGTGTTTCAATACTAGAAACTATATTGGTGACGGTATTGCCGAAAGAACTAATGCAGGCCTTAGTTATCTAGGTCTTGAACTCGTGGAGCGTATGAATAAAATTGGAATGCTCATTGATTTGAGTCACAGTGGAATTCAGACATCATTGGACGCAATTGAACATTCAAAAGATCCCTGTGTCTTTAACCACGCTGGGGCTCGTGCTTTGAATCCACCATGTAAACGATTAAGAAATGATGAGGAATTACAGGCTGTTGCAGAGAAAAAGGGATTAATAGGGATCAGCGCGATCCCGAATCAACTTTCTTTTGACAAAGATCAAGGAATTGAAGACCATCTTAAGCACATAAACTACTGTGTCAACCTTGTTGGTATTGACCATGTAGCTATCGGTTTGGATAATGTCTTTCGAGATCAAGTAGCAGGGCACAGAAGATCAGCAGGCGGTTCTAGGAATTTTAAGGAATCAGGAATACAGCTGACTGGAGACTATCTCTTTGGAATTGAAGGGCCTCATGAATGGAAGAATATAGTTCGTGGGTTAGTGTCAGAAGGATACTCAGACGAAGAAATCCTGAAAATAATTGGGGGAAATGCGATGAAAATCATTGAGAAAGTTATTGGGTGAAGAAGGAAACAACCTCCTCTCACACTAATTCAACTCATAGGAAGGTATAAAATGCTCCCACGTGAAGAATATTTGAAATTGCCTCTGAAAGAACGTTTTATTAAACTTGATAAAGCAGAAGAAGAAAGAGCTGAGGAGTTACATAAAAGAATCATCACTATTGATCTTCACTCCCACATTTTACCAGATGAAGACTTCTTAGTGCCCAGAATAAAGAACTCTGGTGTAACAGGCTTCGTAGAGGCTGTTGCAGCCATTCACGAGAACTTCCAGCAATCAATGGATGAACTAGGCTATTTGATGCAGCGATCAATAAAACATCCCGATTTTATGCCCGCATTCAAAGCTGAGGATTTTAAACGGGCCAAAAAAGAGGGAAAAATAGCCACGATGTTTCAATTAGAACCTCAAACATTTGGAAAAACACTAGACAATGTAGACGTAGCATATGGATTAGGAATCCGGATGGCACTACTGACATTTAATACACGGACGTACGCTGGGGACGGGTGTGGGGAACGAACCAATGAAGGCTTGTCATACATCGGGATTGATCTGGTTGAACGGATGAACAAAGTTGGAATGTTAATCGATCTTTCCCATGTTGGTATCCAAACCACCTTGGATACTATAGAGACATCTAAAGACCCAGTCATCGCTAACCATGTCGGGGCACGAGCTCTCCACCCACAGTGTAAACGAATGAAGACCGATGAAGAGCTTCAAGCTCTTGCTGAAAAAGGTGGGATTGCTGGAGTTTCTGCTATCCCTAATCAGCTCAGTAATAAACCTGAACAGGGTATTGATGACCTATTAAACCATGTTGACTACATCGTGAATTTAATAGGGGTCGATAAATGTGCAATTGGATTAGATAATGTTTTCGAAGATCAAGTCGAATATCATCGTCAAGCTGCTAAAACGGTCTTCTATTTGGATCGTACAGGACAAGAATTAAATGCTCCGTATATGGCAGGCATTGAGAGTCCCGAAGAATGGCCCAACATTACTCGAGGCTTGGTTTCTAGAGGCTATAGTGATCAAGAGATTGAAAAAATCTTGGGTATCAATGCGATGAATCTGATGAGAAAAGTAATTGGCTAAGAAAATTCGTAACCATTTATTGAGAAAAACGAGAGAGGAAATAATAAAGGTTGAATACGGATTTTTTGTTAATCATTTGCGTTGGGACTATATATACTACTATGTTGGGCTTGTTAAGTCCGACTGTTCCTTTAGCAGCAAGTGTATTGGGAGCTACAACTGCTTTAGTAGGACTAATAGCAAGTTCACGGGCAATAATCCAATCAGGGCTCCGAATGCCAATGGGAGAGAGTGCTGATAGGTTTGGTTGGGAACTTTTTTATGGTGTTTCATTTATACTCGGATTAGCTTCTGGAGTAACATTCTTCATAGGTATGGTCACAAAGCAGGTTCTACTATTCATCCCTGCACAGATATTATGGGGACTGACTGCAGCGTCGTTTCGCGTAACAGAACCCGCATATATCTCAGAGATGGGAACTGAGAGTGAAAGACCTCAATTATTAGGACGGTATTTAACAATCACAGGAATAGGGCAATTGATTGGTCCACCCATTGCTGGGTGGCTCATTGACCATATTAGTTACGAAGCTGTCTTTATGGTTTTCACATGCCTCGCCATAGCTGGATTCTTCTCAACACTCCCTCTCTTAAGAAAGAATCGAAAGAAGCAAAGTCAGGAATCTACTGAAGTCATTCATCGGGAGAGGAATGGAATTCTAGAGAGTTATTCCAAAGGATTCAACATATTTCGTACTAAAAGAAACGTTGCATTAGCGACCTTTGGATCTTTCCTCATGACTTTGTGCTACAGCGTTGGAGTTTCGTTCCATCCGTTATTTCTTAGGGGAATAGGGCTAGTCTCCTTTGAGATAGGTATCTTACTAGCAGTCAGAGACATTAGTGCGATTTTCAGTCGCATTTTAACTGCAAAAATTATGGGGTTGATAGGGAATAGATTTAACATGTTTTTAGGGATAACCTGTATTAGTATAGGAATTATGATCACACCAACAATCATAAACCCATTGATTGCAATAATCCCACTTTTTTTGGCAGGATTCGGCTTTGGGATTATATATCCTTCGTTAATATCTCTCGTTGCAGTAGAGACGAAACGTGAGGAGCGGGGGTTGGCAATGGGAGTATTTGGTACTGGATTAGCTACAGGTTTCGGGATTGGTTCCATTATATTTGGTATTATTGCGGATATTTTCTCAAATTTGGATATGGCTTTTATTCTAAGTGGCTTATCCTCTTTATTTGGGTTATTCTTGATTTTATGTTATTTATTCATCAAGAGAGACCTTAAATTTCCTGGTTGATTCCTTTCTTGTATAGGTGATATGATGGGAAGCATAAATGTAACTAGAAATCCCCAAAAAGATACCCCATGGCTTGTGGGGATCCTAGTTTTTGACCAAGTGGAGGTCTTAGATTTTTGTGGACCTTTTGAGGTTTTCTCTGTAACTAGATTTCTGGACGAAGAAGGTCAGCGAACAGATGATAGTCCTTTTACTGTTAAGCTAATCTCTGAAAAAAGTGGTTCATTAAGATGTCGTGGTGGCTTAGAAGTTCTTACAGATTATGATTTTAATGATCATCCAAAGTTCGATTTTATTTTAGTGCCTGGAGGATGGGGAACGAGAAAAGAAGTTCAAAATTCTGTCCTTATTGAATGGCTGAAGTCACAAAAGGAGAAAGCTCAATTGATGGCGAGTGTGTGTACTGGGAGTTTTCTTCTTGCAGAAGCTGATTTTTTAGAAGGACTGGAGGCTACAACTCACTGGGCGAGTATTGAAAGGATGAGAAAAACCTATCCCCAAGTTAAAATAATACAAGGAAAACGTTTCGTTGTTACTGGACAAGGACGAGTTGTGACATCTGCTGGAATTGCTGCAGGAATTGATATGAGTTTATTTTTAGTCTCTGAACTTGTTGGAGAAGAAGTTGCTCAGAAAACAGCTCATTATATGGAATATCCTTGGACATGAGGAAAAAATAATATAAAAGGATGGAAAATAATGAAGTATACAAATTTAGGAAAAACTGGTCTGGAGGTCTCTCGATTATGTTTAGGGGGTTTCTCTTTTGGCAATCGGCTAGAATGGCAAATCGAAATCGATCAAGCGAAACCAATCGTTGAAAAAGCACTAGACCTTGGAATTAATTTCTTCGATACCGCAAATATTTACTCAGGAGGAAGATCCGAAGAGATTCTTGGAGAACTCCTCAAGGAATATCGAGATGATGTAATAATCGCGACAAAGTGTCGATATCAATTGGAAGGGATATATTTAGATAATCCAGTCCCAAATAAAGGAGGATTGTCTCGCTTTCATATCTTTCGAGCCATAGAGGCATCTTTAAAACGTCTACAAATGGATTATATCGACTTATATCAAATTCATAGCTTTTGGAGCTTAGATAGAAGGCCTCTTCCAGCATTAGAAGAACTTTTGGGGACCTTTAACCACTTAATTGATCAGGGTAAGATCCTACACTTTGGAGCCAATAATATGCGTGCTTGGTTGTTTGTAAAGAGCTTTTGGATGGCTGAACGTTACGGTTATGAACCCTTTAGCACAATGCAGAATCATTACAATCTTGTTTACCGAGAAGAAGAACGAGAAATGCTTCCTTTTTGTGAAGATCAACAGGTTGGGGTGCTTCCATGGTCTCCATTGGCTCGTGGATTTCTTTCGGGGAAATATAAACGGTCTGAAGGGCCCCAATCAAGTAATTCGGTCAGAGGAAAAACTGACCAAATGATGACTAGGAGATACTTTCGTCCTGAAGATTTTGACATTGTCGATAGGGTGGTGGAGGTTGCAGAAGAGAAAGATGTTACACCAGCCCAGATTGCTCTGGCTTGGCTTCTCAATAAACAAGTTATCACTTCGCCAATCGTTGGATTTTCGAAAGTTGAGTATGTTGAATCTGCAATAGAAGCATTAGAGATTAAACTTTCTTCTGATGACATCAAATACATGGAAGAACCTTACATCCCGCATCCTCCCATGGGTAACTAGATTTTTTTGATTTAATCATCCTAGTCCCAATGCTATCAAAGAGTAACCTGAAGGCTAGGAAGGTTTTGAAGATGAGAATGTGAAAGAATAGTCCGACCTAGGGTTTCAAAGACCTCATTGATATTATGACCAGTAAAAGCTGAAGTAAACAGAAAAGGAAGCGATTTTGAAGGAGTTTCATGTTTGAGAATCTCTAATAAATCCTTAATTTCTTCATGATCAATTTTATTTTGAAGATCATCTTTATTTCCAACCACCAAGAATGGAATGGGGTAATTAACAGTAGATATTACTTCGTTTTTCCATTGGTGTAGATGATAGAGAGTTTGAGTGGAAGATAAATCAAAAACCATTATTATCCCACGAGATCCTTTATAGAAACTGGCTCTCACAAACTCAAAATGGGGTTGTCCAGCAATATCCCAAATTTGAAAATTAATTACGACATTATCTATAATCATACTTTTAACCGCTATTTCCATTCCGATCGTTGGCTTATACCCACCTTGAAACCTCTCTTCTGTTCCAAGAAATCGTTCTAAGATGGCAGATTTCCCTACCCCACCATCCCCAACTAAACAGACCTTGTACAAAGGCTCCTGTTTTCCCTCATAAAGATCCATTTTATTAACATCCACTTTGAACCATGTGAATATATAGCTCATCTTCAAAAAGGTTACCAGATAATCCAACCGTAAGTTATATACCGACCAAATGAATGGTATCCTATTTTATTTAATTATACGGAAGTTTCTAGAGGGGGATTTCTCTTCCAATCCCTTAAAATGTATATACACTAGTACTTAATTTTCAGGAAATGTGTTTGTCAGAAAGGGAAGGATTTCTGAATGAAGTGTTGAACTAGCTGCAATGATACTGGTTGAATTAAGTGAAAACGGCTTGTTGAAAAAGTCTGTGACCCGACCATTCGCCTCTTGGACAATAACGATTCCAGCGGTTACATCCCATAAGTGTGGCCCTGGCATGAAGAATGCACCATATCGTCCTGCAGCGACATAACACAACGCGAGCGCGGGTGACCCCACCTGTCTCACCGTGTCATTCTTTATTTTGAGTTGAGGGAAGATGTTTGTAATGAGCTGACGATTTTTCATATCGCTTGCGTTACCATATGCTAAAAAAGCATCTTCAAGGGATAGATTGGAGCCCACTTGCAGTCTTCTGTCATTTAGAAAGGCACCAGCACCTAGCTTGGCATAGAAAAGCTCATCTTGTATAGGAAAATAGATCACCCCAAGAAAGGGCTGGTGATCGACCAACAAACCTATTGAGATCCCAAAGAAAGGATTTTGAGTAGCATAATTCAAAGTTCCATCCAAGGGATCAATTACCCATACGTACTCTGAAGAGGAATCCCCATCTTCGAATCTGAAACTTTTATCACCTTCTTCACTCAAAATTGAATGTGTTGGAAATTCTTTTGTCAAAATTTTTCTGACCCTCTTATCAGAGTGAAGATCAGCTTGAGTAACGACGGTTTGATCCAATTTATAGGTAATTTCTATTTTTCCATACATCTCAAGGAGTAATTCTCCTCCTGACTTCGCAGCTGCAATCGCTACTGCTAAAATTTGATCATCTATAGCAAGCATTGTCTTCCATCTGCTAGAAGTAGGTTAGGATTATTAGCATGACAAAGTGTTTTCTTCTCATAACTTAACCTCTCAATTTAGAAATCATGTGTTATGTATCAAAATAAAGGGATATAAAAGAATTTCCTTAAAAATTGCTGTACGAAATTTCGTACGGGTTGTACGAAGATTTAAACACCTTAAATTGCTAGAAAAGTTTAAATAAATAAAGAATCCAGAAATTAATCCAAAATTAAATCTGGTTTAACGTTATGAAGTGATATTTAAGTATGAAAATAAACAGTACTTTGGTATTTGCACAAATTCTGTTAATTATTGTATCTATGATCTTTAATCCTGAAATTACTGAGGATCGTATTATCAATCCGTTAATGGTAGAATCTCAATATGGTATTTCTAGCAAAAATTCATCTGAATTGTTAATAAATGAATCAAAACCATTGATATTGAAAATAGGATCTCAGGCGCTGTTAAATTATAATTATGATCCATTAAAGACAATTTATGGCCCAGATATTCTGCGAAATTCATTGATATATGATTCTCTGGTTTCTTATGATGTTCAGTCAGGTGATATATCGCCTTCATTGGCAAGACAATGGATAGTTTCTGAGGATAGTAAGCATTGGATATTCCATTTAAGGGATGATGTGTATTTCCATGACGGATCCAAGTTTAATAGTACCTCAGTAAAATTTAATTACGATAGAATACTTGATCCGAGTAATCCAGCTTATTTAAGTTCAGATATATGGGGTTTTTTTGATCCAGACAATTTTCCATTAGATTCTGTTGAAATAGTAAGTGAATATGTAGTCATCATTAATTTCTTTCGCTCTTATACCGCATTTATCCACGAAGAGTTTCCATTAGTTTCACCATCAAGTTTCAATGAAACAGGATCTCTAGTTCAACCTATTGGAACAGGACCCTATATATTGGACTTGTCATCAAGTAATGAAACATTCTATAACTATACAAGGTTTTCTTATCACTTTCGAGGTGTGGCTCCCTTTGAGGAAGTACAATTCTACGTTCTTAATATGGAAGGATCAGAATTTTATGAGGCAGTTCTAAAAAACGAAATAAATTTTCTACCGAATGAAATTCCCCAAGAAATCAAATCTGATGAAGAATGGCAGATACAACAGATTAATACTTCAACTACACATCTAATGGGTTATTTTAACCACCTTAATCCTGTTCTAGCCAATCAGAACGTCCGAAAAGCGATTAATTATGCTATTAATCGTTCTTATTTAATCAATACTCTTTTTGATGGTGTCGGAACACCCATGCACTCATTATTCCCTCCAGGAACACCATTTGTAGATGAAGCATTACAAGGATTTCCATACAATCTCTCATATGCTAATATTTTATTAGATGACGCGGGTTTCATTAAGGGATCTGATGGTTATAGATTTAGTGTGGATTTAGTAGGCATGACTTTGATAGCCAATTGTACCAAATTGTTAAGTATCATCAGTGAGAATTTAAAAGCTATTGGTATTCAAACAACAATAGATTTAGATTATGAATATAGTCGTTTTTACAATGGAGACTATGATATCTTCATTTTTGGGTCAGGAGGAATACACGATCCAAGCTTCCTTCGTGATTATCTACATTCAGAAAGCATATTTAATACAGGCAAGTATAATAACTCTCTCATGGATGAATTACTCATTCGTGGTGAAACCACACCTATTAAACAGGAACGAGAGTATTATTATTCACTGGTTCAATCCTTAATCGAGTTCGATGCACCAGTGCTGTTTATTAATTTTTTGAAGGACAAATTTGCTCTTATTAAAAATCTCACAAATCTAGTAAATATAGATAAAGCGTTCAAAATGGTATTTAATTACACCTATAGCTCAGATAACCCGAAATTATACAGACTCGGCAAAAATATCAAATTAAATGAACATAATGAAAACAATTTTATCTTTGAATACAAAGATTTTTCGATTCCTGAGTATGCAGTTTATTTTCCTGATGCAGACATAGTCCTAACTCCTAACGGACAAACTCCTGGTACCGTAACTGTAACAATGACGAATCAGTTAAGAAATGTTATATTGACAAAAACCGGAGAAGGGAAATTTGTATCAGTAAACGTCAGTAATAAGGAGGTGGATTATTATCTACGCTGTTATTTTGATACCGAAGAAATAATTAATTCCTTGAAAATAGAAGAACTGGGGCTTCAACAATGGAATGAGAAAGAAGCATTTTGGGAGAATCTAAAAACCGTTGACTCAAATCAAACATTGAGATATATCGAAGTTAAAGTGAAAGGAGATATCATTTTACAATTTGGTGAAATTACAAAAGCTACCTTTCAGTACCTGCCTTTAGCTTTTTTTTTGACGTTTATTACAGGTGGAATAGTATTCTTAATGGTTTATTGGAATTTTCAACGATTCCTGCAATTAAAAGGGAGGTTTAAATTTTGAGCTTGGTTTCAAGGGTCAAAGAATGCCTTTATAACTTGTTTGTCTTCAACAAGCAAGATATGGAGAAAGGTACTGATTACAAAGTATTATTACAAGGAATGACTCTGAAAGTATATTGGTACCTTTTAACAAGAGGTGAGATGGGAATTCGAGAATTGCAGCGGGACTTAAGGGTTTCTTCTCCAGGCACAATAACGTATCAAGTGAAAAAGTTAGTAGAAGCAGGATTAGTTGAAAAAAATGATGAAACAGATAAATATTTCATCAAGGAAGAAGTAAAATCAGGTATTCTTGGATTTTATGTCAGATTTGGATATAAAATGATTCCGAGGTTCTCATTATACTTGATAATTTATTTCACAGGGATATTATGGTTCTTAATTAACACATTTACCAATGGAGATAGTTATATGTTAGATATAAACACCCTAATCTTCTTAATGTACATAATCTTCGGCATAGGTGTTTTTATTTTTGAATCATATAAGATCTGGAAGATGAATCCTGATCAAATGTAGTAACTAAAACTTTTGAACAAAAAAAAGAAAATAAAAAACTTGGCATAAGAAGAGATGATGAAATTTGAGAAAAATTGGAAAGAATACAGCAAGCATAAGGAAGATTGTTTTTATCGTCTATCTATTTGTATTTATTGTTAATAATCACCCTATACGTGGTAACCAAGGCAAGATTCAATATCTAATAAATGACTCAAATCAAATCGGATCAGATTGGGTAGAAATGAGTCCAGCTGTTGCTCCACCTGCACGTTATCACCATTGGAAGCATTCCGCTTATGACTCACAGTCAGACCGAATTATTCTCTGTAGTGGGGATAATGGGACTTTTTCAAAGATATTTAATGATACCTGGGCATATGATTATAATACGGATACTTGGGAAAATCTTACAACCCCTGAAATGAGGAAAATTGCCAAAATTATGGCTGCAGTGGCCTATGATTCTGAATCTGATCGTATAATTATGTTTGGAGGGTGGAAATGGGCTCATGATCAGATAGTGTATCAAAGTACTGGTGTAGGAGAAACATGGAGTTATGATTATGATTCCAACACATGGGAGAATCTGACGACCGAAAATAGTCCTCCTTTTCGAGGAGGTTGTACAATGAGTTATGATAAAGCTAATGATAAAATGATTATGTTTGGTGGTATAAATTCCGATATGAATGGAACAATTCCATTTTATCAAGATACTTGGGTTTATGATTATAATAATAATATCTGGACAAATATGAGTCCCATTGTAAGTCCTCCACCCTTGGCAACTCTTGGATCAGCTTATGACTCAGAATCCGATAAAATGATCATATTTGGTGGACGCTCCTGTATGGATGGCGTTGACCGTGACGAAACATGGGCTTATGATTATAAAGAGAATACATGGACAAATATGCATCCACCAGTCTATCCCTCAAAGAGGTGTGTGTGTAAAATGATCTATAACTCAAGAATAGATCGGATCTTACTCTTTGCTGGAGTAAGACATTATGACTGGGAGATATATCGCGATACTTGGAGCTATGATTATAATACTAATACCTGGACCGATATGAATTCTCCTTCACCGCCTTCAGATAGACACGCATTTGCATTTAATTATGATTCCGAATCAGATGTAGCAATTCTTTTTGGAGGTTCAGGAGGAGCTGGAGTACTGAATGATACTTGGGCTTATCATTATCAAGCAAATGTACCCAGTAAACCATTATATCTACAAGTGACTGAAATTAATGGTGAGGCGAACTTAACATGGAGTGCACCTTTAACCTGTGCAGGATCACCCATTACGGAATATATTATTTATCGAGGAAATAAATCCGATAGTTTAACTTTATACAAAACAATTCAAGGAAAAGACACTTTAGAATATATTGATGCTGATATCAGTAAAGGAGGTACTTATTTCTATACGGTCTGCGCAAAAAATAGTATAGGAGAAAGCGAAACTTCTAACGTTGTTTCAATCACCATCTCTTCTCCAGGTGTCCCTGGTTTTTCCCTAGTCTTAGCGAGTGCAATAATGATCTATTTAGTAGTTCTAAGAAGAAAATCTAGTCAGTAATGTAAAAAAAGGACGTTTAAACCGAAGAAAGTAGGAACTTAGAGAGAAGCTCGAGTTAGACAGAAATAGAAGAGTTTCTTGTTAATAGATCAACGACATCGTAAATCAAAACTAATGAGATCGAAAGAAAACAAAGGATTGTAGGAATTAACGGGGTGTGTGTTAACATCCAATATGAATAATTGTACAAGGTCAAACCAATTAGTCCCACAATTAACCAGCCTTGAAAGAAGTAAGCCTCTCTTGATTGTTTGAAGTGGGGTAATAAATCGTCCTTATTTCTGATGATAGAAAAGGAGAGAAATCCTAAGTAACTCAGGATTGGCAGAGAAAGTAATAATCTTAACCAATCATTCAAGCTGAAATAATTTAATCCAATCATGAGAGCAACAAGGGCATAGATTAGAAAGGGGAAAATGAAACTTCTATCCCCACCTGTGGAATTATAGAATTTAGTTATCTTCTCCTTATTCGCGATTCGCACACTAAAGTGTATAATAAGAACAAACGTTAACCATAGAGTAAGGAAGAAAATGAGAAGATCAACATACTCTTGGTTTATTATCGGAATCAGGTTCAATTCAAAAAGTATGGTATTAATTAATTGGTTATAACAAGACTGGACTTCATTAAAATCTTCAGAGGAAGGGTTCCTTACTAATGAATTGAGATTCAGGAATAGTACAATACCTGTACTAGTACCGTCAGGATTTTTCCTGCCTGCTGTCACTGAAAGAAATCCTGGTGTTGACCCTCCATGACCTCCAAATCCATCATGGAAGTGACTCCATCCTAATCCATAGGAATGTTGATAAAATCTGTAGTTATTCACATCTTGGAAAAATGGATTTCTATAGAATGAGTATTGAACAATTTTCGAATGCATCATATTAACCGTAGAGGCTTTTAAAATCTGATTATCCCCAAATTTTCCGTTATTGAGATGAGCAATCATAAAGTGAGCCATATCGGTCGCAGAAGAACGAATCTGCCAAGTTGAATATTGCTCCATTTCTTGGTTCGTCCCAGAAATCCTGGAATATGGTGTCGCATGATTATTAATAAAATCGGAGGCATTTAAACCAGAGTTATTCATATCTAATGGACCAAAAATATTTTCCTTCAGATATTGCTCAAAGGATTGTCCAGATACACATTCAACTAAATAGTGGAGAAGCTTAAACCCAGTGTTTGAATAAGAGTACCTTTCATTTGGTTTCAATATCCAAATTGTTGGGTCGTAAATATAGCCACCTGGAGTAAATGATTCATTTAAATATTCCCCAAGACTCATTGAAAGAATGGTTGGGTCTCCCCATGAGAATTTTCCCTCCGTATCCCAGTAAAATTCGTTTAACAAAACGGATTTCAGTCCAGACGTGTGGGTTAAGAGCATTCGAATGGTTATTGCCTTTTCAGGATACTGAGGATGCTTAACCTCAAAAGGTAGATAAGTCGAGATATCAGAATCTAATGCAATCAATCCTTGTTCATACAATTGAAGAATCGCTGTTGCTACAAACGGTTTTTGATTTGATGCGATAAGAAAGACCGTGTTAGGTTCTGTTTGATTACCTAATCCCGTGGTCCAGATTAAATCCTTATTACGTGTTATTGCTGCATGTACTGTTGGGACATTATATTGTTCTCTAACTGCTTCTAACTTCTCTTCTAACCTAGAAAAGTCAGGTGTGGCTTTTGCTATATTAACATGTAGAGTTAATGGTATCCAACAAATAAGGATAATGAAGAATGTCGTTTTTTTAGAGGGGTTCATTATGTTTCGAATTTAACTCCTAGTAACTAATAAACCTCTAGAAATCGGAACTGAAACCTCCTTAGAATAATGGATTTATCCCCTTTTCAAACTCAAGTATAAGTTTATATATCTGGGAAAACCAAGTAGGATTATTAAACCAAATTTGACCGAGAAAGATGATCTTAAGAGCAAGAACAATATTAGGAATATGTGGAATTATTAGTTTACTTATTTGGGTGATTCCATTACGATTCTGGCCCTTAGATTTGTGGCCAAGTCCAAATGAATTCAAAATCAATCGTTACAGTAATCAAACAGAAGGAATTACGCCAATTCTTCATTTGGAGGGATTTAATGTCTTAGAAAAGGCAAGGGGGATAAGCTCTGAAGACAATGAATTTATTAATTTATCCTACCAAGGGGATGGGCTGAATCCTAATTGTAAGATATATCATGTGATCAATAAGACGGTTATAGATTATTATAATACCCAGGAGGATGGCAAAGGTTTGTATCTGGCGTACTCTTGGTCAATTGAAAACCAAAATTTCTCTAACAGTATGATCAGTGCAGTACTGGAAGATATCAATTTAGTCGATAAATATCTGTATAACAGGCTGGACCATTATCGTTATGACGGGTGAAGATTGGATCCTTGGACTACAAGTCAAGCTATTAGAGATATACATCTTTTATCAGGCTGGCTCATGTTTCAAAGACTAGAATATGGGATAATAAGGGGGCCATTGGACGGAACTGGTATAGACTTAACCCAGATTTCAATTCTAGACTCTAATATGAACTTAATTTGGATCGCCAGTTCAATTATGATTTGGATAGCATAGAAATCTATTGAAAATGAAAGAGAATAAAAGAAACAGAACAGGAGAGAATAGAAAATGCAATCTACATCTTTTGGAAATAGTTTAGGAACTAGAATTCGAAATATTGTACCATCGACCCGCCTTGTCCCAATCGACTTTACTAGAGGTTTAGTTATGATTCTAATGGCACTTGATCATGCCTCTGTGATAAATCCTTATCATGTGGGTGGTGAGGGATTCCTCGGAAATCGACCCGAGTATCCTGATGTCTTAACCTTTCTTACCCGATTTTTGACACATTGGTGTGCACCAGCTTTTCTATTCCTAGCGGGAACGGCAATCACGTTAAGCACCACCAGACGCCAAGAAAAAGGGGAAACACAAATGGCAATAAGTCAACATCTTGTCATTCGTGGGATAATCCTCTTAATCATCGAATGGACATTAATATCCACATTATTCAGTTTCTTTGGTGCTGTGCAGTTCTACTTTGGAATTCTTGCGTGTATCGGGGTAGGTATGATCTTCTTTGCGTTTGCTCACCGATTACCTAGCTCTGTTCTTGTAATCTTCTCAGTAGGGATAATCCTGCTGTCACCATTTATGATAATATCTCCAATCATTGATTTTGAAACCCAAACCAATGAAATTGTGCGATTTCTCGCAGTCGCCCTGTTTTTATCTATGCAATTTGAAGGAAGATTGTATGGAATCTATCCATTGATTCCCTGGCTAGGCGTCATGGGATTAGGGGTAATTTTTGGTCGCTGGTTAATTCAACAACAAGAAAATTCTAGTTCAAATAGGAAAATAGCAGAATCCTTAGGGATTGTGGGTGGATTATGCCTGGTAGCTTTCTTTGTAATACGATTTGCTAGTTTAATAGGCATCCCAACTTGGCCAGCAAATTACCTCCCTCCAGAGAGTCTCGCTATTGATAAATTTTTCCTCATTGCCAAATATCCTCCAAGTATTGTCTTTCTCCTTTGGACATTGGGTGGTACGTTATTATTCTTGGCAATAGGCTTTTTCTTCCAAGATAGTCCGCGCTTTCGATCATTAATGACGCCAGTACTGCTTTTTGGAGCAACAGCTCTATTTTTCTATTGTATTCACATGACATTGTTTATGGCTGGGGCAATACTCGTTTGGACTCTGATTCCGTATGATCCGGGAGTTTTCGACGCGTTGATTGTTTCCTTAATATGGTGGATAGTTGTTATACTGGTTTTAATCCCCGCTTGCTTTTGGTTTCGAGATATGAAAAGTCGATATCCTACCTCTGTCTTGAAATACATCTGAAAGCGTGGGATTATCATCTTTAAAATCTCGAATAAGAATCGAGAACTAGGTGTACAGAAGAGTGTACAGGTCGTATAGCTAAATATCTGTGGAAACATTCAATTAATCATTATCCTTCC
>JBHLPG010000434.1:0-2951 GCA_048939725.1 Promethearchaeota archaeon | reverse complement strand
CGATCTTAAACAGGTTGAGGACATTTATATCGAATTTGGAGCTGATAAAACTAGATTACTTTCTGGAAAGAGTGAGGCAACGAACAAAATCAGGAAACAGGCTCTCCAATATGGTATTCATCTTCTTCCTTATCGCTTATTGCACATTGGAACAGATAATTCTGTAAAGATACTTGAGGCTTTATATCGGTACTTAAAAAATCAACCTAATGTAACAATACATTTTGGAGAAACAACTACTCATATATTAACTCAGGAGGGTCAAGTGATTGGGGTTCAGACTGATAAAACAGAATATTATTCTAAATTCGTTACAATAGGAGTAGGAAGAGCTGGAGCGCATTGGTTACGAAATGAAGCTGAAAAACTTGGACTTGATTTCCAGTCAAATCCTGTTGATATAGGAGTTAGAGTGGAAGTTCCAGCAGAAATTACCTCCCATTTGACTGATCTACTCTATGAGTTCAAATGCCATTTCTATGCGCCTACATTCGACCAAGATTGTAGGACTTTTTGTGTTGTGCCAAATGGAGAAGTTGTGCGGGAAATTGCTTATGGAGAGAACGGCGAGCAGTGGGTAACAGTTAATGGACATGCTTATGCTTCTAAAGATCACCAAACTAACAATACAAACTTCGCCATACTGGTGAGTAGTAGCTTTACAGAGCCTTTTGACGATCCCATTGCATTTGGTCGCTCTGTATGTAAGTTAGCTAATCTTCTAAGTAATGGCGAAGTGATTATTCAACGTTTAACAGATTTGAAAAGAGGAAGAAGATCGACTCCATCACGAATAGTAAGATCAATAATAACTCCTACTCTTAAAAGTGCAGTTCCAGGGGACCTCTCCTTTGTTCTTCCTTATCGTCATTTAACGAGTATTTTAGAGATGATAAAGGCGTTAGATAATATAATCCCAGGAATTGATTCAAATAATACATTCCTCTATGGAATTGAAACAAAATATTATTCAAACCAACTTAGGTTAACTAATGAATTGGAAACAAAAATTCAAGGTTTATTTGCAATGGGGGATGGAGCAGGTGTCACCCGATCCTTAGCTCATGCCTCTCTTAGTGGTCTTATCGTTGCAAGAGCAATCAGTTCACGTTTGAATGTGAATTGTTAGAGTACTTTAGAATATTTATCTGCAACAGAAATTTTAACGATTGATTGTACATGAAATCCAGTTTCTTTATAGACTCTTTTCACTCCATGGTACTCGATTTTTTCGGCAATCACGATAATGTCAATGATTTTTGCTCTCAAATCCTGAAGGGCTTTTATCATTCCAATCAAAGTCCCTCCTGTACTAATTATGTCATCAATAATGCAAACACGATCACCAGGATTTATTCCACAGATATACAAAGTTCTTTTTGAGATATATTCACAGGAAAAGATGGAGCTTACTTGATCAGCTAATTGATTAGGATACCATCGAGCCATACCAAAAGGTAATCTTGAGATGAGGGATGTAGCTGCAACCAGAATGGCCCCTTTATCTTCTTCCGTAATTAATTTATCATATTCATCAATCGTCATATAATCAGTTAAAGCTTTTGCTGCTTCTTCTAAAAGCTGCGGTGTAGTAGCTGGTACCTGTTCTGTAAGAGGATTAAGAATAAAATTATAATTATTTACCTGAAATAACGGTTTCCTATCTAAAGCAGATTTTAACATTTTATATTGAGTCATTAATACCCCTCCACACTTTAGTTGTATGATTGTTAAGAAATTTTTCCTTTTTATATGACAAAAAGCTATTTTTGACTGGAATTGAGAAATATGAAAAAAGGGAAATAGAACACTGATTATCTTAATTTTATTCTCACATTGACGTAAAAAAGGGTTCTCTCAAATGATAAAAACCGAATATCCATTTCCTGAAGGTTTTTTACTGGGAACTGCTACTAGCGCTTATCAAATCGAAGGGCATAATTTTAATAATGATTGGTATGAATTTGAACAAAATCCAAACAATATTACGAATGGAGAAAAAGCTGGAATCGCAACAGATCACTGGAATCGGTATCAAGAAGACTATGATCTCATGATGAGGTTAAACGTAAACAGTTATAGAATGTCTATTGAATGGAGCCGAATATATCCTAAAGAAGACAGGATAGATGAAAATGCCTTAAAACATTACGAAGAGATGCTTAAAAGTCTTAAAAAAAGAAGTATAAAGATCATATTAAATTTACACCACTTTACTATTCCATTATGGTATGTTGAGAAAGGAGGATTTGAATATAAAGAAAATATCACGAATTTTGAGGAATTTACCTCTATAATTTCACAAAAATTTAGTGATTATGTGGATATTTGGTGTACATTTAATGAACCGATGGTTGTAGCTGTTAATGGTTTCTTGATGAAGGAATTCCCCCCAAGGAAGTCTAACTTAGCTTTAACTTTAAGGGTGGGAAAGAATTTGATGAGAATGCATGCTTCAGCATATAAAATTCTTAAAGAGAATAATCCTGCCTCCATGGTGGGATTTGTAAAACATACACCTCTATTTCAACCATTAACAAACAGTTGGGGGGATCGAGTAAGGGCAAAATATGCAAATTATATGTATATACAATCAGTATTTCAGTCCATAAAAACTGGGAGATTACCCTTTAGTTTCCTTAAAACTCCATATCTTAAGGATTCTCTTGATTACATTGGAATCAATTATTATTCTCGAATGTTAGTATCTAAAAAGTTCTTTTCTCAAACGTATCATGGAGCGCTACCTAATGTTGATCCTCAATATTTATGTTCTGGACTTGGTTGGCAACCCTATCCATCTGGATTGTACAAAATATTGCATCAAATTAGCAAGAAATTCCCTAAAAAACCCATTTTTGTTGCAGAGAATGGAATTGGTACTGAATATGATGATTGGCGCCAGTATAACCTTATATCACATCTTTTGGAAGTAAAACGGGCATTAAATG
>JBHLPG010000433.1:0-2966 GCA_048939725.1 Promethearchaeota archaeon | reverse complement strand
CTTTCGAGGATATAATCCAAATCTCTTTGCGGGGGTGGTTGATGTAGATTCAACAAGTCTCTGTAACGAAGTTTTATTTACATTTACTGCATCAAGCAATAAAGGAACAAGTGTTTCTAATCCTGTTGTCCCTGATCCAACCTCAAAAAAATTCCCATTCTTTTGGTGGACATCTTTTTCTTTATCGGAATAGGGTGAATGGTCTGAAGCTATCATATCAATGGTCCCATCATTAAGTGCCCGCCACGCAGCGATAACATGATCTCTTGATCTCAAAGGTGGGTCCACTTTAGCCCATGATCCTAGTTTTTTACCATCTTCTGATGAAAGAAAAAGATGATGTGGTGTTATTTCACACGTTACATCCCATTCTTTCTGTTTCGCTCTTCTTATATATTCAAAAGAATTTTTGGAACTCATATGGACGAGATTAAGCTTTGCATTCGCATGATGGGCTAATAACATTGCCCTCATACAGGCTTCATCTTCAGAAATGGCGGGTCTAGAAGCTGTATGCGCCTTAAAATCTGTTTTTCCGAGTGAAACTAACTCTACGATTTCATTAGCAATAATAACATCATTTTCTGCATGAACACTACTAACAAGGCCAGTTTTTGCTATCTCAGAAAATATCTTTAATAGAAAGTAGTCATCTTTTGCAGCAAGATCTTTAAGTTCAGCTTCTTCTTCTGAGGGGTTAATCATAAATGTCTTAAAAGCTACTGCTCCTCTTTGAGCCGACTCAGCTATGGTATCAATACTTGAATAACCCGCTGATCCAATTATCCCAAAATCTACCAAACATCTCTTCTTCATAACATCTAACTGCATATCAAATACTTCAAGCACAGATTTTCCCTCGATACCTAGAGGCATCTCTAAAACAGTGGTAATCCCCCCAGCAGCAGCAGCTTTAGTTCCTGTAACAAAAGTTTCTCGATACTCAAAGATTAAATCCAAAATATGAGTGTGGACATCGATTCCACCAGGGATAATGATTTTTCCCGAAGCATCGATCGTTTTTTGTGCTTTTGGTAATGTACTTTCTTTACTGATTACTACTGTCTTCCCTTGATCAATCCCTAAGCATGCTTCGACGAGTCCATCTTCAAGAAAGACTTTAGCGTTGACTATGTTTAGATCTATTATTATGATAACCTCCAGAAGATGTGAAATCTGATACTTGGATAAAAAATTTATACTAATTGGTGGATTAATATGCGCGTTCTATGCGTCATGCATGTTTAGCAATAGAATTTTCTCTCCCGTTTTACAAAAATAGAGCCATTTTTATGAGATTTCCATTAAGAAAAACTTTATATAGGATATGTCATACAAGTCATACATGCGTTACATATATAGCGCGTAAAACCCTATGAAGGTATTCGTTATGAGTGAACATGAATCAGATGAAGATCAAGAATTTGACGACGAAAAAGATCTTAAAACTGAAGATGAAGAATGGGAAGAGGGAAAATCTAAACTGAAGAATGTTACTATTCGAGGAATAGATAGTGATATCTATGACCAATTTTCACATAAGATCAGGAATCTACGAATGAATCTTGGAGATGCAATATCCAAAATGATGAAAGATATTATTGTAGATTTGGATGAATCTCTAGAAGATCTCCCTGCTTTGAGAGTCAGGACTACATTTAATAATTTCGCACTTGAGAGATTATCAATCAACCACTACGATCGACTTAAGATTGGCCGTTCTGATCTCGAAGAAGCAAACGCTAAAGTTAGTTTTGCACACATCGATAAACTTACTTTCCTTCCTGATGTAACAAGAGAAGTCTTTACTCGATATATAGCAAGTGTAAGTCATTGTGGAACTGTTAGGATGCCTTCGATCTTTCCAAAACTTATTATGTATTCCAAACTTCAGTTTTGTGATAGAATTGAAGTATATAACGTTGAGGATGAAGATCAAGAGAATTGAAAGTTGAAAAAACTCATTTCTTTGAAATCTGGTTGTGATTGAATGAGTGTTAAGGCATTTAATCCTACTCAAATAAAAACCGAGCTATCTAAAGAGATTGAGGAAATTCGCATTCAAATAAAACGGAATGAACTATCAAGTGAGGCAATGCAAAACCTTATCAAGAAATTGCTTTTTGAAAGAGAGATACTTTTTAGCGAAATTGATGTTCTTAAAGAAGCCCGTAAGAGATGGATACAAAAATATAACTTAAGCGATGATTCTTTAAATCTCCTAATTAAAGAAATTGATGAATTACTCTACAATGATTTCTATAATTTATCGAAACGGCTAAATTATAACCCAGGAGAACTTATTACATCGCTGATGGAAGATTTTGTCTTGAAATTTGATGGAGCATTTCCCGATTTCTCAGCAGATAGTTTAAAGAAGTTAATGAGGAAGCAAGCCGAAATAACAGTCAGTCATCAAGAAAAACTTACAATTACAAACGATGATCTGTTAGATCTATCGGGTGCCAGTGTAATGGTCAATTTTATTGATATTGATACTTTGGAGTTTATTAATGTAGATTTAGAGACTTTTAAAGAGTTTGTAAACTCAATAACTCATTGCAATCTCGTAAGAGTAAGTGAAACAATACCTAAATTATTATTATATACAAAATGTTACGACTGCTCGTATTTCGAATTCTTAGAGCAAGAACCTCGGCCTAAACTGGATACTAAGAAATTAGAATATGCCAAAGAAGCGAATAAGGTCGTTGAAGATTGGAAAAATGGCACCTGAGCCACCACTCCATTTTACCATATACTCCAAATTTACCATTTAGTAAAGGATTCTGCTGTATTAGGAGGGGTATCTTTTTTATTGGTTTTCTAGTAATGTGAAATCAACTAGATTAGCGTCTGTATTTTTTATTATTTTAATTAATGAAATTGGTGTAAATAATGGATGATATTCTTATTGATGGATTACATGATTACTTACTCGATCTACTAGGAGCTAAAAGAGACAA
>JBHLPG010000432.1:0-2966 GCA_048939725.1 Promethearchaeota archaeon | reverse complement strand
ATCATAATTCCAGGAGGTTTTGGATATCGGGGAATTGAGGGAAAGATTTTATTAATTAAAAGACTACGAGAGAATAACATACCTTTCTTAGGCATTTGTTTAGGTCTTCAATGTGCCATTATTGAATTTGCTCGAAATGTTTGTGGGCTTAAAGACGCTAACTCTACTGAGTTCGCTCCAGGGACACCAAATCCAGTGATTGATTTACTTCCTTCACAACGAACGGTTTATCGTAAAGGAGGAACGATGCGACTCGGATTGTATCCTGTTATTATCTCTGAAGGAACCAAAGTTCATTCTATATATGCTGAAACAGAAATAAAAGAACGCTTCCGACATCGTTATGAAATCAATCCAAAATATGTGTCTCAATTAGCTGCAAAAGGATTCACATTTTCTGGAATGTCTTCTGACAGATCGGTTGTTCATATTGGAGAGTTATCAAATCACACATTCTTTGTAGGGACACAATATCATCCTGAATTTCTATCCCGTTTTGAACAACCAGCCCCGTTATTCAAAGCTTTTGTAAAGAACTGCTGGAACCAAAAAAAGGAAAGAAAAGAATAGAAGAAATTTTTCATTCTTCTTCTGATGTATAAGACCAGGGTTTGATCTCTGGCTCAGGTTCGGGTTCGGGTTCGGGTTCAGGCTCAGGTTCGGGTTCGGGTTCGGGTTCAGGCTCAGGTTCAGGTTCGGGTTCGAGTTCAGGCTCAGGTTCGGGTAGAGGTTCTCCTTTTTCATCAGTTAGTGTGACAGATGTAACACCAAATTCCACTTCAACCTCTTTCACAATCATCTGGTAAAATTTTCCTTTGAAAAATATGTTATAAAAGAAAACAACTAGAACAACGATTAAAGAAACGTTGATTATACAAAAAAGAACCAAATCGATCATTAATTGTGCTCTATTAGCAAAATCACTGATTGCATCAGCTCCAAGAGCAGCTAGAGAGCCTAATGTTATGAAACCACCAGTTAAATTGGCAACTTTCTTTCCAACCAACCAATTAAGTTTGGTTCCTGAATTATATGCTTTTAATCTAGCATCAACAAGCATCCATGCCAAAGGGTAAATTAAAGTGAAGACAACTGGTACAAGAATGAACAATATAAGTGTTCGTATTATAAAGAAGATAAGATCTTGTCCGGGATTAAGGATAGCGGTTGGATCTCCGTCTGCTAATAAAGTTGCAACAATATTCATCAAGAAAGCTGAAACTGAGACCCAAGCGAGTAAAAGTAGAATGTACTTGTTTAATATATCAGGCATAGCAATTTTTCGTTTTTCTGGAGGAACATACTCAAGATAGTGAACGTCTCCTTTCGTAAAAAATAATTTTAGGATCTTATTATCTACAAGTAAATGTGCAGCTTTAGGAGTTACTTTCAAACCTAAAAGGAACCATAGAAAGATGACTAAAAATGCTATAATAAAACTAATTACAATACCAAGCAAGTTGAATGGTATTACAAAACTTGCGAGTACAATTTCTTGATTTTCATTTCCTATAAAAGCTGGAGCAATAAAGAAGAAAATTGAAATTAAGACCAATACGATTGTGATAACTATTCCTGACACAGCAAATTTAAATTCTGGATGCCTAAGGGTTTGGAACATTTCCAGTAATGTCTCTTTCATATACCCTCCCAAACGTTTTATCATGCTTTCAGGGGGCTGATCCATCGAAGAAGATTCAGCTTCATTTATTTCTTCCATAATACTACTTCCAATTATTTCTTTTTCATTATAAAGATAAGATACAGTACTTCGACAATGAAATTCATTTTTTATATTACAGTACAAGAGATAACTTGGATTAACCCTTTCTTTCCGAGAACTATTAACGTTTTCGTTTTCCCCAATCGATACTTGTCCAATCGGTTTTTTTCTCTTGAGGGCGTATATCTTCAGCTGTATCTATAACTTCTCCCTTCACATCACTTTGTTCTGCTAATCTCTGCTTTAAATTAGCTCTTACATCCTCAAGTGACTTTTCTAATAGATTAGTGTCAATTCTAAATGATTTCAATTCTGGTATTACTAGTTCTTTAATTTGTTGCGAAATAGTTGTTAGATACTCCGAGATTTTGTGCAGATGCTCAATATCAACAGGAGAAATAGCTGATTCTTCAGTGGGGATTGGTTCTGATTCAACTTCAGATGGTAAAGGTTCAGGTTGCGGTTCGTCTTCCATTGAACCTGGAGCAAAAACTATTGTGGAGTCTACTCCTGTTGAGTCATCACTGAAAGCTTCTAAAGTTGGAGGTGGTACCAGTTGGCTTTTTATTACAAAGTTTGTTTCAAAAATCTCGACACTATGAGCAACTGTGATAATCTTTTCTGGTTTCTCATGCCAATAGATACCACGTATTGGTTCAGTGTGTTGACATATCTCTTGAACATTAGTAATATGATGTCCATCTAATTCCATTAAGTAAAGCTTATCTTGGGCGGCAAAAAGTATGAGAGTATTATTTACGACCTTTATTCGTTGGATTGGGGCATTTACATTATGATGGGTAATTCGGCGATTTGAAATTTTCTCCCAAAAAATTAAATCACCGTTCAAATGACCTGTTACGTTATAGTCAAATTCCAATGTTGTGTCAATGGATTTTATTGGCGATTTGGTCTCAACTGAGCTAATTAACTTGCCATTACGTTTCCAAAATTTTATGAGACCATCATCACTTCCAGAAATGATGACTTCATCGTTCATGAAAAAGACAGCACTGATAAAATCATTATGTGCGGTCCAATTTGCTTGCTCATCACCCTCAATTGTGAAAACATGTAATGTGTTATCTCCACTACAAGCAGCAACGAAAATATCCTCACTGGGAGATTTCGCGATTGCTGTGACAAGAGGGGTTTTTTGAATTCTTTTAACTTCAGAAGAACTCAGAAGATCCCATATACTAATTGTATCGTCATAAGCTCCAGAAATAACTAAATTTTTGGA
>JBHLPG010000431.1:0-2976 GCA_048939725.1 Promethearchaeota archaeon | reverse complement strand
ATAAACCCCGCCAAAAGGAGAAGAATACTAATCATAAATCCAAGTAATAACGTTTTTTGAGTGTGTTTATACGGGACTAGAAGTCCTAAAGAGAGAAATGCGATGAAAAATACACAGTACCCCCACAGAAAGATCACATAAGTTGTAGCAGCATTCACTAAATCCCCATTATTTTCAAGTGTAAAATCAATTAGAACATAGCTTAGAAAGCTAACAAAGAACAGTGTAATAAGTCCTATTAGTGCAGCAACAGTTCGATTAAAAATTATTTTTGTCTCACTTTGTGGGAGTACCCATGTAATTTCAGCGATTCTATCTTTTTTATCTCTGAAAATAATATTGTTTATGATAATAAGAATAAAAGGACCAAAAGGTATCATCCAAGCCCAAGCAAAAAATTCAAGGGTAAACCAACCTTCTAGAGTTGGCTCTAGTTCATAATTGAAAAGGGCTGCGTCAATAAATGGGATATCAATGCTAGCAAAAGTGGCAGCTGTCTTTACCTCTCCTTCATATGTACCTCCTTGCATGATTGTAAGACCGATTGTAACAATTAAAAAGACAGTCATTATCCCAATCATTGAATGTAATTGATCACGCAAGGCAGGAAATCTCCATCCAATACTTCCAATGAGCTTTTCGAGTGGTAGTTTAATAGCTGAAAGTTTTTTTGTGATCTTTTTGCTTGTAATCTCAGATTCATCAATTATTGTTTTCTTATAACCTCCTTCAATGAAATCCTTTCGATGGATTAATAAAATAGACAGTATAATTAAAATAATTGATAAAAGTAATGCTAAAAGAATGAATTCTTCATTCCAAGTTCCCATGATCGCATTTTGAGTATTTTTCGCTTTGGAAAATAGATTTAATTCCAATAGAGCCTCAAAATCTTTATTATTTCTGAAAGCCATATCTGAGAAAAATCCAATTAAGGTATAACCTCCCCCAATAACATAACCAGCTTTTTTGGAGAAAGAAATTGAACACCCAAAGCCAGTCAGAAAAGCAATAAAAATCGCAAGCATTCCTCCAATGACAAAACTAATTGTTAAATTTATTATTGAATCAGCGTTACCATTAATGAGGAGAAAAACTATAGATAAGAAATAACTTGGAATACATATTAACCAAATTAAACCAGCTAATAGAATTGAGTTCTCTAGAAAATCCCTTGTAACTGATTTGGGTGTTGAAAATAAGAGTTCCTTTCCATCCTTTTCTGCTATTGGTAATATGTTGACTCCAAGAAGGATTGCTGAAAGTGGTAAATAAATGCTAATTACCATACCTGCTGCAATAATTGTCCATATATGAAATCCGGGATTATCATATTGGAGTTCTCCAACAAATCTCTCATAATAAATAACGATATTTTGCATTGACTCTTCGCCAGGATAGATCAATGGAAAAAATATAGTGATAGCAGAAAAAAGGAGGATCGAAAGCCCAAAAACAGTTTTATGACGGATAAAACGAAGATAGAGGAGTTCAATGAATTTAGGAAAGTACATTCTACTGTCTCCTATTTTTGAGTTTTATAAAATTGCATAAAATAGTCTTCAAGGCTTGCAGGAGGGTAAGAAAGCTCTTCAGGTTCCATTAAGAGAAGATTCTCAAGAAAGGGTTTGATAGAAGCTGATTGAGGGATTAAAATACTCACTTTATCTCCTTGAATTTCAAGCAGGTTGGCACCAAGAGCTCTCAATTGCTCTTCATTAGGATATTTTAGTTGTACTTCTAATTTCCTTGATACATTTTTATTAAGAGTATGAATCTCTTCAACCTTAACCAAAGTACCCTCCTTAATGATCGCTACTCGATCGCAAATTTTTTGTACCTCAGAAAGATTGTGGCTACTGAAGAAAATTGTTTTTACTTCTCTTTTTGATTCCAAAAGTAGCGTATATAGTTCTTGTTGAAGAAGTGGGTCAAGCCCTGATGTTGGTTCATCTAGAATTAAAATCTCTGGATCATGCATGAGCGCGGCTACTATACCTACTTTTTGTTTATTTCCTTTTGAGAGCTCTCCTATCTTTTTTTTCTGAGGTAATGAAAATCTTTCAACTAGCTCATTTCGTCTTTTACTGGGATTTTTACGCATGTTTTGAATGTACGAGAGAAATTCATTTACAGTATAATTCTCTGGAAGGATAAACTCCCCAGGGATATACCCAATATTCTCCCGTATTTCAGGATTCTTTCTAGTGACCTTATTGCCATTGATCCAAATATTTCCTGATGTAGGTAGAAGAATATTTATCATACAGCGAATTGTTGTCGTTTTTCCTGCTCCATTTGGACCAAGGAAGCCAAATATTTCCCCTTCCATGATTTCAAGCGATAAATTTTCAATCCCACGGGATTTCCCGTAGTATTTTGTTAGATCTTGGATTTTTATTTTTGGTTTTTTCATTTTTAAGACCTAATTGAATATCTTTTGCGTGAATATCGCAAATGACAGAACACATGCAATGCTTTTTATATTTTTCGAAAATGCCAGAAATTTCATAAATGCCAGAAATAAATAAAATTTTAACTTTGCATATTTATTAGCGTTTTGGACATGAATTGAATGAAAACAGCTCTTAGTCAATCCCCTTTCATCGATATAAAGAGAAATTATCTTGTTTTTATGGAACAGACATTAACTTGGTTTGATCCAAATCTAATAAGGATTCTATTTGTTTTACTTATGGAAGGGGAAGCTCTTGATCAAGATCAAATAATTGAGTTAACTGAGCTAAATAGGGCGACTGTTTCAGCAACTCTTTCAAGATTAACAGATTCGACTAGCAAATTCTTAGTCCTTCAAACTCGGAAAAAAGGGCAACGTAAAAAGTATCAATGTCCTCAAAAGCTGGCAGTGTATTTCCGAACTCTTTTAATAGAAGGTTTAGAAGTAACTAAATTCAGTTTGGAACAAGTTCCAATATTGATTCACAGATTAGACTCACTTTCTTCTCAAAGTTCTGA
>JBHLPG010000430.1:0-2992 GCA_048939725.1 Promethearchaeota archaeon | reverse complement strand
CAATTATATGTAGGAACAACTGGTACTAGTTTCTATCAGATACATTCTCAAGATTTTGAGACGAATACTACAACGGGAGCGGTTATTGCCTCAGGATATGAAAGTGGGTACAGTTATCAAGAAACTACAGATTATGACTCTCAAAGTCATAATAGTCATGTGATCCAGCCCTATCGTGATCATAGTGCATATGTTGTTTCTGTTGAAAGAATTGAAAACGGAACGACCACTGGAATAACTGGAGCGCAAGTTTACGATGATGGAGAATCTGAAATTATATCTGAAGCCGTTATTGGGGAGTGTACTCCATCTACAAAAGGTTTAGGAGATGATACGGGCGAAGATCCAGCTAAACTCTTATTCGAAGATGGCAATACCTATAATATTGCAGATCAGGAAACCATGGAGATCGACAAATGGAGTACCGGGGACGTAAATGGTGAGATAACTAAAGTCGTTTTGTGGGTTAATTTCACAGTAGCTGATGACAAATATGATGGGTCTGATTATATTCAATATGCAAAAGAAGGGGAAGTTTATCAAGATACGAATATACAACCTCACAAAGACAATAATACAGTAAGAGCCTATTACGTTCTAACTGACGATATTAGTATTAATAGTTTAGCTGAATTACAAGATCTTAATGTAAGATTTAATAATAATGATTCTCCCCCAAAGGCCTCAGTAAATTTCGACAGAATGTGGCTAGAAGTAACGTACATAGGCATAATTGAAAATCCGATATATGAACTTCAAGTGGAACAAGATATTACAGCAATACCGTTTGCAATAGATTCCTCCTATGAATTATGGATCTATGGAAACTATACTGCTCCAGTAGGAACCGACTTGTTAAATGTAGAAGTCAAGAACACAGAAGGAATGTGGGAGACGCTTGGGGAAATTCAGTGTGAGAAGTCACCTGGCTGGAATAGATATATACTAGATCGGGATAGGCATCTTATAGATGTAGGTGGTGGATTACGGAAAATTACATTAAGGTATCATGATACTGTTCCTGATTTAAATCCGTCTGCACTCTCTATTGATGGTGTAGAAGTAAGAAAATATGATTCTGGCACTACTTACAATACAGATCTACATTATTCTTTCATTTGGCCTGGAAATGAAGGAGATGTAAAAAATATAAGTATTTATGATGTAAGATCTGACAATCCAGGAATTAATACATATATTTTGGATTGGGATGCAACTCCAAGCCCGCAATGGGTTATTCTTTCAGCCAATGCCACATTCAATATTGATGGTTCCTATGTGAATCACACATATATTCTTAATTCTAATTGTGATCGTTTTATTCATGCCAATGGTTCAATTAAGATTCGCTATTATGGTTCAAGTTCAGATCAGGCTTTAAAGATAGATTATCTTGGGGTAAACATTCATCGTTCAAGTTCAGTAGGAACTAACCAACAAATTAATGTAGTTTATGATATTCAGGATTTTCAAGGTGATAAGTCAACAGTTGCTCAAATTATTGTTGTTGATTCCTCGTTTACAACTTCTGGAAAAGTAGAAGCTCAAATATTTAACTATACAAATCAAAACTGGATCTCCTGTTTCACGGTAAATGAGACTGAAATGCCTCATACTGCCGCTTTTTCCACATCGCCGAGTGACTTTATCAGCGATAACCCTGGTAATATTCTGATTCGTTATAGATTCAGTGATAACGCCCCCACCACGCTCAACATAGATTATTTACAGGTTGAGATTACGTATACTGCTGAAAATGGTGGAGGAGGCGGTGGTACAAGTAATGGAGGTGATGGAGGTGATGGAGGCGACGGAGGCAAAACAATCCTACAGACTTTAATTATGTATGTTGTGTACCAAGAGCGAATAGAAAAGTACTCCGAAGCAGAAATCGATCTTAAATTAACTGATGAGACAGGAAAAACCGTAAGAAAAGCTAATATTACACTCGCAGTAAATAATAAAACAACTCCCTTCTTGATGGAAGAAAAAGAAGACCAATATAGGCTTCTCTTTACCACTGATGAACTTGAAACAGGTAATCATACCTTCGTAGTCTCGGTTAAGCGGTCAGGGTTTGGCGATTTACTATCATCAGCATTTCAATTTAAAGTAGTAGTTACGTATCCTTTTGTAACTGTGGTTCGACATCCTTCATATTTCCCACGAGTGATGGAAAATCCAATTCCGTTATTCTTAGATCCGACCTTCTATATTCTTCCCTTCTTAATGATACTTGGATCAGTCCTTCAGGTTACGACTTTTGCATCGATTAGTCCGGAAAAACTACGTTCAATGTACATATTTACGCCAGAGGGGCAAGGTATCTACTATAGGACATTTGACAAGAAAGGAATTGATAGCCAATTAACGAGCGCTGCACTTTCGGGAGTTATAAATCTCATCATGGAAGCGACCAGCAGTGACGAACCAATGCGAACAGTCGATCAAGGACAATTTGAGATTTTTATAGAATATGGACGAGTAGTTATTATAGCTGTATTTGTTGAAAAGAAAACCTTAAATAAAAGAAAAATTCGCAAAGGGCAAAAAGATTTAGTAGAAATGATAGAAGAAAAGTATGAACCCATTCTTTCAGCCTGGGACGGTAACTTAAGCTCCTTTTATGAGATGGATCAACTAGTTTTAGATGCATTTGACTTCAAGACTACAAGAGATTTGGAAAAACTAATGTTTGATGCAGCAAAAGTCCAAGAAGCGCTTATGAAACTATACGCGAAACAAGAAAAGTATCATATGAGTGAAAGGGCCTTAAGGAACGCCTACAAATTATATTCTAAAATCAAGAGTTATCAAGCACAACTTGTCTTAGAAACTTGGAAAGCATTTGAAAAAGGTTTTGTTTTAGATTATTTTCATCCAACGAAAACGATACAACATGCGTTTGTATCCAAATTCTTTTCGTTGCTGGATTCTATAAATACACCATGGGTGCTGAAAATTCTTGCCAAAATTAGGAATTCTATATATC
>JBHLPG010000105.1:0-12110 GCA_048939725.1 Promethearchaeota archaeon | reverse complement strand
ATTTTGAAAATGGGAGCAGATCTTGTTATAATAGGTGAAGGAGAGGTTACTTTTCCTGAAGTAATACAGACCTGGATTAAAAGTGATTTTCAAAATGAGAGCCTACAGTCCTTATCTGGGATTGCTTTTCGTAGTGTTGGTGGGGAATATGTTAAAACTCCCTCCAGACCTCGAATTAATTTGAACGAATATTGTCCATATTCTGATGACAAAAACTTTCCGCTTCATCCTCCTATCGAATTAATGCGAGGATGTTCATTCCGCTGTCGTTTTTGCCAGGTACCCTATACATATGGCAATCCCCGCTTTCGATCCATTGAAAATATTACAAAGATTGTAGAGCATTATGTTCACTATTTTAAACCCTTGAAAAGGAGTGTAGATATTCGTTTTATCGCTCCGAACTCACTTGGCTATATGGAGAAGAAAAGAGGACAGCCAAATTATGAAGCTCTGGCTAGCCTCTTGAAACAACTTTCGCAATACGATATCCGGCTCTTCTTTGGAACATTCCCTTCAGAAATTCGACCTGAGTATATAACTGAACAAACTATATTGCTTTTTGATATGATCACTAATCGTCAGATCTCGGTTGGATTCCAAAGTGGTTCTGATCGTGTTCTTAAAGAAATGCGTAGAGGACATTCTGTTGCAGATGGGATACAGGCGTATGATTTAATGGTTTCACAAGGGCTTAAACCTGTCTTTGATTTCATCCTCGGAGTTCCCTCGGAAACAACAGCTGAACAGTGGCAAACTCTCAACTTAATCCATGAGTTAGGTAAAAAAGCCCAAACCAGACTCCATTATTTCATACCCCTTCCAGGAACTCCATGGAAAGATAGTTTACCAGTCCCTCTTAATTCAGAAATCCAGTCTGAAATTGGGAGATTAGCTAAAGCAAAAATCGTTATGGGAGCATTTTCTAAACAATTACAAATCGCATCCAAAGAGAAATAGAGATTTCATCTATTTACAGAAAACCTGATGATAGAAACTGAATAAAGAAATGTTTATTATACCCTGAAGATAGACATTGTTCATAATATTCCGTAACCTTAAGGTGTTACATACAATGGAAGCTCGAGATGTATTTGTTATAGTTCTAACTTTCTTAATCATGATAGCGATCATTGGTTCAATTGGAGCACTAATTTATCATGTACTCAATTATGATGTACCAGTTTATATGATTCAAGAAGGCAGTATAAATGGTAGTGTGGTAGAAGAAGTGGTTCTTAGTGAAGATTACATCGGTAAAAGGGATACCAACCTATTCCTCCAGATTCTTGCTTTATTAGTCTTATCGATATCTATTTTCTATGCTGGATTATTGAACTACTTGAAAAAATCTACTCAAGTAAACCGTCGACTATAGAGGACGATAGAACTGGAATTCAAAGCATTTTGCCATGTTATGGAAGAAGTTGATGCCACAAGTAAGAAAAATGAAAAAGTTGCCATATTCGCTTCATTTTTGCAACAGCTGACAAAAAAAGAACTCCCCCTTATCTGTTATTACGCCACAGGCAAACCATTTTCAGAAATTTCAGGTGAAAAGATCCAATTTGGTTGGAGTTCTTTTATGAGTGTTGTACATCAGATAACAAATAGAAATAATAATGATCTACGAAGTTTCTACAGAAAGAATGCAGATTTCGGAAGTTTAGTTGAGTATGCTCTTTTAAAACGAAAACCGCAGCCTAAATCACTTGGAAGCTATTTTGGGCAGACTGAGAGTGAAGAAATATCAATTATAAGTTTAGGTGAAAATCTTAGGCAAATAGCCTCCTATACAGGTAAGGGGTCATTAAAAGCTAAAAAAGATCAATTACTACAATTACTAAGAGCCTCTACGCCATTAGAAGCGAAATATATTGCCAGAATTATCACATCTGACACCAGAACTGGATTTAGAGGGGGACTATTATTAGATGCGATAACCAAAGCCTTTAACCGTCAGGATAAATCTATAAGATACGCATATATGGTTCTTAGTGATGTGGGAGAAGTAGCTCTAGTAGCTGAAGATCATTCCATTGACCTATTATCGTTAAAGCCACGAATTTTCCATCCTTTACGTTCTATGTTAGCGTCCAAAGCTGAAACGATAGAAGATGCGTTGAGTAGTATTGAAAGGTTGATTTGTGAGCCAAAGATCGATGGCTTTCGAGCGCAACTTCATATCGACACAGAAGAGTGTCGGCTTTATTCTCGAAACCTTGAAGATGTCACTCATGCATTTCCCGAAATCATAACTTCCATTTCTACTAATCTCAAAAAGGAATTAGCTCCCACTATTCTTGACGGGGAAGTTGTCGCGCTTGTCGATGGAAAGCCTGTATTCTTTCAAGACCTTTTAACCCGTATTCAAAGGAAGCGGGATATCCATGCTTCGGTAAAATCGACCCCGTGTTATTACTATGTTTTTGACATCCTGTTAAATAATAATAAATCTCTTTTAAATACTCCTTTGAGAAAACGGAAGGAGTTGCTAGACTCATTGATTCCTGATTTAACAAATATCATTAAGATGGAATATTACGAGTACCAGGAAATCGCTGAAATCCAAAATCAACTAGAAAGAGCTATTCAGAACGGTTCGGAAGGATTAATGCTCAAAGATCCCACCTCAGATTATCAAGCTGGAAAGCGAGGTAAGGGATGGTTAAAGCTCAAAGTTACCTTGCCCACTCTTGATCTAGCTATTATCGGAGCAGAGTGGGGGCATGGTAGACGAACTGGATGGTTATCGAACTATCATCTTGCAGCACAAGGAACTGATGACTATCATATGATTGGTAAAACTTTCAAAGGATTGACCGATGATGAATTCGTTCAATTAACAGAACAATTGCAAGAGTTAGAATTATCAAAAGAATCATTTGGAATAAGGGTACAACCAAAAATTGTAGTAGAAGTCGAATTTGATAATATCCAAGAATCATCAAAGTATCCGTCTGGTATGGCATTACGTTTCGCAAGAATAAAAAGAATAAGGAATGATAAGGACATTGATGATATAGATACGATTGAAACTGTTCGACAGCTTTATCAAGAACAACTCAAACGTCAAAAACGAACAGATAAAGTGTGAAAGAGTTCATGGCAAAAAAAAGGAATAAGAAGCAAAAAAAAGGTCAAGCATGTGCAAATCACCCTAATAACTTTGAAACAAAAGAGTGTAAACGGTGTGACAATTATTTTTGCGAGGAATGTATTATTGAGGACTGGTCGGTCAACTTCTTTCAACAATTTATAGGTCAGAAAAGAGATTTTGTACAAAAAATTTATTGCAGACCGTGTTACAAACGTGTTGTACGGATTCGCATGATCGCTTATGTAGGATTATTGGTGCTTTTTGGTGGTCCTGTTGTATTATGGATTATCACAAACATTTTCTTTAGACCATGACTTTGAATGCGCAGTAGGATTTTCTTATTCTGGATGATTATAGCTTTGCCCTCACATTTCTTGAAAGAATATCAAGTAGACCGTCAAGAAAGGGGAGTGTATGATAAGCGTAACACCATAAATGATTTAACTGGAAAAGAATGGCTTTTCTCAACGAAAACAGTTATTCCAAAAGGTTACCAACGAATATGGTCGTATAATGAGAAGAGTGAGTATCATAACTCCATTCCTAGCACCTTGAGTAAAGAGCTAATTGAAACCTTTTCGAAACCAGGAGATACTATTCTAGATCCTTTTGCTGGGATTGGAAGTACACTATTTGGATGTTTTTTGGCAAATGAATACTCTACATCTACTAAAAGAAAATGTATTGGCATTGAACAGAGTGAGATCCTTTTTAACGCGCATAATCACTTACTTAAATCACTAAGCATTTCAGATCAAGGAATGATCCTTGGTGATCCTGCTCAAATTCTATCAGATGTGGAAGCCAACTCTATCGATTTTGTTCTCACTGACATTCCAGTTTGGGCTCTTTCAGGATTAATGACTGCAAATATCGGTATAGAGCTCAATCGTTATCAAAAAACTCCCTTGAAAGCACTAGAAGAATGGTGTACAGGGGTTTGTACCCTTCTTTCGCAAACAAAAGACAAATTAAAGGAATCAAAGTATTTAGTAATCGCAATTCCGAACGGGACCCGAGAAAAAGAATATCCACCATTGAATTTTGCTCTTTCTGGGATTTTGACTCATGAATTCCAGGAAATGGGATTAGTCCTTAAAGCTGAAAGGATATGGTTTGAATCAGATTTTCAATCCAAAAGGGATATTTACAATGATTTAGATAGACGCCTTTTAGTCTTTCGCAAGGAATCACGTTTTAACCATCAATTTAGATCTACTCCTCTTTATTTTGAAAAAAAGATTCCAGTTGGCGACACATACATTTTGCACAGAGCGTTCCCCCCCTCTTTTAATCATAAACTTCGGAGTGAACATGGGGGGATGAAACCTCCTGAATTAGCTCAACTACTTATAACAAAATATTCCAGAACCCAAGAAGAAGTCATATTAGATCCTTTTGCTGGTGTTGGAGGAACATTATTAGGTGCCAGTTTATCTGGAAAGCAGGCTATTGGGGTCGATATTAATGAACGATGGAAGACCATTTATCAGCAGGTCTCTCAAGCCCATGGTCTCAAACCTCAAGAGTTCCTTATAGGAGACTCACGTCAGGTAGTCAGAGAAACCATTGATGATAACAGCATTGACTTAATTCTGACAGATGTCCCATATTGGGCAATGGATAAACTCCAAAAGACCCGAGGGCGGTTTTCCAAAGCTGGTGAGGAATCACGGGGTAAATTACCTTCTCCCCTTCATAGTTTCAATCAAGCATCCATTCTTACATTAGAAGAATGGATTGAATTGCTAAAAACAGTCTTTAATTATTGTTATCCAAAGCTCATCGATGGAGGATACTTAGTAGTTTTCATCGGTAATATGTATCGAACTATCGTTGAATCCAGAAAAGAGAAAGTTAAAAAGGTAGGTAAATATCTACTCTTATCTTCTATGCTAGCAAAAGTGTTATTGGACATTGGTTATTCCTTTGAAGAGGAAATAATCTGGTATTCACCAGATAAATCGTTACACGTGTTTGGTTACCCTTTTTCCTACATTCCCAGCATTGTTCACCAATCAATTCTTGTTTTCACAAAATAAGTGGGGTTAGGAGTTTCATTTCTTTCGTTTGTTTCCAATGAGAATGGTGATAGTCAAAAGTGTCATTACTAACATAAATCCTGGGATTTGAATACCGTTTGTGTGACTGGTACTTTCACTAGACGATTGAAGGGGGCTAGATTCCTCGACTGAGAATGGTAGAGAGAACATGCAGCCACTGTGGGTAGAATTAAAGAAATAATACTTCACCTGATAAGTCTGGTTCATATCTGTTAAACTTGAAATATCAATAGATTCTGATATCCAGAAGTTTCCTTCAGGATTAAAGGTCAGATTTCCACTGATACCAGTAGACTCTCCTGCATCTGTCAAGATAGTATAAGTTGCTCCATCAGCATCTTCCCAGATGTATCCTTTCTGATCAGATACTTGTATATCAGAAATTCTAAGAGAGAGGCCAGTATGTGAGAAGGATAACTTGCCTTGAGAGATAACAATCCCCATGGGATTGATCATGAACCAGTAATCTTGTGCTGGGCCTGGATCTTCATCACTATGGTCATTGGGGCCAATTGGAGTGTACGAACTAATAGTTAAGACAATTTCGTCTGCAGAGATACCTTTATCTTCAATTGAAAAGTTGCCAAAGTTCTCAGAAGAGATATCAACAGGAATTACCGCTGTATTAAATGGCGGGGTTGTATTATTAATCAAAATGGCTGTGACTATGAATTTTGAGTCCATATCACCTTGAAATTCTAAGATAAAGGGTTGCTCCATTCGAGAAGTAAACCTTATGTAATCTGTGCCCCAATATGGTACAGAATTCTGAGTTCGGGGAAGAGTTGATGCAAAATAAGATTCTTCAACCGACATGCTAATAGAAGTATTATAATAACCATATGTTCCATTTGCAAAGGAAGTATCGTCTAGAAAATTGGCGATTGTCCAGTTACGGAAAACTTCCTTGAATTTTACTAGAACTCCTTCATTTTTGAGAGCTTGTAGAACACTTGCTATACCATTTTCTGGACGGGTGACAATACTTTGGATAATATTTGAACCACCATAATGCTCCGCAAGATAGAGGAAAAAGGCATAAGATGCCCCATAATTGGCCATGACTAGGCTTTCACTATCATAATAATCCCAATAGGTTAATGAAACATCAGGATTCGAGCTAAATCGTGATTTATACGAACTAGTTCCACTAAAAGGATCCTGTCCGATAAGGTACTCAGCAAACATAGATGCACCTTCGTCAAGCCAGAGATTCTCATTGTCATCGTGACCAAAGTGGATCATATGCTGGAATTCATGGGCCAGGGTTTCAAAATCACCATCAGATAAGTGAGATAGCCCTTCATCCCCATCGATACACAAAATTTCCGCCTCATTACTGTATCGTTGGCTTGAGTGGAGATCCTCATTGAGGTATTGGTTAAGAGGATAGAAAAAACCAGCCACATATTGCCCTCCACCTAATCCATCAATGATATCAAAGACCAAGATGATTACTCTATCATTATCATCGATGTCTGGAGGAGAACCATAGAATTGATAGAGTTTAGGGTAAATAGTTGTTTCAAATGTATGATTCATCTCTAAGAAGGTTGGGTTGAGACTTGTGGACAAATCTGAATATATTAAGTTATGGGGTCCAACTGCTCTTAAAGTAGCATTTATTTGGTAATGATCCATTGTGTCTACATTGGGTACCCAGAATAGTTTCCACTCTTCAAATTCCTGGGAATAGGCGTTTGACTGAATTGTAGGAGGAGAATTTTGATCGTATATATCCGTATTTTTCATTTCAGATTGAATAATAGATTTTGGTTCAGTTTGAGAGTCTAAATAATTATTTTCGTGGTTAATAATTGGGAAAGAAATTAGCAAGGCCCACGTTGTCGCTGTTATCATTAATAATAAGGTAAACGGCACCATTTTAGAATAGTACAAGAGTTTCAATCACCATTGATGCTGGTACTTCAGGTTTTTCCTCTGAATACTGTTTTTTATTAATACCCTAATGTGCCTATTCAAATTGATATCGAAATAGGAAGGTGAAAAACCATATGAAGGAATTCCCAATATGGGAGGTTATAAGAGCGATTTTGTAAGTTTACCTCACTAAAAACAGTTATTATAAATACGAATCAGAGATGATATAGCCATCCTCCATTTTAATTAACCGCATACCCCCTTTTAACATCTCTTCGTCATGAGTCACACAGATAATTGTTTTCTTGTATGTCTGATTCAGAGATCTTAGTAAAGTCATTATTTCATTGCCTGTGACTGAATCTAAGTCACCTGTGGGCTCATCTGCTAAGATAACATCGGGATCGTTCGCCAAAGATCGTGCAATCCCTATTCGTTGTTTTTCTCCTCCTGAAAGTTCGTGTGGTTGATGGTATTTTCGATTCTCTAGATCAACTAATCTCAATAGCTCGAGTGCACGAGGTTCCCGCAATTCTCGTTTTATTCCACTAATTAGCATAGGCAGCTCTACATTTTCAAGTGCGTTCAAAACTGGATGGAGGTTGAAGAATTGAAACACGAATCCCAGTTTATGACGTCGTAATTCACATAGCTCACGATCGCTAAGAGCTGATAATTCCTCCCGATTAATACGAACCGTGCCAGCAGCAGGTCGCTCGAGGCCAGCCATCACATTAATGAGGGTAGATTTTCCGCTCCCAGACGGTCCCATCACCATTATAAATTCTTCTTTAAAAATTGATAAGTTGATATTGTTAAGAGCATCAATGGTGTACCCTCCAAGAGTATACCTCTGATTTACGCTCTCTAATTCAATGAATGGTAACTTTCCTTCACTCAGTTGTATCACCACGAACGGGAATTAATGTAGCGAATCCATCTCGCATTTCGATTTGAATGTGATTTTTGATCCCTGCTTGTTGACGGATCTCGTCTGGAAGGCGTAAATTGCCATGATCATCAACGTATATCACCTCTTCACGAGTAGCCAACGATGTTGTTGGGTCAATTGCTCTATGCAATCCAACTATCCTACCATCAAGGATTCTCATGGCTTTTTTTGTCATGTTAGCAAATCTGTGATCGTGGGTGACTACAATGAAGGTCTTTCCAAGGTTTTTGTTTAATAACTTGAAATAATCAATAATTTTCAATGTTGTTACACTATCTAATTCCCCAGTTGGCTCATCAGCGAGTACAACATCTGGATCATTGGCCAGTGCTACTGCAATCCCTGCACGTTGGGCTTCTCCTCCAGATAATTGATGTGGTTTATGACTAGAACGTCGTTCTAACCCTACGTCTTCTAATAGTTGACGAGCTCGTTGTTTTTGTTCACTGTTGGTCCAAGAACCAGAGAGTTTCATCGGTAACATCACATTTTTCAATGCCGTTAAATTCCAGATTAAATTCCGTTCTGGAAGTTGATACAAGAACCCCACTCGAGAACGGCGGTAATGAGTTAATTGCTTCGTATTCATCTTTGTTACAATATTTTCTCCCAAAATGATTTCGCCTGATGATGGACGGTCAACTCCTCCAATTAGGTTTATCAAAGTACTTTTCCCTGAACCACTGGGTCCAATAATGGCGATCAAATCACCCTCATTGACAGCAAGCTCAATACCCCGCAAAGCTGGAACTTGGATTTTGCTTTGTTCCTCAACGTATAATTTTATCAGATCTCGGCACTCAAGAAACGCCATAAATTCATTCCACCTTTAATATCCGGCTGATATCCTTTCGTGTGGCTAAATATGCAGGGATAATAGTACCAATCCCTGCCATGATACAGATTCCTAAAATAATCTGAATTAAAAGTGTAGTAGGATGAGTTACCACTAAGGGGGGAATTGCCATACCAAATTGGGTTATTTGGAGAAACATAGTTACAAAGTAGGCACCAGTAAAGTAACCAATAATTGAACCAAAAGCTAGAATAGTGGTTGCTTCTACTAAAAACGATTGAGCTGTTTGCAGTTGAGTCATACCAAGAGCACGCTCAACGCCAATTTCTTTCCCACGTTCCACGTACGTGAAAAACGCAAACATGATCACACCAATCACAGCGACTGTAATACACACGATTAGGTCAGAATTCAGGATTGAGAGCGAAAAGCGGCGGTCAAACCCAGTTTTATATTCTCTGTATCTAAGAGCGGGAGACTGTGGAGTTATCCCCGTAACATTATATATTCTCTCCACGGTCTCATCTATATTGTTTAAAGAGTCAATTTTAGCTTGGTAAGCAGCTTCTGGAACACTTAAATAACCAGATTGATTTAATTGGTTATACATTCCCAGACTACCAATAATCCAGAAATTAGTAGTTGGATCCTCCCATTCATAAGGATACATTGTAGGCCAATATTTGAATGTCCCGCCAACTCGAAATGATAGATACTCTGATTTGGATTCATTCTCGAAAACAAGTGATAAATTATCCCCAATCTTTGGTTTAGAAATGTAAGCTTCAAGGTTTCCTTGATAGAGAAGAAGCGTTTGATTATCATTGATTTCATCCATGAGATTACTTAATGAATCGCTCAACTTGAAGCTGGGATTCACAAAAGCGGTTTCTGCATAGGTAATGGGATCCACAAATAGAAATTGATAACTCCGATAATAGAACTCAAAGGAGTGATACCATAATGAGTAAACTCCTGAAATACTCGTTAAATGAGAAATATTTTGTTCAAGAGTTTGTAAAATGGTAGTATTTAAGATATTTCCTGTAGGAATCGCCAAATCAGCCCCCACATCGTAATAATGTTTGAGATGTTCTGTTTCATCTAAAGAATATATCAAAGAGGATGATAAAATTGAAAATGATAATGCAAGGGTAATGAGAAGTACAGCACGGTTCGCAGCTTGCTTATGGCGGACAATATTTCGAATTGCAAACGCGTTAATACCTCCTTCTATTCGCCAGAATATCTCTGCTAGTTTTTTCATTAGAATTGGGAAAATCCGTGAAATTACCATTATTGTCCCGAAAAACATGAAAAATGGTGCTGGAATGCCTAATAAGGATACTAGCATATAGAGTATGAAAGCTGCGGGCCCATAAATATCCCCACCAGTCCGAAGCAGAGTCATAAGAATTACCCAGGTAGCGGTACCAATAACAAACATTACAACATCGAGATAATATCTTTTCCAGACGGGTTTTCGGGTCTCAATTGGATCTAAGGTCTCTGTTATTTCTTGTCGACTCATCCGAATGATATTTCGAAAGTTGAGGAGCAGCGCGAAGATTAATCCCCAAAAAATCAAAGCCTGAACCATACCAATTGTGACACGAATAGAGACAGGAACACCAAGGAACTCAAGATAGTTGCTCGAGCGCATTACGACATCTGCTAAAAATGCACTAAGCAAAAATCCGAGAATTACAGCTAAAATCGTTGATAGAAGCATTTCGCCAAGGAGAACGACTAAAATTTGAAACCACGAGCCACCTCGTGTTTTAATAATCCCAATTTGTTCTTGTTTTTGCCGTTTTATAAGTCCAAACGAATACACTACAAGATAAAGGGCAATACACAAAACCGGGAAGCTTAAGAGAAGTAAGATGATAAGTAGTCCAAAAACCTGTATTTCATAAGATTCCATCAAATATAGGATTTCAGAGTAAATCCGCGGATTATATCCTTGGAATTGCCATTCTAAGGCATAAATAAAGGTTCGCAACGCCTTAATTTCAGTATTGATGTTATAGGCATCAAAGTGGGTCTTATCTAAAGTCATTATACATTCAGAGTTGACTTCAAACTCACCCTCCTTACCCTGAGAAAGCTCATCCATGATTTCTTGAGCAAAGGTTGGTCGTGTAATGAAGCCAAAACCCCAATCAAATCGTCTAAGATATTTCCTAATTAATAACGTGCTATTATCAGGTACATACTCATCATAATAATAAGGGGAGTAATCAATAACTCCTACTACTTTTACAGTTTTATTGGGACCTCTTTCATCATCACGCCATGAGGGACTTAATGTAATGTTCACCTCTGCACCAACAGTAACATTTTCGAACTTCTTCGAGTCCTCAATAAACCACTCATCGTAAGGATCCTCTTTCATACGTACAAAAACAATTTCTGAAGAATTCTTGGGGAGACGACCTTGTCCTATACTAGTTAGAATTAGTTCCAAAACGGTGTATAAGTCATCTACAGAAGAAATATAAACAGGAGCATGCTCAGTATACGTTTCAGTGTAACCATCCCAAGTCTCATTCACCCAAATATAATTGTTAATCTGACTATACCAATTATAATCCGAAACATAATTAGAATAATTTGCCTGATCGATAGATTGATTGATCAGGGTGTTATATGCCTCAAAATCACCAACAGTAGTAGATTGTTGTCTTCGCCCCCGCCACATCGAGATAACAACGTCACCCCCATAATACCAATCTTCTTCAAGCGATTTGAAGACGACATCTTCAAAAATATCTTGTCGGTAAGTTTCAACCAGAACTCCACTTTGCGAGATAACCGTCAAAGCTATGATGAGTCCAATCATCGTTGGTATGATTAATCGTCTATTCCCAATCACTAACTCGTACGTTAAAAAAATATAATTGGTTACTTTTGTGATAAATAATTTTAACGGCATGAGGCTCAAGTTCCCACGAAATATTGTATAAAGGTTGATTAACAATAACGACAATAATTTTGGTAAAAACGATATCTGGTAGCAGAGACGTATTTATTAAATTTAAGATATCGGTAGATAATTGTCCCTATCCTTCTTTAGTGGAGGCAGAGGGGAAATTATTGTCCTTTTGACCTCCAAATAATGTCATTAATGAAGTCATTTTTTCGAACAGCTAACAAATTCCCGTTCTAATTTGTGAACACAGAGTACAAAAGAGTTGTGGTACAATTTTACAACATAATATCCAAAATGCGATACTTACACAAGAACTACAAACTTATCGTTTCTTCCCATTAGATCAAGTAGAAAATAAATCCTAAGCCACAAAAAATGGTGCC
>JBHLPG010000429.1:0-2995 GCA_048939725.1 Promethearchaeota archaeon | reverse complement strand
AAATTAATATTAGGGTTTTGTTCTGCTATCTTGACGAATACTGGAACATTTGTTTTGGAATCCCAACACCAAGTCGTAGCAATAATTAAAAGATTAACTGGTTGAGTTAACTCTATTCGTAAGTTCTCAGGAGTGAATTTTTTGTCAAGTCTGCGGTAATATAAACTGATTCGCTCCTTCTCGTCTTCTGTACCTGCCTGTATGAATTCATCAAAAGATGAACCTGTTTGATAAAATTCTTCAGTTATTCGTTCTAACAACACTCAAGATCTCCTTGAATTAATTTGACAGCTGGATTGTATTTTTATGCCAGAGCCTCCTTGATCTTATCAAGTAATGCTGCTTCAGGGACAGCCCCAATAACACTCCATTTTGGATATTTGAAGATCTCACCATCGTCGTCCTCTTCAATCCAGTCGTCATTGATGACTGTTTTTGGAACACCTTGTACTTGGTACTCCATAGACATTTCTTGAAATTCTGTTGCCTCAATCATATCAGCTGTTATGTTATCATTCAGCATGGCAAACTTAAAAGCATTCAAGACTGCTCGAGGACAATATGGACAAGTAGGGGTCACAAAAACTTGTAAATGTACAGGCTGATCTATTTTTTCAACCTCTTCTCTGACTTCAGGAGGGAGATCGATTTCTTTGTCTGATCCAGCCATAATTATACTCTCAATCAGGCTACCGAACTCATATCCTGAAGGGATACCAAAAAATCTAATCAGACCTTTCCCTTTCCCTTCAATAGCTATGGCAGGATGTCGTGTAATCTGCCAGTCTTGAGCTTTTTCGGAATTAATATCGCATTCACAATGATCAAGAGTGACTTTATCAGATTGTTGCGCAATCTGTTCAGCCAAATCAAGTGTTTCATTACATAATAAACAATGATTTTTATTTGTGAACATATGTAGAGTTACGTCTGAGGTTAATCCTTCAAACATTTGACGGACCTCGTTTAAAATTTTCTCTTCGATTCGTACTTTACCTTCGGACATTTAATAACCTCCAAATTTACTTAATTTAAGGATATTGGTACTTCTTTATAAATATTGTGTTCTTTGAATATTCCAAAACCCATATATATGAAAGCTCATATATTTAGATTGACGCTAAAATGACCTCAGATCAAAATACAGAGCCATTAGATGATGAAAATAAATCACTAAATCTTCAAGCGGAGTTATGCCAGTCATTAACACATCCATTCAGATTGAAAATTCTTCAAATACTCCAAGATGGAGAGAAAAATGTGTCCGATATAAAAACACTTACACAGAAGCCACAACCATTTATTTCTCAGCATCTTAAAGTATTACGAGACAAAGGAGCGGTAACAACTCGAAGAGAGGCAAATGAGGTATATTATTCGTTAGCAGATTCCCGGATTCTCGAAATATGTGAATTAGTGGCGGATCTAATTTCAAAGAAAATGGAATCTCACGAATAACTTTAGAGGTTCTAACTAATATTTCATTAGCCAATTTATAAATATGTGTAGATTCATACACCCAGATTTTTATCAAAGCGAAATTCTTTAATGGTTTAATAATAATGGAACAAAAGATAGCCCAAAGATATCAGTGAGAGCTCTCGGGGACAGTTAAATAATGCCTCTTGATAAATCCTTGGAAGAAGACACAAAGCCGTACAAGATCCTTGTAGGTGTAGTGTGGACAACATTTGATGATATCAGGGGAGGAATGCCAGTCGCATGGACCCCCCAAAGTTTTTCCGACGAGTTGTTGTTTAGTATATCTTTAAGAGGAATGTCGGTCTTTTCAAGTAGGCCAGAGAACGTTTCTTATTCAAAAATGCCTGCAACTATTCCTTTCCCCGAACATGAGTCATTTTCTGTCTGTACAGTCCTTTATGAAACCTCAGAAACAAATCGTGGTGGATTTAGTATTAATTTGGTGTCAATCTTAATACCACAGGTGGTTATAGAGATGGCTTGGATAGATTTACGGCAAATCCAGGCAATTTTTTCCAAATATTTTGAATACTATGAAGGAGAACCTATTCCTCATAAAAAAGAGTTAATAAAGGAAATAGCTCACGAAACAGACCTTGTACTAAGACGGAAGTTCAAAGTGATCAATGAGGGCGAGAAGATACGCGAACATCTAACAAAATATCTAAACTCTTATCTTGTATCATCACTCACCCTAGATGAACAAAAATTAATCTACACCCGTATTCAAACACTGATAAAATTATTGGATCGAGTCTTAGAAGCTGGAGATAACGAACGAATTCAGCGAGCTCTCGATAGAATGAATTTCATCTTGGAACAAGAGTTATCAGATGATATAATTGTCATGTATCAACAAACATTCAGCGATTTGGTGCAACCTTAGCTGAAGAGAGGATAATGGCTTTTCAAGTTCCTCCAGAGAAATTAATTGAATATCTAGATTTTTTTAATGGGATTAAATATTTACGTAATATTCTAGTTAATATTTCCTTTAATAAGTCTGGTTATATTTTTACTGACCCTGAAAAGGCTCCCATGTAGCTATAGGAAGTTTAAATCCAGTAAAAATTACACAAAGTCTAGAAATTGCCATTCAAACTCTACCTGAATATCAAGGCCAAGGATTAGCCACTGTAGGGGGAGCAAAACTCCTCTTACTGTATCAAAAATGCTATCGAACCCCATTGGGATGCAACAAATGATATCTCAGTACGCTTAGGCCTAAAACTAGGCCACACAAATCCAGAATCCTATCGGTGTTATCATTGGAGGAAGAAATAAATTGATATCCAGCATAATAACTTAGTTGGAACTAGAAGGGTAATAATGATGTTTTCTTCAAAACAAACAAACTTAGACTCTTAACGAGCCACGGAAGCCCCTAGCACTATAGAAAGAAGGTGCACTATTATGATATACAAAAACATGATCGAAGCGACGATCAGCAAAGATGGCCCCACCGAGTTTTCTAATGCCAGAAGGAGTTTTTATCCAACTTGACGTCTTCATA
>JBHLPG010000104.1:0-12123 GCA_048939725.1 Promethearchaeota archaeon | reverse complement strand
AGAAATTCTGTCTATTCATTAATTCCTACCTTAATTTCTATTTTTTCAATTCCATTGCTTCCAATTGCAGGTCTATTGATTGATCACTCAGGATTGATTGCTGGAATCACATTTGTTTTTGGAATTTGTATCACTGGTTCTTTTATTTTATTTATTTCTTTGAAATTGAGAACCCTTGCAAAAGGAATGAAAGATATGAAACCAGATATTACAGAAATTGTTACAAGAGGATAGGTCTAATAGAAAGAACTTGAATCTTAGCTGTTGAAATTCCAATTGGCACTTTCAGTTCGTATCTACAGGAGCTTCTACACTAACAGAAATACTATCTTTATAATTTTCAAAAATGACGAAGATCCTAACTCTTCATGCGAAAATAGTAATATTTATATAAAAAACATGTGAAAATTTCTTATTTTGTTAATTTAAAGTACTAAGTAAAGGAAGAATTTTGGAATAATCGTTTGATAAATACAAAGGATGTACAAAGACCACTAGCTGCTGCTTTTTCTTGATTTCTGTATCTTAATGCGAAATGGTAACAATAATGGTGTACGTGTTTTATATTCAAGATACGTCTCACCAAAGCGAATTTCCAGCTCTTTTTCTTCATAAATTTTCAGAAAAAATATCCAAGCGGGTAACACAAGAGTAAGAACCCATAAAATGAACCCTGTAGATTGAAAATATGATCCTAAGGATAATAAGAATATTATAATAGCTAATACCATAGGATTTCGCGTTCGTGCATACAACCATTCACTTACCAGATATTTACTATTTGCAATTAAAGCAAACGGAGCTCCTAATCCTCTTAGTGCTAAATAAATCGTTGTAAGTATAGTAAAAAACCCACTTATAATAAGGAAAATGAAACTAATTGCTTTTGGAAATGGTATAATAACTCCCTTCCAACTTTCAGCTGACAAAATAGCTCGTATAATGCCTGCTCCAAGACAAATCATGATAGAAAAATGAATTATCATATTTAACCAGAAAGTATGTTTAGCTGTTGGATATTTATTAAGGAAAAATCGACCTAAAGATGAAATTGGAGCAACAGCAACCACACCCCCTATTATTATGAATGCTTCAGTCATAAGATCAAATTGTTGGTCGAAAAACCATTTCCAAATTATTAAAATTATTGTTAATCCTATTATTCGTATTATAGACGAAAGAGTAACATTTTTCATTCTTGTATTCACATTCTGAAGTTAATATTAAGGTTAAGAAGGCTTTCAGGGGTTTATAGTTAGTTTTATAGTTTTTTTAATGAATAATATGATAGAAAATTCAATCCTTTTTGAAATGAATGGAGGTTTATTTCTCACCTGATTTTTCAGGTATATACCCCAGTATATAATTTTTAAAACCTAACCAACGTTAAGCGACATTGGAAATTGTAAGGCTATATAAAAATAATGAGAAAAGGGGAAAAATTTCCTTCCTAATTTACTTAATATACTTCTTAGTAGATGTCATTTAACTAAAAAAATCATTAAGACAATTATTCTATTTTCATTCACAAGCTTTATGGTTTTTTCCAACACGAGCTAACTTTAACGCTTCATTTAAATAGTTTTTAAGACGTGCATGTTCTAATCGTTCTTTGAATGGAGCATTATTTTTTGTTAATCTCAGCCATGCATCGTATTGGTCTTCAAGGTTTCTCCTTTCTGTAGAAACCTTTGTGACTATATACAATACTAAAATTTTATCTTCAGCTGTTATTTTAGCCTGTTCTAATAATTCCTTTGCATCACTGAGGTTACCCTCTACCATGGCTAACTTGGCTTGCAGAATCAATGCATCAATGGCTAAGAGGGGCGAGGATTGCCTATGGGCTAGTGTAGTGAGCTTATTAGCTAAAGATTTGGCCTCTGACATCACAGAGCTTTCTCCATAAGCTTTAAGCTCATCTAATAACGATTCACAAAGATTATACATAGCAGCAACCGTTATCCGATGGTCAACGATTTCTTCTCCAGCAATTTGTTGGAAAATTCCTTGAACAAGAGCTTTATCTCTAATTCGAGGACTGTTTTTTAGAAAAATAGCTTTTGCCATACGATAGCGTTGGTTAATTATCAGATTTTCTTCTTGATCGTTGATCCTCTTCAAACGTTGCAAATACTCATCTGAATGCTTGTGATATTGTTTTTCAATAGCCAAAGAGACCAAATCAAGAAGAATGCCTGTTATAAAAAGGTTATTGTCTGGTTCATTGAGGAAAGTCATGCTTTCCTCTAGATATTCCCAAGCTGGGTCTAATTTACCTTGTTGATGAAAGATTTTGCCGATATAGTAAAGACATTCAGCAATTTCTTCATTTTGACCTAACTCTTTCCGCAGAGCTAAGCTCTGTTCTAAGTATGTTAAAGCTTGATCCAATTCACCTTTCAGACGAGAAATTTCGCCAATTCCCACGAGAGCCCATGCTTTTTGATCTTTGTCAGTTTCATTGCTTATTGATATGCTCTGTTGCTGGTATTCCAAGGCACGATCTAGTTCACCTTTTGAGAGATAAATAAAGCCAATTTTAGTGTAAGACTTAGCAATTTCTGATTTATTACCAAGTTCCTCATAACAACCTAAACTTTGTTCTTGATACTCCAAAGCGCGATCTAACTCCCCTTTGTCATGATTCATTGCACTCATACAATATAGAGCTTGACCATTACCTTCTTTGTCCCCCAATTTCTCAAAATGATCTTTACTATTCTTAAAATTGTCCAAGGCTTGATCAAATTTTCCTTTATGGCAATAGATTGATCCAATATTCCAAAAACTCCAAGCAATTTCTTTTTCATTCCCAACTCTCTTAAAAAGAGCAAGACTTTTTTCAAAATACTCTAAAGCTTTATCTTTGATCCCTTTAATGGAATAAATCCTTCCTATGTTACTAAGGGATTCAGCAATTAGTTGGCTATCACCGATTTCCTGACATTTTTTCAAGGTATGTTTAGCAAGCTTAAGCCCCTCTTCAAAAAATCCCATTTTAATTTCGATTCGACTCTTGAGAAGGCTACATTTAAGTCGAAAATTAGGTGTCGTGTCTTCTTTCTTCTCAAAAAGTTGTAGCATTTGATTAGCTTCATCAATTTTACCGTTACGAATGAGTTGCCCTACTTGTTGAAGTTTAATGTCAGTATTCTCATATTCCCTAGACATAGCACCCTTAACTTCCTTACTATTCTCTGTAAAATATAAAGGACATTACTATTAAGATTCTAAATTATTATTAAATTCACTTTATTGGTAAAAATGAAAAAGAGTTTGATTTTATTTTTTATCCATTACGCAAAAAGTATGTATCTTGTGTGTGTAAAATATAGATACTTCTTTCTCAGAATAAAGTTTTTTATGAACCATTTGATTAAGTGATTGGAAACGTAATTTTTTTTAGGAAATTATACGCTTCCCTAGCAAACATGGCTTTCTGGCAGTCTGGTAACTGATCTAGTTATAGTACATTATACGTATCAAATATACATATTTTTGATAACATATCCAACGCTAGTTGCTATTTTATATTAAACCAAATAAGTGTTAAAATGAATATTTAAACTCCAAAGCTACTCCACAGTTCCCAAATGATACGGATCAGATTACTCTGAAAGTCAATGAATTCTTTTGCCTTCAAGTGGATACCGAGATTCTCATGAAGGTCATTTGAAGTTTTGATAATGATCAATGATTCTTTCCTGTCTAATTGGCTATCAACAAGAATTGTATCTGGTCTAACTGCAAGGATAGGCAGAATCTGACGCGCTATGCTCTGGAAAATTGCTTCTGGTCGAGATTGATTCGAGGAAAACTCCTTTGCAAGATTTGAAAATAAATCCAAGTTCACCAGGCACACGTCGGTGGCAACATCTTTTAAAGAACCAAATTCAGGATGGTTCAACAATATTTTTTTTTCCTCCGCAGTGAGGATTAGTTTAACGTCCACTCCTCTCTCGATAGCAGCAATCAAAGCTGGTACGTGTCGAATGAGACACTCTACAGAAAATATGACGAAAATTTCTTCCACTGCGTTATCTACGATCTCATTGATAAACAGAGTAAGGGCTTGGTTTCCCCGGATTGTCCTTATTTCCTGGTCTGACATTTCTTGATCCCTATCTGACTGGTAGAGCGATTTCAAGGTAACTTCACTAGTCGCTACTGCGCGGGTAAAAGGGTCTGAAAGGATCTTTATTGCTTGCTCGACGGGAATAACACGGTATAACTTACGTTTTTTTCCAACAACCTGGCTCGAGATGAGGTTTTTCCTTTCTAAAAGATCTATGACGTGGTATATTTTACTCTGAGGAACTTTTGACCGTTCAGCTATTGTTGATGGATCAGCGGTTTCAAGTTTAACAAGTTCAACAAATACTTGAGCTTCCCACCTTGTTAAACCGAGTATTTGAAGATCTTTTATCAATTGACTGCTTACCATAATCAACTCTCCACACTATAACAACCTTAATAAAACTTACTACTCGAGTAGTAATTAAAAAGAAATGTTGTGGTTAGCATGGCATTTGATATAGAAATAGATGGGTTAGTTAAAACATTCGGTGATGTGATCGCTGTTAATGATCTCGATCTCCAGATCAAGCGTGGCGAAGTTTTCTGTCTTGTTGGTCCCAATGCAGCTGGAAAAACAACAACCATAAGGTTATTACTAGGTATTCTGAAAGCAGATACTGGTAAAATGACTGTAAAGGGGTATCAGATACCGCGTGAAAAGAAAAAGCTCAGGGAAATCATGGGGTATCTTCCACAACAAAAAGCTCTGTACAATCTTCTATCCTGCAAGGAAAATATTGAGTTCTTTGCTAGGGCTAAAAACGTTCCTAGTCGCGAGCTGAAAGCTAGGGTCGAATTGATGATTGAGATGCTTTCCCTGTCAGATCATCAGGATAAGCTAGCCATCCACCTGTCGGGAGGAACCCAGCAAAGAACTGCGCTAGCCATAGCCATGGTGAATAATCCCGAAATAATCTTTCTAGATGAACCCACAGTTGGTTTAGATCCAGTATTACGGAGAGAGTTCTGGCAATATTTTAGTGAAATAGCCAGCAAGCAGGGTACGACGATTTTAGTCACGACCCACTATTTGAATGAAGCTGCGTGGGCTGACAGGGTAGGCGTGATGAGTGGTGGTAAGATCATAGCTATTGATAAGCCAGAAAACCTACTCATGAAAACAGGGCAGCAGAATATGGAAGATATGTTTTTCGAACTTGTCAAAACCATGGAGGATTCCGCTTGAATTTCGCACTTCTCATTGCTATTAGGTTATGGAAACAGCTTCTCCGTGACCGCCGTACATTGGCCCTTGTATTATTTGCTCCCATATTTTACGTTGTGATATTCGGTATGGTTTTCGGTGGAGAAATAGAAGGATTACCTATTATTGTTATTAACAAGGACTCGGATGCTGAAATATTCAATCCTCTTGTCGGTTCTATCAACGTGTCTGCTATAGGTGAAAAAGTGGTAGGAAGCTTACAGACTTCCTCGAAGGTTATTGTCTGGGAAGGTGATGATTTTGGCAATGCTAAACAACTAGTTGATAATAAGGAATACATTGCTGCAATATTCATTCCCGAGAACTTCACTTACAACTTAGCATCTCCCTCAGGCGAGAATGTTTCGATAGAACTCTACTTGGACAATTCTAATCCGCAAGTCGGAATTACTGCATTGCAAGCATTACAGGAAGCATTTCAAGATGCTACGTCCGATTTCAGAAGCAACCTCGGGTTTGATATTGATTATGCTTATGGAGAAGGATTAAGCACCATGGAATTCTTTGCTCCCGCAATAATAGGTCTGGGAGTGTTTTTTCTCTCATTCCTCCTCATTCTCATGAATTTAATCGAGGAAAGAAGGAATGGAACGTTAGCCTTACTCCTGCAATGCCCACATGACAAGGGACATATCATTATAGGTTATTTAATGGCATTTTCCGTTTTTAGCATGCTTCAGACCACTTTCATCATTGTAATAGCAAACACTTTTTACCAAGTATCATTTGGAACGAATATTTGGCATTACCTCTCCCTGTACATTACTGCGGTTCTCCTCGGATGGACATCACTAATGTTGGGTATTTTTTGCTCATCATTCGCCCGTTCAGAGTTCCAAGCAATACAATTCATTCCTTTAGTTCTCTTCCCTGCAATATTTTTATCAGGCATCATCATTCCTTTAATCCAGATACCAGAGATTTTCAGGTGGCTAAGTTATCTCTTTCCACTTACCTATGGGATAAATTTACTCCAACAAATATCGATAGAAGGGTACGTGCTAGAACCGTTTAATCCAGATTTTCTAGTCATGATCATCTTCTTTTTGCTATTTCTTATTGGAAGCAGATTAAGCCTTAAAGAAACCTGAATCTTTGTGATCGAGCAAAGGGGATAAGCATCTTAAGGAAGGAAAATTACCATCTTTTTTTAATAATAAATAATTTTCGTTAATTCGATGTAGAATTAAAAAAAAGAGTCTTAATCAATGTTAAGTTAAGAATCATATGACGTTTTATATAAAAACATTAACCTATCCAACGTTATATGGATTTTTTTTACGTATTGTTGTGAAAAGTCATTGCTAAGTGATTGGAATAAACCACAGTACACACAGTAGAAGGAGGTGGGAAGATGTTGGAATTAACTGATGGGGACCAATTCGGAAAGGAGCAATTCACATTGAGTAAAGAAAAAGATGAGCTTGAATGACCTTTAGAAATCACATATCAAAGGTTTGCTCCTTTTAAGAAAATTATGAGACATTAATAATACTCATCTGAAGAAGAATGAAAAGAACTCTTTCAACTTCAATAATTTTAAATAGAAAATGAATCAAATACTGAAACTATGGGAAAATGAACCAATTTAAAATTGTTATTCTTAGTATTCTTCTGTTAGGGGTTACTAGTTGGACAATAAGTTATAATATTAAGTCCACTACAGCTTTCATTCCAAATAAGCTGATAAAGACACCCACGACATTCTCATTAAAACGCACCAGTAGCCAAACTTATACTCCCCATTCATCTATTGTTATTACTAGTAATTCCCATTTCGCCATGCAAGGTTTTTTAGGGACTGGGACTCTTGAAGATCCATATAGGATTGAGCATCTTAATATTACTGCATCCAATGGCGATTTGATTAGTATCAGTGATACGACCGTTAATTTCTGTATTAGTAACAATTTTCTCAATGGCTTGACAACTGCATCATCAGGCATTTCTCTCACGAATGTTCACAATGCCATTATTGAAAAGAATACAGTCTTAAATGCCAGATTTGGGATATTTCTCTTGAACATCGCTAATTGTACGCTCCTGGAAAATCTGGTTCATGATAACCTGCTCAATGGGGTGCATCTCAAGGAAGCTAGCAATACGACCATCACTAACAATACCATCTATAACCATAATTCTGGTGAGTACCCCTACAGCAGTATTCTTCTCGACAATTCTTCTCAGACATCTATTACTCATAATTCATTATTCAACGGCCACATTGGTATTAATCTCCTTCATTCGGCTCACACTAACCTCATTAGAAACAATACTGTGTTTAACAATCTACAGCATGGTATTCGCCTTGAATATGCCTCCAAAAACACGATTACCCACAATATTGTTCATGACAATCAGTACTATGGGATTCTCCTTACCTTAGGTGCGAACAATAACACAATTTGCTACAACAATTTTACTCGTAATCATGCTGGTGGCTGCCAAGGTATGGATGATGGTGCCAAGAATGTGTTTACCTACAATCATTGGGGTGATTGGCCTATTCTGGACGCCAATGATGATCTTATTATCGATACTCCTTATCCCCTTGATGGTACTGCTAATAATTCCGATTCATATCCTCTCGTGTCGGTTGAGGCATATTTATTTGATAACAATCAGGGGGGTGGATTGGGAAACGAGTTAATCCCACTTTTTGTGTTTTTTATCACTCTTGTGTCGGTACCGAGTCTCAGTTTAGGTTATTTACTGTATAAGAGAACGGTAAAACAGCAGGAACCTTCTCCCGAACCTGATGACTCCATTCCATTTGAAGAAGTTTTCCCATCAGACCAGATTGAGAGCTTAAAACCCCTCTATCACAAGCTCATTGTGGGATTAGAGAACATCCAGACTACCTCGCTTCCTGAGTCTGTAACTGTTACTCTCCTAGAACCCCCAGAATCCGTAGAATTGGTGGAATACTTTCCTTCTGATATTAAAGACGATTTAATCTCAGGACTCAAGGGTCGAACCATTTTAACATTGATTGAGATTGCTTATCAAGATCCAAGCGAAACAAACTTAGTGAAATTAGCGCAAAGTTTAGATGTTCCCGTTTCCACTCTTTCTAAAGAAATTAAAAGATTGAATGAGTTAAAGTATGTCGAAACATTCGTATCCGCCAAAGTGCTTCGTGATGCCCGCTATAGGAACTATATTATCACATCAAAAGGCTTTAAATTTTTATTCATCCTGAAAGAAGCGTTAAGAATTACAATTTCTCGCCTAAAGGAGACCAGAGGTGATATCTACATCTGAATTTGTACGAATTATGCTTGAGAACAGGATTTGTGATGAAAGAGGTTACCTCTGAGCCATTTGAACGAGATACAAATATTTTCTAAATGGAGAATGTAATCTCATTATTTGAACTTGTTTTCTTGAGGAAGTATTGACTTTCCAATGGAAGGTGAAAAAAAATTTGACACGAAATAAATTAGTCTTAATAACACTGATAATTCTTCTTTTGTTTGGAATGAGTTGTCACAAAACTCCCATTGAGCTTCAACCGATGTATAAAGAAGTATCGGTAAATGAGAAGGCTGTGCATCCTCAAAAGCCCCTCCAGAAAGTATCCGAGACTCAAGCATATATTGAACGCGGACCAATTACCATTACCTCAGATACCGAATTGAATAATTCAGTAGTTACCGGATTCAAGGGGAATGGAACTATTGATGATCCGATATTAATTGATGGGTATAACATCACTGCTCCTAGCGGGAATTTGATTTCTATCATTGATACGACATACTATTTCTGCATTTCTAATTGTATTCTCAATGGTCTAACAACTGCTGGACGAGGAATCGATCTCCAAAATGTACAACACGGGACTATCGTCAACAACACGATAACTAATTGTAATAGTTTTGTGATTAGTGTAAGTGTAGAATCCAAATTCAACACCATTGATAACAATACTCTTTGCAATAATAACAATGGAGTTTACTTGTATGATACCAGTAATAATACAATTACTGGGAACTGGGTTTTCGACAATAATGGAGATGGATTTCATGTTGGTGGGAAGTCAAATAACAACTCCATCTTCAATAATACTATTTATGACAATCAAGATGGAATTGTACTAGAAAGCTCCTATACAAACCTAATTTCTGGTAATAAAATTTTTAATAATGACTACACTGGAATTTCCTTCTTAGATTATGGATCAGGAGGTTCTCATAACAATACCATAACTGGCAATCGTATTTATGGACATCAAAATTCAGGCATTGACATTCAAGCCTCTAAGCTTAATCTCATTAGTAACAATACGGTATATAATAACAACGGATTTGGTATCAATTTGGGGGATCCTAATCCCTCGCATAATAATACAATCAGAAATAACACTGTCTATGGTAGTGGTTGGGCTGGAATTGCCCTCATTTCTTCAGATAATAATACAATTGAGAGGAATTCTGTGTATATTAATAATAACGGAATCAATGTTGGGAATTCCAATCACAACACCTTTATCGCGAATTTGGTGTATGATAATAGTCCTAGGGGTATCGTTGTATCAGACTCTCAAGTTAATAATTTTCACAACAATGTCATTTTTAACAATGCAGAGTGGGGTATCAGTATTGAGAGTTCATCAATCAACAACACAGTCCAATTCAATGACTTTTCTGGGAATAATGCAGGGAACCAGCAAGCATTGGATCAAGCCACTAATAGTATCTTTGCTAATAACTACTGGAGTGATTGGACAATGATAGGATCGTACGCTATTGCAGGTTCCGCAGGAAATCAAGATCTTTCCCCTCTGATGAATCCATATCATCTGTCTGTGCCAATCATCACAGCACCAACAGCTGAGAACTTGACCTTAACTGGTATCGTATCTATTCAATGGAGTGCTTCGATAGATAGCTTTGGGCATAGTCTTACCTATTCAGTCCTTTATTCAACCAATGACGGAGGAAGTTGGACAACCCTTGCTTCCGACTTGAAGACTACAAATCACACTTTCGATACAATGTTGATCGCTGATGGGCCAATTCTCTTCAAAATCCAGGCCACGGATTCAATAGGGTTCACATCTATATTCATTTCTGAGGAAACATATCTTATAGAAAACGATCAACTGTCTCCCCCAACAATCCTGTCTCCAAATGGGGGAGAAACACTTAACGAAACTGTCACCATCGAATGGACTGCTTCTCTGGATTCTCTCAATCATTCCATAACCTACACGATCTATTATTCTGCTGATAACGGTGCGACTTGGACTCAGATTGCTACTGGCCTCACTTCTACTAGCTACGTGTGGGATACCACCACTGTTTCTAATGGCTTTAGTTACTTGATCAAAGTCGTGGCTACCTGTTCTGAGGGAGAAACAGAGGAAGATCTCTCGGATGGGTTATTCACTATCCAGAATGTTATTCCACCTTCTACTACCACGAGTGAGACTTCATCTACGACGACTCCCACTACTCCCAGTCCGATCCCAGGGATGACGGGGATTGGACTGCTCGTAGCATTGTTAACTCTGATTATGGTGAAGAATTGGAAGAAAAGATGATCCTCCTTTTACTTTTTTCTTTATAACATTCTACTATTTTAGTCCAATCACGAGTTAATCCATGTTATACGACATTTTCCGTAAGTTTTTCCGTAAAAAATATGAATGAACCAACGTTTAACTCAAGAAAAGCTTTACATTCGCTTTATATACATTAGATGCCATTTAAAATTTGTTAAACGTCGTTGATAATCTACTTTTATAGGAAATAGGTCTAGTAGAGATAGTTATTTTTATCTTGTCTTGTGGAAATAAAAGAAAGCTAGAAGAATGAATGTTTAACTAATATCATGTATAGAGATCTTAAATAAAGGTCTCCCTTCATTAACATTCATTCATAGTATCAATCCTACTCATATGTTTCATGGGATCTTCCTAGTTGTACCAAGTCTAATCCAAGAAAGATATACCAAGGAATGTAAAATATACCAGCAACGAGTAAAAGAGGGGTTGCTATGGAGGGAATAAAAATATGGATTACATGTTGAACCAAATCTAATCCTGTAGCAAGGATTCCTGAGAAAATAGTTCGTTTCTTAAATTCATTACCTTGTAACATAAACATAGACATTAAGAAGAATGACCCTAAGAAAAGAATACCCATCACGTAGCCAGCCGTATTATGCCATAAGCTATTTGCTAAAACTGCTTCCCCTGCTGCTAATAGTTGTTCTCTCATAGCATCTGTAGTAGCAGCAGCATACCGATCACTGAGGTAAAAAAGAGAAAAAACTTCATTTCCGATAAGACCCATAGTTATCGAAATAAAGATAAATGTAGTAAACATTATCATAACTGCTTCATTTCTCTTTCTAAGAACCGTAAAAATACCTAAACTGGTAAAATAATTACAAATCATAAAGGCCACCATTGGAAGATCCATTAAGAAAATAGCTGCCAACCTATCATTGTTGATCATGTTAAAATAATCACTAGCAGAATTTAATGGAAAATAATCAGTGGCTACTGACAAAGGCATCTCTATTACAAAAACTATTGCCAAATACACTAATTGTAAAAACACAGCTATACTTGCAATCTTTATTATATAATTCCAACTCTGATCTGTCCCTTTTGTTGCAGATTTTTCACTCATTTTTTTCAAACTCTTTTTTTTTCATGAATAATGTATATTATACTATTACTCATCTATATATGAGTTATAGTATGAGCTATTTAAAGGTTACTTTTGTATCATTTATTACATAAAAATGAATTCAAAAAATTTTTACAGGAGAAATAAATATGGTAAATGATATTTTACTCTATATAG
>JBHLPG010000428.1:0-3001 GCA_048939725.1 Promethearchaeota archaeon | reverse complement strand
TGGTCTTGACACATCATAAATTTTAATACCGGCCTGCAGAGGATCTTTGGGACCATTATCTTCGTGACCTGCATGTGAGCGATCACCCTTTGCTATTTCTTCTGCTCGAATCGTATATTTAACGGGCTCAAAAAATTTCCAATCTTCTGTAACGATTAAGATATTGCCTAACACTCGACATTTGATATTCCAAGAATGCGGATTGCCAGTTGAAATAAAGTTGACCACTTCAGGTTTAGTGGGATCTTTTACGTCCACTACACTAAAGCCGCTGCTAAATAAATGGCAGATATAAATATAGTTGCCATGCTTGACAAGCTGAAAAGTATCTCCACGCCCGTCAAGAGCGCTCTGCGAAATCAGTTTTGTATTGATAAAGAAGGGGGGAAAATTATGTGGTGTAAACGTCATATTTGGATATACGGAGTATTTCGGACTTTTGTATGACCCGCTATAATCTAAACCAAGTGAGGTGTCCCATTTTGCGGTTGGTTTTCTCATTTTGTATACCATTCCATCTATCCGTAATAGAAGTTCTCTGCATATATGAATTTGTGTGCGTGTTTCAAGTTGCTAGGGCGCGATTCTACAAAATTCTGACGATTAAAACCGTACTCAGGGGTTTCCCTAACAATCCGATCCATTTCATCAATCATGGCTTTGGGACGGCTGACAGAGACACGATCCAACTTTCTGGTTGTGCGCGCGCTGAAGCGTAATCGGGTTATTCCCCGTTATAAGAGTTAGCTTCTCCTGTGCACATTCAAAAAGGAAGTAGGGGAGTGGACATGGTGTTGTGAGTGATTTTAGCCTTCACCGGCTTCTCGGAGCGTTTTTGCCTAGCTAGCTAAAAATCGAAACGAATAATTTGCTTCTATCTTTTCGATTTTTCCAGAATCGCTATGAGCCTAACTATGGAGCCATCGCCTCCAATCCATTTGAGAGGCACCCCCATAATCGTGCATCTTTTCCCCGTTACCTTATCTATATCGCCACCAACGTTTTCCCAGCCGACGATGCCGTTTGTCAGGAGGAGCCGATGACACGGTTCCCAATACGGGAAGTCTTCAAAAACATCATGACCTGTTACTGTCTTGTATTCATCAGCAAGCCACGGCAGAACACGGTTTCTCTCGTCGCCCCCTTTTTGACACCATGCCAACCGAGTTCCCAGCGGATGGTCCAACGCCTGCTGATCAACACCCACTCCTTTCACCCCTTTCTTCACGAACCATTCACCAGCTTCCTTGTAGAGTCCTGGGGAGTAACAGAAGTATTTGACGGCATCACCCCAATAACGGTGCCACCCGGAATTGATAATGACTATATCCCCCTTCTCTATCGCAGGCTCCGCTTTTTCAAGATCTTCGGCGGTAATAACTTCCCATTTCCCCTTGGGTATCGAGACAACAACACCTTTTCCCATGTACCTTTCCACAGGTATCTGATCCGTAAACGCGTATCCCTCTTCAACGTGGGCTGGAGAGTCAGCGTGGGTGGAAACATGCATAGTGTGGGTGAGTACCTGTGATAACACACGGGACTTTGCGTGATAATGCATCCTCTCAATCTTGATATCTGCAAAGTAAGGCCAAAGTGGAACCCCAGCCCCGAACGGGTTAGTTAGGTCCACAATCTCTACTTCTCGCCCTAAGATCTCGACGATCGGCTTCTTCAGTACATCTTCAGGTTTGCCCAGGTATTTTCCATCCAACATTCCATGTAAATATTTAGAATCTGCATCATTATTCTTCATACTTCAATCTCCTTTCTCAGCGTATGCTTGCTTGGTGCGCGCCTCTTTTTAATTTTACGCAATTGGTGCAGGTGCATGAGTGTCGCTTTTCTGTACAACTCAATCATTTGATCTTGAGATGATCGCCGTCTGTTTAGTATTTAATAGGTCGTCACTCCGCCATCAATATACAAGATTTGCCCGGTAATGAAATTGGATAAATAGCTAGCTTGATCCTTTGGAAAATTAAGTGTCCATAACCATTATGCATGCAATACTGGAGAAAAGATTTAAATAATAAAACATTTGATTCCACAAACATGTTTACTTATCAATTAAGTTACTCCGCGTATGATCCAAACGTTTTGATTGAACAAGCTGTACATGCAGAAAAAGCTGGATTCGACATTATATGGAATGAAGACCATTTCCATCCCTACCTCCTGAGAGGTACTTGTGGTTTTGCATGGGTGACTATGCCCATAATCGCCCAAAAAACTAACAAAGCAAAGATTGGATCGATGGTTACCTCCACTTTAGGTAGATACCATCCAGGAATTGTTGCCCAAGCTTTCGCTACCATGGATTTTTTGTTTCCAGGTAGGATAGTTTTAGGACTTGGAACAGGAGAACCACTGCAAACTATCCCGTTAGGCTCTGATTATCCAAAATATTCAGGACGCCGAAAAAACCTGCTCGAATCGATCGAAATTATAAAAAGATTATGGAAGGAGGATTTTGTAGATTTCGATGGAAAATATTGGTCATTGAAATCTGCCAACCTTTACACAAAACCAAAGAAAAAGATTCCTATGTTGATAGCAGCGCATGGCCCTAAATCAGCTGAACTTGCGGGAGAATATGCTGACATGGTTGATGTCGAACCTGTTGAGGAAGATTTAAAAAGAGAAATTCTTCCGGCTATCGAGAAAGGAGCTAAAAAAGTAGGGAAGGATCTCGATGACATAATAATTCAAAGTAGACTATTTGTTTCAATTGATGAAGACTACGAAAAAGCCTTTAGTTCAGCAAGAGAATTTGCGATTGGTCATTATGGCATATACAGTAGACCTATGTTCCATGATCCCCGACAAATTGAAAAATTTGATGAAGAAGTCGGAGATGAACTTGATGATGTGGATTCGTGGCATTATGATTTTTTCTGCATCACTACCAAAGCAGAGGACATAATTCATAGACTTGAAAAAATCAAAAATATGGGTGTGAATCAATTTTTCATCCTCAACCCAAGTCCCCAACCGTTAC
>JBHLPG010000427.1:0-3011 GCA_048939725.1 Promethearchaeota archaeon | reverse complement strand
ACCTTTTTTTATTTCAGTCCCTGTAGAATTTGAAGTGATGAATGTAGAACCTTGAATCCATGATAAATAATCTCTCGTAATGTTTGGGTTTTCTGATGTTGAGCTAAGAAAGCTTCCCAGCCTTTCAGATAAAATTGTTTGTAATTATGAATTAATTCTTCAAAACTATGGTTTTCTAATTCCGCTATTATCTTCGTGCGATTCCAGCTCCAAATCTCAAGAGGATCTGTATCAATTATTTGTGTGAGTAACCTAGTAGGTGTTGGGGACACTTGCCAGTTAATTTTGCGTATTAAGACCCAATAATCAAGGCCACTCCGATCTATAAGATTCATTGGGAGGTTATTAAGAGTCTCCTTGATTTCCATGATATGGTTGAAATCAATTTCTCGAATTCTACTTGGTTTAGGAATAACTGTAATCTCTGGTTCACCATAAATAATTCTAACATCACTCAACCTAGGAGGAACGTATTCTGGCAATTTTTTCAAGTGGTTTACTGTAACGAGCTGAATACGAGGTAGATGAAAAGATTCAGGGTATTTTTTATTGAAATTATGTTCGTATTTTTCTGATATCTCGAGTGATCTAATAATTGAATCAGGAATATTTTTAGATATCTCAAGACCGTCAACTAGCTTAATGTGTATATCTAGGTCACTTAAGATTGGAACATAGTCCAGTGGTGAATCCCATGGTTTTATTGCCGAACCTTTGGCATAAATGAATTCAACAACCTCTTTAAATTCGTCGATTAAGAGATGTTTCCATACTTCAAGACTATGATCGACATCAATCCTGATTTCTGGCAAATATTTCATGAACTGTTCCATAATTACACACGTTCTGCTATTATATAGAATTTAAGCCTACTAATGAAATTTTGGTATATCTCAAAGCAAAAATAAAATTTAATAGGTTGATGATTATTTGAATATTTGAGCGTGAAGTGTATGATTGATAAAAAGTCACCTGAAGAGGTAATGTTTGACAAAGTTGCATGTTACCTTTTCAAGGGATCCTTATCTTCAGCCCGAAAAGAATTTTATTTGCAGCTCTTCGCAGAATGGTCAAAAGAGAACCTTGATATTATTCTAAAAGCAATTTCTCAAAAAAATGAGTAGACTTATTCTTAAAATCAATTACTCTTCTATGAGTTCTCCCCGTTCTTTTAACCAAATTCAGGAACGAAAAAAAACCCAGCAGCAGACCTTTTAGATCAAGGTGAAAAGTTCTCAAGCATCAACGTGAAAACTATTTTAACTGGAGTTTTAGTTGAATTGAATCTCTCACAGCTGAAAGAGTTGATCTCAGGCGCACGGGGGGAAATTCCGTCTGATTTATTGATTAAAAATGGAACACTTGTCAACGTACTTACTGGAGAGTTGTACAAGGCTGATGTATCGATTTATGGGACTCATATTACTAACGTGGCGGAACCTCACTCATTAGACCCCTCTAACGCTCATAAAGTGCTTGATATCACAGACATGTTCATTTCACCAGGATTTATTGAATCTCATCTTCATATTGAAAGTACCATGTTACCTCCAATTGAATTTTCCAAACTTATAATCCCACATGGAACAACGACCGTTCTCTTGGATCCACATGAGATTGGAAATGCTTTAGGGACAAAAGGCCTTCAGCTTCTGCTTCAACAAACTGAAGATATACCAATCCGATTTCTAGTAGAGATTCCATCTTGTGTTCCAGCTGCTCCTGGTTTAGAAACAACAGCGCATAATATAACTTCAGCCACAATTCAGGAAATCATAGAAACTGAACCACGATTCTTCGGGCTTGGAGAGGTTATGAATTATCCTGGTGTACTTTTTAAAGATGAAGAAGTATTAAAAAAGATCATTTTAGGCAGTAAATTAAATATTATTGATGGACATAGTCCAAATGTTTCTGGAAGAGACTTAGATGCGTATATAGCTGCAGGTGTGAGATCTGATCATGAAAGCACAACAGCTAAAGAATTTCTAGAGAAGTTACGTAAGGGAATGCGAGTTATGGTTCGAGAAGGATCTTTAGCTAAGGATCTTCGAAATCTGATGAAGGCTGTTAAAGAAACCGAGATTGACCTCAGAAACTGCTTGCTATGTTCTGATGATAGGAATTTTGTTGATTTTTGCAAGGATGGGCATATGAATGCCCATATACGACAAGTAGTTGATGAAGGAATCTCCCCCATCAAAGCTATCCAAATGGTTACCATCAATCCAGCTACATATTTAGGATTAGAAAATCAAATAGGGAGTATCTCCCCTGGTAAAATTGCTGATATTGTGATTCTTGAAGACCTCAAAGATTTCAAGGTAAAAACTGCTATTTTTGGAGGTAACATTGTTTATCATAAGAATAATTTAGCTTGGAGTTTCTCTCCTCATAAATTTCCCAAATGGGCTATTGACACTATTAAACTAAAGCAAAAGATTAACCCAAAAGCATTTCGTGCTAAAACTTCCCTCCCCAATGGTATGCATCGAATCAGGGTTATTGGTGTTAAACCTCATTCTGTAATTACAGAGTCTCTTGAATCGGAATTATTAGTTAATGATGGATGGATCCATCCAAAGCCAGAGGAGGATGTCCTTCCTCTTTCAGTCCTTGAAAGATATGGTGTTAATGGAAATATCGCTAATGCCTTTGTCAAAGGATTTGGAATAAAAATTACCCCATTTGCTATGGCTTCTACTATTGCTCATGACAGTCATAACCTTATTGTAAGTGGGACTGACCATGAAATTATGGTTAAAGCAGTTGAATTATTACTCCAAGTCAAAGGAGGGTATGTTGTCTTTGCAGGTGATCGTATTCAAAAGATACCACTTCCATATGGGGGGTTAATGAGTATTGAACCATATCAAGTTCTTCATGACCAGCTAACTGAAATGAATAAGGTTTTTACTGAAATTACAGAATTTGAAGAACCTTTGATGGCTCTATCTTTCTTAGCTCTCCCTGTTATACCTCATCTAAAACTCACAGACAAAGGTCTGATA
>JBHLPG010000426.1:0-3016 GCA_048939725.1 Promethearchaeota archaeon | reverse complement strand
AGGTGATCAGAACAACTGATATAATGTTAAAAGATAAGGACGTCTTAATAATTTCTCTTCCTATTGGCGGTGGTTAGGAAAACAATCTGAGTGAGTGATTTTGTTATGAATGAAGTCAGATGTTTAAACTGTTTGAAAAGGTTTGAAATTCAACCAAAGGCTGAAGAGGCTTCCTGTCCAAATTGTGAAACCAAGTATAGAATCTCCTGGCCGAGACCAGACCAACCGAAGATTCGTGGATCTAGATAGAGTAATTAAGGTGTTGTCCATGGTCTGGAAAAGAAAAATTGCGTATATCGATCTAACTAGAAGAAAAGTCACTGAAAAGGCAATTTCAAAGACTCTTCGGAAGCAATATTTGGGTGGTCGTGGGATCAATACTTACCACTTATATAATTATATTAACCCTAAAATTGATCCACTAGGCCCTGATAATGTCTTACTTGTCGGTACTGGGCTTTTTACAGGAATTCCAGCTCTTGGAGCTGGTAGATGTGACATTGCAGCGAAATCACCGTTGACAGGTGCCGTGGGGGATTCCAATATAGGAGGTTTTTTCGCTCCCGAATTGAGATTGGCAGGATATGATCATTTAGTAATTACAGGAGCAGCTGATAAACCTGCTTATCTCTGGATACAAAATGGTGAGGTAGAGATCCTTGATGCGAGGCAGTATTGGGAACAAGATACTTTCGAAACTCAATCTCAAATTCGAGCAGATCATAATGATGAAGAAATTAAAAGCTTAGTAATAGGGGTAGCGGGTGAAAAGCTCGTCCGCTATGCTAATGTCCGAACTGGGATGAAAAATTCTGGAGGACGGACGGGGATGGGCTGTGTAATGGGTTCCAAGAATTTAAAAGCAATAGCTGTTCGTGGAACAATGGATATAGAATTCACGTACCCAGAAGAACTATTGAACTATTGCTTTGAAATGAATAATAAGATTACAAGCACACGATGGGCAAGGGCTCAATCTAAGTGGGGTACTCTTATTATTTACAGTAACACTAACACTACAGGATTAATTCGTACTAGGAACTTTCAGAAGAATTTGTTAGAAGGAGGGGAAGATCTAGAGCCAGAGGTTATGGATAGATACAGTTTTGGTATGTCTGGATGTTATGGATGTAGTGTCCATTGCCGCCACCGTTATGTGTTAGAAGAAGGAGAGCATGCTCACTTCGGAGAGGGACCTGAATACACTTCCTTAGGTGCTTTTGGGACAATGGTTGGCTGTAAAAAAATGGATACGGTGTTAACAGCCAATCATCTAGTAAATAAGTATGGAATAGACACCTTAGAGATTGGCGGGATTATTGCGTGGGCAATGGAACTCTGGGAGAAAGGAATACTCAATGAAGGAATGACAGATGGATTACAGCTTGAATGGGGGGATGATGAAGTCCTCTTTGAGCTTATACGTAAAATATCTTATAGAGAAGGTTTTGGTGAAATACTCGCCGATGGTTTTAACCCTGCAATAGCGAAGATTGGTAAGGAATCAGAATATTACGCAATGCAGATTAAAGGGATGAGTAACTTACACTCTGACGAGCGACCAACCCCTAGTTTGGCCTTGAACATTGCTACGGCAACACGAGGAGCAGATCACCTTAGAAGTCGCCCTGCCATTGACCTTTATGGTTTACCTGAAGAGCTTTTAGAGAAGATTTATGGTGGGCCTGTTTCTTCAGATTATACATCTTATGAGGGGAAAAGTCGGGAAGTTTGGTGGCAAGAACTCCTTTATGCAGTCACAGATTCAATTGGGATATGTAAATTTCAAACAGTTTTTTGTGCTGTAAATGCTCCAAAATGGGATGAATTCTCAAGGCTTATCTTTCTAACAACAGGATTAGAACTTAATAAGGCTCAACTCATGATGATAGGAGAGCGAATAACCACCACTGAACGTCTTTTCAATATTAGAGAGGGATTTTCGAGAAAAGATGACATATTGCCAGAGCGTTTCTTTAAAGAACCTACTACCCTTGGGTTTCCAATAGCAAAAGGTAAGAAGATTGATCGCGAGAAATTCAAAGTGATGCTAGACGAGTATTATGAATTTCATAAATGGGATAACAATGGAGTACCAACAGCTGAAACTTTACAAAAACTTGGCTTAGAGAATCAATCATCTTGAAATGGAGAAATATACGATGCAAAAAATGCTATTCGTTGAACCTGAAAAATGTACTGGTTGTCGTATCTGTGAAACAGTATGTTCCCTCCATCAAGAGAAAGTGGTCAATCCTGCTCGTGCAAGGATTCAAATTATCAAGTGGGATGACAAGGGGATCTACATCCCAATGATTTGTCAACAGTGTGAGACTGCCCCGTGTGAAACAGTCTGTCCCATGCGTGCTATCCATAGAGATGGAAAAACAGGAGCTCTATTGATAGATTATAATTTATGTGTTGGATGTAAACTATGTGTGACTTTTTGCCCATTTGGAGCGGTGGGAATAGATATAGAAGGAAAAATCATTAAATGTGACTTGTGCGAAGGAGATCCTCAATGTGTAAAGAACTGCGAACCTAAAGCGTTACTTTTCCTTGAAGCAAGCGGAATTAATATTCGAAAAAGAAGAGTAGCAGCTGAAAATTTATCAGAGCTAATGAAACATCTCTTAAATCCTTGAGTAATTCTTTTAGAAATCATTATAAGGAATTCTACATCGGTTTACCTTTATAATCGTCAGTTCATATATAATATATCCTATTATATTCGTTAAGTAACATTAGATTGAGTATTAGAGGGGAAACTGACTGGTTTACTGGCCATTTAAGCATACACCAGAAATAACTTACCAGAAATAAAAAAGGCTAATATTAAACTATTGAAAATTGTCGGACTCAAAAAGTTTCTAGTTTTATCATAAATTGTTGCGGATATTAATCCCAAAAGGCAAGATATCCCAATAGATACGCAGTATAAAATTATAATAAGTATTGGTTTGATGATAAGTAGTCTATAAAGACTCAAGCAAAGGCTGGTTCCGAACCCGAATCC
>JBHLPG010000425.1:0-3026 GCA_048939725.1 Promethearchaeota archaeon | reverse complement strand
ATTTTGAAGTAATTAAATGTGGATGTAGATAGATTATGTCAAATATTCGAATGAGTCAGGAGGAGTCACGCTTCATTTCCATCATGGAATCTTTCCCTTTTAATCTTAAACTTGGCAAGCAACATATCCTGTGGGGAGGATTTGTGACACAAAATTCAAGCGTGAGTAAAGGATCAATCATTCTTCCTCGAAATAGAAATGCAATGCGAGTAATTAAGGAGCTCCAGGAATATTGTGCAGCTCAGATAAAGCCATCTCCTTCGACTTATAAGAAGCGGGGTTATACATTTCGTCCAACTTTCCCTATTCCATCTATTAATCGGCTTGAAGAGCCGATTCAACGTTCTTCCTTCATTCTTGCTGATATTGCTATTGCAATCCGTCTCAATAAAGCTTTATTGTATCCCGTAGGCCTTTCTCTCTCCCAAGTGAAGGTGTGTGTCTTTTATGGATTTGAGGGGCGAACCCTAAAGACCAGAGAAATTGAAGATATTTTGTTTAATCTTAACATTAGGTTTGATTATCATCAAACAGCTAGTTTGCTTTTAGAAATGGCTCGAAACCATGTAATTCACATGGAGGAACAGTACACTTCCGCTCAGCGCTTGGTACGGGAATGGACGTTTCCTGTTTTAAATCCAGTTTTCCTTGAGTCCTCTCAGAAACGAAAAGAGCTCCAAGAATATATTAGGATTATACGAGAAAGATTTCTAAACTTGGAGCTGTAGAAACAAGAAATCCTGTGGTTCGAATTCCATGATTTTATAATGCTACATTTATGGATCTGAGAGTATTGCTAGAGAACTAGCATAAAGATCAGAGTTTCGAAAAACAATTCTTATTATAATTCTCCCATTTGTTATGTCAACTTAGCAAATTTATTTATTTTTGGAGATGTAAAACATATGACTGTAAAAGTTGGTATAAATGGATTTGGACGGATTGGCCGGTTAGTTTTACGAGCACTCTTTCAACTGCAAAAAGAGGCTAATCAAAAGGTTGATATCGTCGCGATTAATGATATCGCAGATAATGAACCCTTGGCTCATATGTTCGAATTTGATTCTGTTCATGGTCGGTTTGATGGAACTGTGGAAGTTGAAGGCCAAAATGCCCTTATATTTGACGGAGATTATTTCAAAACTTATAAAGAAAGAGAACCTAGCCAGATCCCTTGGAAAGAACTGGAAGCAGATATTGTTCTTGAAAGTACTGGAAAATTTCGATCAAAAGAGGGGATGCAAAAACACATCACCGCTGGAGCAAAAAAAGTCCTCTTATCTGCACCTGCAAAACCAATTACTAACGCAGATATCACGCTTGTTCGTGGGGTAAACAACCACCATTACGATCCGAAGAAGCACACACTCATCAGTAATGCGTCATGTACAACGAATTGTTTGGCTCCTGTTGTGAAAGTTCTTGATGACAAGTTTGGTTTTGAACAAGGGATTATGACAACGATTCATTCATATACTAACAACCAAAGACTCCTTGATTCTATTCACAAAGATTATCGAAGAATGCGAGCTGCTGCCGTCAATCACTTCCCTACCACCACGGGAGCATCTGAAGCTACTGGAGAAGTTCTACCTCATTTAAAGGGAAAAATTGACGGTTTAGCTGTTAGAGTTCCTACACCCAATGTATCGATCGTTGATTTGACTGCTCGTCTTAAACAAAACGTTAGTTGTGAACGAATCGAATCTGCCTTTCGAGAAGCTGCAGAAGGTGATTTAAAAGGAATTTTGGATGTAGAGTGGAGAAGCTTAGTGAGTACCGACTACAATGGTAATCCTCACTCAGCAATCGTGGATCTACCCTTCTTACACGTCGTGGATACTAACATGTGTAAAATTTTAGCCTGGTACGACAATGAGTGGGGCTACGCAATGCGGTGTGCTGAAATGATCCACGAGATATATGAAAAAGGAATTAACTGACGCAAATTTCACCATCGAATTGAAGGAACTTAAGAATTGGACGAAGATCCATTATATCTTCACTTCTGTCTTGGGGATCGTTCCCATCCGAAAAATATTCCCCCTTTTTTAGTTCATTCTTCATTTTTTTATCATCTTTCTATCTTGGTACAACTTTGAAGTGTGTTCCTTGTTTTATCCCTTGGTGTTCAATGAATGGCTTATTTTCTGGTTTTAACTTGAATTCTCCCGTGTCTTTCCGTAGATGACCAATATAGGTCTTCTTAGCCCCGTTCCCATTATTCCCCCACCATAGATGAATAAAATTAGCAAACTGTGTCTCTTTAGAACGTATTACTTCGAGATTTTTCTGTTTTCCCTCTGGAGTAACGATTAAATCGTACTCAGCTACTGTGGATTTCTTCACATTATTAGTCACTACTGTTTGTACCCCTACACCTCGTAGACGAGTCTCCTCCTCATCTAGATATTCATTCGCTAGACGTGTGGCTTCACGAATTGCCTCTTTTGCAGAAGAGGGGTCAGGAATATCCAACTCGAACTCAATCCAGATCTCCTCTGGTTCAAATTGACGCACCTGAATCTTCCGACTCCTCGCTATTCTTTTAGGGAGAACTCTAAACTTCTCTTTCATTCTGTTACTCTCCTTTGATTACTCCCTAGATCAACAGTTCCTTTAAACCTAGCGCTCGCAGAGGGCTAATTAGAAGTAGTTCCATGATCTTCACCTCCTTTTAATTATCATTTGTTATTATTCCAAGAATAACCTATTGTATGCTGAAGAGAAACCTAGGTTGATTACAACATCTCTCATTTTCGGCGAATTTACTCATCTCTATGCGAACATTTTACCTAGAGGATTTTAGGGTGTTTTTAAATGCAATCCCCCTTCATCTACCTGAAATGATAAATCATGCCAGTTTTTAGTAAAAAAAGCGTTTCCTGAAATGAAAGTGCTGTGAAACTCATATTTCTGTCCCCAATCTAGTATTCCAGAAATGTATTCAAATCAAAGTGTGCAGAATCAAGGAAGATAGAACTATCAATCTGAAAACATAATTCCTATTGTTTTTAGGACCCATT
>JBHLPG010000103.1:0-12252 GCA_048939725.1 Promethearchaeota archaeon | reverse complement strand
ATCGAAATGTCGGGTGGTGAAAAACAAAGGGTAGGAATTGCTCGAGCGTTGGCAAACGATCCTAGAGTGATCATTGCTGATGAACCTACTGGTGATTTGGATTCAGAAAATGCAAAACAGATTATTGAGTTATTGCTGGATATCAATAACCAAGGGACAACTATCGTTATGGTCACACACGATGAATCCCTCTTAACAGAAAAAATGTCCATTCTGTCTCTTATTGATGGAAGAATCGTCAAACAATGATTGTTATCTTGAACTTTCATAACTTCAACTTAAAATACACCCCGTAACGCTTTCTCTTCATAATTTTCCTCATAAAGCGTTGTAAATGCTTTCAGTCCTTGTTTTAAATTACTCTACTCTTTTTCGATATAACACAATGATGGTTATCAATACTAATGTTAGGAAAACAGAAGAGATAGGTAAAGGGCTTGTTGATATGGTAGTCGTTGTTGGTGAAGTAGAATTTGAAGTAATTTGATTCATGAGCAATGTATCTATTTCCTCTGGAGAAAATTCCTTATTTACTTTGGAAATGGGAGCATTTGAATTGTAATTAACGATTTCAAGTGTGTTATCTATTGAATGCACCATTATAAGTTGATGAGTTCTCGTATCAATTACTAATGATGTCCAAAGGAAAGTTGTAGTTAAAAACTCTAGTCTATAGTCTGAAGTGAAGCGATAATAATAATTTTCGACACAATAGCAACAGCCTGCGTTGGAAACACCCAATCCTTCGTCTTCATAAACTGTCACCCTATCTCCCATAAAATCCCATAATGTTGATGATTGTGTTACGAGGTTTGTTTCGAATTCTACTGCGTAAATAGTTGCATTACTGCAAAAATTTCCCACATACGAACCCTCCACTACTAAGTATCCGTGTTTTAAAATCGGATTCACAAACCAGATCATATTTTTCTCAGTTTCATTCCTGAAATTTAATGAGGTATTTATTAGGACGGTACCATCTTGGGATGTTAGAATCCATTGTGTCTCATTAGAGCGGAATATGAAACGACTACTCTGTCCTTGTGGAGTTTTATTTACTCCAAGACTAATTGGATTTGGAGAGTGAGGAGGAACAGACATGGAAAGAGTCTCAAGATTAATACTAATATTTGATAACACTTCATCATTAGGATGGAGCTCATAAATCGCTGCAAAAATGATGTTAGGGTCTTCAGTCAATCCTACTCGAGATAGATATTTGTCAGGGAGCATATAGGAACAACAATAAACACGTTGGATAGAACTCCCCAGAATAAGGCCCAATAATACAAAACCTATAAACAGAAGGGATCTATTCATGACAACCCCCAGAGAACCTGTAAATTTTTCCTATAAAAACATTGTATTCAATGCAGGAGAAATACATTTTCTTGTAGACAGACAATAATAGGATTCTTTTGGCACTTAAAATAGTACTTCCTTAAAGGAACCTGTATAATACCTGTGATTTGCGTATGGGTATGCTCATTTTGGGTTTTGCCACGGAATACTTGACACTTGAGTGCGAATTTTTTTCCTGAGCTATTTTCCATGAATGACAGAGGTGACCGTGAGAAACCGTTACCTTATGTTACTCTATCTGGTACCGACGAGTTATAATTACTAAGGTAACGATAAAGACTAGGACACCGCTTAATCCTACAAATTGTAAGAGTGGTTGAAAATTCAATAGAGGTTTGGAATAATGGGAAGTTGTAATAGATGAATCGTTTATTTCTCTTGAACTCATTTCTGTTGAAGTCCTTGTGGGACTAGTTGTGATACTGTTAGTTAGAGTATTATTAATACTGAAAAGCCCAGTTTCTGCGCTTTCAGCTGTGAGTCCCTCTGCACAGGTAGCCACCACTTTTAACCGATAAGAATTTCTATTGGGTAGGACTCTAGTATCCCAGTCATATGTTGTTAAGGAAATTCCCGTTGTTAAGGTTCTCCACTGTTGGCTAAATTGATACTTAGAATAATAAAGCGAATAGGTGATGCTGTGATTGTATGAATCATTTGATGCCCTCCATTCAATTGTTACAATAGCGTCTAATCTTTCCCCTCCTGTTGGATAAACCATAATTGGTTTAGAAAGAGCATGTTCTTTGATGAACTGGGTATTCAATGATACCCAGTTTTCTGCTTGAGAGTTGTTGACGAATAATCTCAAAGTATGATTATTTAGAGTATATGCTGTGGTGTCTAGTTGATATGGGATCTGCCAGTTCCAGTTGTTATCATCTGAAAGAACATCTGTTTTTTGATCAGGGATATCATCCACATATAGTTGAGCTGAAATATTTTCTGATCTGCTTGTGGGATGGGAGTTAAAACCTTCAACATAAATTTCCATATTTACTTTTCCAGCTAAAGTTGCCTCTATACTACCTTCATTTTCTAATGGAGTATTAATGATCCAGATTAATCCAGCAGGGCCTACTCCCCACAAATAAACTGCAGGTGATATTTTTTGGTGAGATAAGTCTGTATCTAACACATTATAATGAGGAAAATTAGTAGCCTCAATGAGGATAATTCGACTATATCCTTCTGCTCTTATCATTCTCCCACTGGAAATCGAAATTAAAATGGGTGATCCATCAAATAGCTTTGAAACGTAACAACATAGTAATTTTGATGTTGTGTTATCATAAGCGAAATATTGTTGGACAATAGAGTGTCTTAAGATTGAATGACATGAATCCGAAATCTCTGTGTATACAATAGTACTATTCTGTATATCAATCTCCAAGTCCCCACTCAAATGAATATAGTAAAAGTTTGAATTCACTATCAGTAGAGATCCATTACCTTCTAAAAAAATTTCTATGTCCTCTTCAGAGGAGCATTGGTTGAAGTAGAATAAATCTCCTTCTTGGATTGTAAAAAATTTGGTTTCATTGTATGTTTCATTATAATACTCTGTTACATCAAAAGGTTCATGATAAAAACCGTAACTTCGTTTGGAAGTGCTTTTGTCTTCTCGTATTAAGAAATCTGACGGATTATTTGTTATTATAGATATTATTAGGAGGATGACCGTTAGTAGAATAAAAAATCCTTTTCTCTGGTGGTTCAATCGACACACATGTCAGCAGCTTGATTTCTACTCTCTTTTAAAGAGACTACATCATAAGTAGTTTTTTATGATTTATAAACTTTTAAACATAAGACATGAATCAAAACAGCTCAATAAATAAGTCACAGAGGTGACCGTGAGAAACCAGTACAAGGAATTAGTCCGCAAACTCAGCATCGAGATCACTGTGTAGGGCTTTCCTACACACTCTGAACCTAAATTAAAAGCCAAATGAACTGTTATACAAAATTCGGGGGAGTAGAGAAATATTTTTTTTAGCTAACTTATCTTAGAACTATCTATATTTCTAAAAAAAAAGAAGGAAGGGAAAAAAAGGGAAGCTACTTAGAGGCCATCAAACTGATCACGATGTGGGTACATGATGTCGTAATCAACCCACGCCCAATTGTTAACGTTGAACAATCCTGTGGGCTTACTCATTACTGAATAGTAATCCCAATCATACCGATCTTCTGCCCCATAACAGTGAGATAATTCGTGTTGAAAGATATTATCAACCTGGCTGTCATACAATTTATTTCCATATATTGTACTGCCCCCTGTGACAACAAGGCGGTTACGGTTCATTATTGCCATGCCAACATGATCTGACCAGTACCCTGTGAATCCAGCAACAACATCAAATCCATGATTGTCAATATGAGTTCCACCCGCTGATTTCCAATCTCCTGTAAGGCCTAAGAATTGTCCAGCATCGATTTCCAGTCTATCTATTAATTGACTACAATTATACCCATCAGGAGGATTCCACGCCATTGGAGATGAGAGTGGGTGTAAATTCACCCCATAAACATTCCAAAAGTATTGAGATGCCTCGGTAATTTTCTCACCAGGATCAGATTTTCCTTGAGAATACCATTGATTGTTAACAAAATAAGCTATGAATACTTTGTGCGTCTCTGATTCAACATTCACATTAAATTCGTAATCTGTCCCTCGTGTATCAAATGCCCCTTCAGCACATCGAGCAGTAACCAGATCAATATAGTAACTCCCAGCATTCCATGCAAACCAGCCTGCTAGACAACTAAAAATCGGATCAAATGCAATTGTATGTGTCTCCGTAGCTCCCACGGCAAGATAACTATCCCAATCAACATACGAACAGATGTATTCACTCCAAGTATAAGTTTCACCTTTGATTTTGATCTTTACCTCGATGTCAGTCAAAGGAACATTACCAGTATTTTTAATTTTAATTTTAAAAAATATATCATCACCTTTTACTGGGGAACCACTGGGTGATGTGACATAATAGTCCTGAACTTCTAATTGGGCATACGCAGCAGAATAATCTGTGTCCATCCGGATATAATCCACATAAAAGTCAACAAAAGGTAGTGGATTACTTGTGATCTTAAGCCTGATCTCGATATAATAAGGATTGGTTACAAGAAGGTTATTGTAGTTTTCAACCTTTCCATACTGTGTCCATCCTGTACTCGAACAGGTGTATTCACTAGACCACCTCCAACCATCGTTAGGAACATAGATGCCTATCTTAAATCGTGTTGGTTCTGCTGACGCAGTTACACGCACTTCGATCTCTGCTTTAATTCGCGTTAGAAAGAACGATGATTCACTAAAGGGGTAGTTATAGGTCTTAATATATTCATTAGCATTCTCACCAATCGCATAGGCTCCGTCATTAGCCTTTACATTATTGTAATTATCAAATGTGCCATAAGCACTATTAGGATAAATATTGTATTGACTAGTGCCAGTTACTGGACTCACTACTGTTACTAATGATATTGAAAATATCACAATGAGAGTTACAGTTCTCAATTTAATACAATTATGCAAGTTATGATCTTTTTGCTTCAACATACACTTCACGTCCATCGAGGCAAAGAAAATTATTCCTACGTTGAATTAGGGAAGATCTTTCTCTCCTTTTCGCCTCAGAACAGTGAGAAGCAGATTCTATATATAAAGTATAAAGAAGTAAAAAAATACAAAATGCAATTTCCCTTTTGCCATGCCATGACGGTTATCAATCCCTCTCTTCTTGGAGAAAGATTTCACCACGGATTGAAGTTCCTTTTTTCATTAGATCTTCCCAAGATTTCACACTAAATTTTAATGTGGAAATACTCTAAAAATTCAACCTATTTGATGTCGTCGGATAATTATTACCACTGTTGTCATAGAGAACAGGATTCCTATTACTCCTGTAATATCCAGAAACGGGACAATCGCTGGATAGGTAATGGTGGTCTCAGATTGAGTGGAGGAATATGATAATGTTGTTGATGGGGAAGTAGTTGTGATTTTGTCAGTTTGAGTATTGTTAATACTGAAAAAACTAGTTTCCGTGCTTTCTGCTGTGAGTCCTTCTGCACATGTTGCTATTGCTTTTAACCGATATGTATTTCTATCTGGTAGGACTCTAGTATCCCATTCATATGTTGTTGAAGAAATTCCTGTTGCTAAAGTTCTCCACAGTTGGCCAAATTCGTACTGAGAATAATAAAGCGAGTAAGTGATACTATGATTGTATGAATCCCTTGACGTATTCCATTCAATTGTTACAATACCAGCCAGTCTTTCCCCTCCCGTTGGATATACCATGATCGGCTTAGATAGAGTATGTTCTTCTATAAACTGTGTAATTACAGACATTGAGTTTTCTGATTCTGAATCATTGACTACTAATCCTAGAGTATGATTATCTAGAGTATATTTTGAGGTATCCAACTTATACTGGATATGCCAGTTCCAGTTTGTGTTATCTGAGATAACATCCATTTTTTGTTCTAGAATATCATCCACATATAATTGAGCTGAAATGTTTTCTGATTTAATCGTAGGATGAGGATTAAATCCCTCAACATAAAATTCCATACAGACTTTTCCCGCCAAAAGCGCCTCAATGCCGTCTTCATTTTCCAACGGGATTTCTATGAGCCAAATTAATCCTGCGGGGCCTACTCCCCACAAACTTGACCAAGGAATAATTTTTCGACCACATAAAGCGGTATTTACTTCGCAAGGACGAGAACTTATAGCCTCTATCAAGATAATTCTGCTGTATCCTCCTGCTTTTATCATTGTTCCACTAGATATTGAAGAAGGGATGGGTGACCCATCAAATAGTTTTGATGGATAGCAATAGAATAATTTTGAGGTTGTATTACCAAATGCAAAGTATTGTTGTAAGATCGTATTTCTTAAAATTATGATGCATTTATCAAAGATCTCAGTATAGGCCAAAGTACTATCCGCTATTTCAACCTCCAAGTTTCCTCTCAATTGTGTATAATAAAAATCTGAATTCACAATCTGTAGAGAACCGTTTCCCATGAAATCGATTATTACACCACTTTCACTGGAACATTGATTAAAGATGAATAAATTTCCTTCTGGGATTACAAAATTAGTGGTTTCATTGTATATTTCATTATAATACTCTGTTATATTAAAAGATTCATGATAAGAACTGGTAAATTGTTTGGAAATAGTTTGATCTATTTGGATTAGCAAGTCTGATTGATTATTTGTCATTATAAGCAGAATTGGGAGGCTTATTACTATAAGAATAAGAGATAATTTTTTCTCTTTTAATTGGAACATTGGTCAGCAGCCTGATTTCTACCCTCTTTTAATACACTAAGATCATAAGAAGTTTTTATGATTTATAAACTTTTTAACCTAAGACATAAATTAAAAGATCCTAGTAAATAGTCACAGAGGTGAGAAACCAGTTCAAGGATATTTCATTGAAGTTACGGTAATGGTATCATAGCACTGAATGGTTTTAAATGGACTAAAACCCTCTTTTACACAAATTCCTGGGAGTAGGAAGTTTTTTTTCATTCAAAAGGCTTTTTTCATTAGATCTCCCCAAGATTTCACACCAAATTTTCCCCATCTCTCATTTTTTCTTGAATATTGCATCATATTTCAATCAGGCTTCTGTTTTCGGGTCTTCTGGTTCAAGTTTCTGTCCACATTCCATACAAAATGTCCCCGTATGTACGTATGGATGGCTGCAATGAGTGCAAAATTTGACTGATGACCGATGCAAAGGTCTTTGGGCTGTTGGGGAGACAGGAAATACTGTCCGAGGCCGATACCTAGACTTTCGTAACGAAACTACCAGTGCGATGATACATACAACTGATCCTCCAGCCACCATAAAAGCAGTGATTAGAGCACGTGGATCTAGGGATGGCACCCTTGAATAATTTGCCATTTCCGTAGTTGTTGTCGGAGTAGTTGCAGTCGTACAGGTTGTCGGAATATTGGTTAAGATGTAGAGATCACTGGCTTCCGCTGGGCCAGCTATCCCATAACTACTCTGTCCAGCGGAATCCGACCAATAATTCCCTTCCTGTGTCATGGAATCATACCATTGGTTATTCTTCCCTGCATCATAGGCTTGTGACCAGCTATTTCCATTATCAATGAATGTGTTGTGATGGATGTGATTATAATCTGATGGATATTCAAGGGTTACTCCGTAATTCTCATTACCAGTTATTACATTCCAAAGAATAGAGTTATTTTCAGAGTTGAGTGTTCTAATTCCATTGTAGTTATCGTAACAGTGGTTATCGCACACCAAGGTGAAACTAGAGGAATTTAGGAATATCCCTTCTCCAGTATTATGATTGCAGTTATTGTTAATTATCGTTGGAGACTCAGAGAACCAAAGGCTAATACCCGCCTCGTCATTATCCTGACAGATATTATCGCACACGATCGAGAAATTAGATTCATAGACTTGAATACCCCCTCCCTCATTGTTGGAACAAGTGTTATTTTCCACAATGGATGACCTGGAGGACTTAATAAAGATACCATGCAGGGTGTTGTTGTTACAGGTATTATCGGCAATGAATGCAGTTCCTGCCGCAACATTATCTATATAGATGCCTTCGAGTGAAGACCCTTGTATTAAGCAATTTGTAACGCGAAAAACTTTTGTTGTTCCAGTAATATAAATTCCATTGGCTTCTGTTGTGGAGATATTCAAGCCTGTTAACATGTATGGATCTTTGATTGTGCCGGTCCCTCTAATCGCGGTAGCAGCTAACTCCTCATCGTTTGAGATAGAAATGGGATCATGTACTATGTAATTCTGTACCAGGGGTTTAAGAATTGAATCCCAGGAGACTGATAACTGATCATTTCCGACAGCCATGAAGGTGATCTGATAATGCAAGAACAAAATTGTAGCAAAAATTATCCATACTCTAGCACTAGCGTTCAACCTCAAGTAAGAAGCACCTTTATTGATTTCAATAGGTAATCACCTGAATAAAATTGGTTCATAAAAGACTTTTCTACAAGAACAGTGTGAAATCATTACAACTGAATATTGTCAGGATTTCTTTCTTATCCTTCTCTAAACGGGTACTGCAACTATCTATGATTAATACATTCGTGGTCGTTTAAACGGGTTCTCTTCGGGGCCTAGGAGTAGAAATACAGCCCGAAGAGCGAGTAGATGGAATGATAATTCTAACCGAAAAAAACCAGACCGAGGAGATTGTCCCATTAAAAAGGATTGAGCAGATGATGGAGTGGAGGAAGTTTCTTTTTTCATTCAAAAGGTTTTTTTTAGATCTAACCAAGAATTGTAACCGAATTTACTTCTTATGCAGTTCCTTCTGTCGTACTCTTTAAATATAGTTTTAGAGCATTATTTTTGGGCAGCGATTGCCTTTTCGATTTGTTGGATCAACGATTGTTCACTCTCTGGCTGATACACTTCAAGATCTGAGCTTTCTGCTATAGCTGTTAGGTCTTTGTCTCCTGAACAAAAATAGTTTGCTTCCAGTTTCTTCCCACTGGAAACTTGGATTGCATCAACAATATAAAGTCGGTTCTCAAGGACGTACGTCCAAGCATCCATTTGTAATGAGCTTAAGGTGGGAATAATAATAAGTTGATTGATTCTCAGTAATCGTAAGGTTTCATCGATAAATTTCGTCATCATTTTATCAAAGGTCTCTTGCTCAATCCAGTTTCGTTTCAAGTATTGATCAAAAACACCTAGGACTTCCCCAATATTTACTAGATTGAATGCAAGGATTAAATACCCCTGACTTGCTCGATCGAATAAAAAATCAGTGAAACTTGTCCCTTCCTCCTGAATATAGCGTTTAACAATCATAGAGCTATCCAGATAAATTAGCATGGGAATTTCTCATCTCACGTATTATTTTTTCAGCTGGAACAGGCATTGTCGGTCGGTTTTGTTTGATTTGTTCTACTGAATATGGTTGCACTTCTTCTGATTGAAGTAATTTCCTTAAATTCTCTTCCAGATTAATCAGGGTGTGATCATCGATGATTTTATTCAATTCACTGCTTAACGCTCTCATTGTTCCACTGGAACGGTAGACTTGATCTTTAAATTTCTCCCAAGACTTTTTGTCAGTATAAAAACTAACTTTTTCTGTCAAATCTTTCACCTGTTTGACTCTTTAGTACTAAACTGGTAAATATAAATAAAAAGATTTCTCTACTGAATTATCAAATAGTAGCTGGTTCAGAACAGAGGTGACCGTGAGAAACCGGTACAAGGAATTAATCCGCAAGCTCAGCATTGAAATCACTGTTTAGAAAACAAACCTGCTAAAAGAAATTAATAACAATTCTGGGAAGGTTGAGGTTCTTTTTCTTAATTCAAAAGAGTTTTCTTACATTTTTGCCACTTCCTTAAGTTCAGACTGACTCTTAGTGGCCTTCATCTGCACCTTTTTATACCATAAAAGAGAGGGATATAGACAGTTTTTTCATTTGAGGGATTTAGAGAATGCTGTTCAGGGAGCTGTGAGCTCGTGAAAAACCATAAGTGCTTGATATTATGGTTATTGGGAGGAGTCTTTCTCCTTAATTGTGTGTTAACTAATGCAGGAGGAGTAGATGCGCAGGCCAGTCTGCTATCATCGACCACATTTTATGAACTGGGATATAATGTGACACAGACATATTATCAAGATGATTCCTTAACGATACAAGTGAATTGTTCAGGATCATCAGTTGGACTCTATTCAGTAAAGATCTATTTACACATGACTGGGGAGGATATTCTCTATTCATATGTCGTAAATGGAGGATCACTCCGATCTGGGGGGTTGAAACCAGGCTGTTCATTTTTTATGGGGTGGCAAATGAGTTATTTGGAGTTAGGTTGTTTTCAAGAGGGAACCAATACTTTAAGAGTTCTCATAAAGAACTGTGACGATGATCCCTTAACAACTTCAAGTAAATACCTCACAATACTGACCGATTCATATATCGAGATTTATGATGGTGCTGTGTCTCATACTCTAACTGGAACGGAACATACTAGTGAAACAGTTTTCACTAGTCAACGGTTTTCAGAAGTGGAATATTATCCCCCAGATGGATTTTTCTGGGGATTAATGATAGGCGCACTCGTGACTGGGGGTGTATTAATTGGATGGTATCTGTCCCATATACGGAAAAATGAGGGTAAAAGCTATATTGTGCCCTCTAAAACATTTTTTGCCCGAACCACAACAGATCATGTCTGTAGTATCTGTAAGCAAAAGGTCATGTCAGACCAACTGACCAAGTGTCCTAACTGTCAAAAGATTTTTCATAAATCCCACTTTGCTGAAGCTATAAAGATGACAGGGAAGTGTCCCCTTTGTAAAAGTGATGTTATTACTTTGGATCAGGATGGAGACACTAAATATACCACATGGTCTCCGCAAGAAAAATAGGAAAAATATCTAGATCATCTGAATTAAAATTTGAACTTTTTTCGAGTTATCTTTTGTAGTTATACTCAATGAACCGGCCGTATGCGACAAAACCGTTCTGGTAATAAAAACGAATGGCCTTTTCATTTGTGTCCTGAACGGTTACAAAAATTCTTGGGCGGGATTCTTCTCTTTCAGCGTCGTAACGCAATGTTTTAGCATTAATGATCCCAATCCCTGAGATTGATGATAGGGATTAGTAACCTTACCCTTCATAATACATTCGGGGTCGTTTAAAGGGATTTTCTTCGGGGCTTAGAAGGAGGAATGCAGCCCGGAGAACGAATAAATGAATTGATAGAATTATGCTTACTGGTAGAAACCAAATAGAAGAAATAGTGACCAGAAAAAGCAGTAGAATTGTTAAAATAATGACGATGGTACGAACAAATCTTTTGGTTATCATCTTACGTGCAAGAAAAGTCGTATCTGGAAATGCATATGCGAGAGAGACATTAGCTACATTGTACGCAAGGATTACCATCCAAATCAAGAAAAATACAAAAATTGCCAGATATATTACTGGCCTTAACTCGTTTGACAATGTAATCATCTGAAATTGAGACTCTAAGATGATTATTAGGAGGATAAACACCCCTAGAAACACATCTGTCCTTGTAAACTCCATTAATTTATCCTCAATAATTCAGAACTCGGTATGCCTAAGATAGATTGAATGACAATAAAAAGGTTTCATCTCTGTTTTCATCCTAGAAATGCCTTAACCATTGTCTAATGAACTGGCCTTGGAATAAATTAAAGAATAACTACGTTTTCTTCTAGATACGATTCGTATGACGCTCATACAAGTTTATGGAAACATCTGAACAGCCCCTCAAATGAACAGCTCTACCTTTGGAATAAAAACCATTTTATAGATAAAAACATTAAATAGCTGTTAAACATTCATATTCTGTATGCTCTTTTAGTATGCTAAAGAAAACAATCAGCCGTTTAGACGGGAAATTAGGATGTTCTTTCGAATTCTAAGGAAAAGTATCCTTACTCGGAAAGGTAAGGTTGTGATATCCCTGATCGCCATCATCATGGGTGTTAGTATCCCTTCTGCTATGCTTAACGTGTCCCTAGACATCAATGAAAAAATTGGAGTCGAATTTAGAAAATTTGGTGCAAATTTACTTGTTGTTCCAAAGTCAGATACCATTCAGGTAGGGATTGGTGATATTAGCCTAAGTTCAGTTACAGATCAACAATATATCAATGAAACCGATATTTACAAGATCAAAACAATAAATTGGTCAAGAAATATTCTTGGTTATGCTCCTTTCTTGTATCAAGTGGTCTCTGTAAGGGCTAAAGGTAGTTCAGAGGATCAACGGGTTGTGTTAACTGGAACTTGGTTTGAAAAAAACACAACTTTAGAAGGAGGAGAAATTTTTACGA
>JBHLPG010000424.1:0-3070 GCA_048939725.1 Promethearchaeota archaeon | reverse complement strand
TACTGATGTGAGAGGAGCGGTTCCTATGATTCAAATACCAGTGATAATGCATGGAGAACACGAATCTTATCCCATAATTTTACGTTGCTTCAATTTTTCTAATCAGATATGGACTCCAGAAACCATAAGAGAAGTTGAACCATTTAATCTTTCTTCTGGAATAATCATATCTCAGGAAGCTGCCCGTGATTGGAAGGTTGATATAGGAGACAAAATTACACTTGAACACCCGTACCGAAAATCCGCGCTGCAATATTCCAAAGAAAACACGACATTTCGTGTAATTGGCATCCAGAATAGCAAAATTCGATTCTGGGCGTTTAGTGACATATCCAACGATCGAATCTTCAATGTTACTGGATTGGCTAATGCAGTAATGATCCTACCAAAACAGGGCATAACAGAGGCTACAATCCAAAAGAATTTTTTTGATCTTCAGGGATATAGTGGAGTTCAATCGGTTGTAAAGTTAGTCAAGGTGTATGAAGAGCTCATCCAGATGTTTAAATCTATGTTTGATGTCATCCAATATGTTGTAATGATCTTAGCTCTACTGTTGGTCTATAATACAACCACGGTGAATATTGATGAACGAACCCGAGAATTAGCGACCATGGCCGCCTTCGGTACTCCTATTCGCACCTCATCGCTGATATTAATGGTGGAATCCATGATTTTAGGAATACTAGGGACAGTAACTGGGTACCTCCTATTCGCTCCATTTGTCATTGATATTCTGGAAGCACGGGTGGATCAAGCAATGAATGAAATCTGGTTGTCATCTGTCCTCTATCCTAATAGTATCCTCATCCTCCTTCTCATTGGAATTGTTTTTGTCACACTCACCCCCTTATTGTCCGTTCGTAAGCTCATCAAGATGGATCTCCCCTCGGCTCTTCGGGTTGTCGAATAAAACGTAATCTGGCTTGTTTCATTGGGAAAAATAGTCTATTAAATAATGAAAACTCTCATGAAAGGCATCTGAGAAATGGTCAGGTTGAAATCTCGACCACTGATCATCTTTAAGTTCATCACTAATGATTACCAAGGCTGCAGCTTTCACATTGCGAAATGACGCGATGGCAAAGGCAGCTGCTATCTCCATCTCAATAGCAATAACATTCTTCTGTCGTAACTTGTTTACTAAATTGAAAGTTTCTCTAAAAGGAGCGTCTGTCGTGCAGATTTTCTCTTTAGTGAATGAGATTTCCCTCGAAGAAAGAAAAGCTGATAAATCATCGGTGAACTCCTTAGATGGTAAACTCGGAGTACTAGCTGGTAAATAATGATAACTTGTTCCTTCCATGCGTACTGCTTCAGTGACTACAATTCTGTCACCTATTGAAGCAGAATGAATAGCTCCCGCGAGACCAAGAAATATTATTTCCTTTATTCCTAATGCAATCAATTCCTCTAAAAAGATACCTGTCGCTGGAGCTCCTAAAAGTCCTTGGAAATAGGCAATTGTGTCATTTATGCAATATAAATGCGTACCGTGATATAACTTTGGTAATTCCTTTATTTTCCCTCTTTTGATCTTTTGTGGAAGTTCAGGACGAGCAAAAGGGGAATAAATCAATTTCGATGGAATTGGATTAGCAGCACGGTAAAATTTTATCTCATCAACTGGTTCAATATACGCTTTCAAGTTATGATCATAAAATTCCATTAGAATATCCTTCTAAACTAAGGTAAACTGAGGAATCAACTATTTTTCGAAATCCTCAATAACTTCTTTTACCTCTTTAATGTAAGTTTGGATTAAGGTACTCACATCATGACCCTTGATATATACTTCATTTTCAGTATCATACTTACCAATTAACTTATTTTCTTTTAATAAAAGAATAATTAAATGTTCTGCTTGTTCTTCAGAGCAGTCAATAATTTTAGCAATTTCGCTCAGTTTAACTGGAGTACCATCCTCTGTAAGTTGTACTAAAGTCAGAAGTCGGGGCCATGGAGCAAATTCTTCTTTTTTCTGGGAGATTTGAGCATTTAATTTGTCCTCAGATTCGATTAGAAACTGTAAAAGCGAGTTTGTTTGAGTATAATGGTTATTTAACTCTTCAAGTGTTAAACCAACCAAGGGAGGTATTTTACTTGTTTGATAAAGGACAATCAAAGTCTGTTGGAGTGAGTTTATTTGAATCAAGTTCTTTTTATTTTCATCAATTTTAACAAAGAATGACTCTAACTTTGATTCTATATTTTTAAGATGAACAGGGGATGTAGATTCATCTATCAATCGTATTGAATCGCTTATAATCTCATCTGTGAACTTCTCTTTAATAACTAATAATATACTTTGCCAGGCTGTAACCATTTCTTGGACATTGAACCATCCAGCCACTCTCACAAGATTATAACTCTCAGCAGTTAAAAAACCAGAGTTCCTAGCGTCAGACCGTTCTTGGACTGTTTTAAACCCAGCTTTTAATGCTGTTTTCCTATCAGCATTATTTTCAAATCCTACCAATTTGGCTTTCTTGTTCAAATTTCTAACCCGAAGAATGAATCCCGTTATCAAGCACACTAAGAATAAGATTAGGAATATAACAACATATAATTCAATGGGGCTTTGAGGATTAAACCCTAGACCCCTTAGTTGATATTCTAATCTATTTGGAAAGAAATCATTATCCGAATCTTCTTCTACATCTGTAGAATCTAAAGGATCCAACTGGTATTTTACCTCCCAACCATCAAGCATCCCATCATCATCTGTATCTGGATTGTGAGGATCTAATGCTTGCGTATGGTTAATACCATATTGAAATTCTTCCAGATTAGTTAATCCATCGTTATCTGGATCATCCATATGATCCTCATAGTTGGCGTGTAATCCCATCTCATATTCCCAATAGTTAGGAATCCCATCCCTGTCCTTGTCACCTTGAGTATCATTGTGGTAGTTATTTAATCCCATCTCGTTCTCCCACCAATCATCCATCCCGTCTCCATCAGAATCGCTATTCGACACGTTTAAGTTACGCAGTATTTCATCAAGATTGGTCAGCCCATCATAATCATTATCCTCATTTGCATCATCAATTAAAGGATCCAAACC
>JBHLPG010000423.1:0-3094 GCA_048939725.1 Promethearchaeota archaeon | reverse complement strand
AAATTGAGGAAATATTTAACATTGATGATAGAGGAGTCCTTACTAGATATTCCTTGGTCCTTCGATATACCTGCCTTGGCAAAGAAAAATCAAACACCAGTTCCTCCATTAACACAGGTTATAAAAATTCTAAAAGAAATGGGGTACCTTTGCTCCAGAACTCACTATTCAGGAACTACCCTGAAAACTAATGCCACGGAACCCGAATTAAATTCGATTATTACTTCCCTCAAGTCTAGAAATAGCCTCACATAATTTTTTTTTTTTTGTTTTTTAGTAATTTAGCTTCTTCAATACATTAATCAAAATCAGACTATACTTAATCACTCCATCTTTTATTGTATCAAGTTCTCTTTGGGTAGTTATTTCTTCCAATGTATGAGCATCCATATTACCTTTCTTTTCTTTCTTTATTACACTAAAAACTAAAGAAATGAAGTGAAATTTATAAGACAATATTTTTCATAAATCCCAAAATGCTTCAAATCTGGGGGCCAACACGTTCTGCAGGAGTAAAACCAGTTTCATTGTTAATCTCAAGGAAAGGAAAGAAATTATAACTGAAGATGCCATATTTTATCTTCAAGCTGGTTCTATATATTTTCTAAAAGTAAACAAATAAAGATATATAAAATATACTATTCATTAGAGAGATAAAAGAGTTTGAAAGGATGGAGCAGTAACTTACTTACTCTAAACTAGTTTAATGAGCAATAATAGATTAATCAATTGAAAGGTGTCATCACCCATGCTTGCTAAAACAAAAATTTTAGTCAAGTTGTTAAAAAGTCAATTGAACTCATTAATACTTATTATTCTCTCCTTGTCCTTTCCTTTAGTACTAATAGTAGCGATCGGCTTCTTGTTGGACTCCAATTCGGAAACATTATTTGTAATCACCAAACAAAAATTCCAAGAAGATCAATTAACTCATCTGTCAATCCGCATACCTTATCAACAAGACCTTCTTGCTCTTTCTCTTGACCATATCGATCAAATTACTCACAATGTCACCAATGTGTTAACTCAAGGGGGAATAGAGGACTTTTTCATTGGACCCTGGATAACACCAAATATTAAACTCCTTTTGAACGACCATCCTTGGAATATATTATATTTTGAAAAAGAAAAAACGACAGAAATTAGAAATTTACTTCTTCCTGGGGGACAGATGCCTCAAAAGGAATCGGAAATCATAATTTCAGTACCAGCTCCTTTAACAGGTGAATATCAAACTAATGCAACGTATTCTTTTGACTTTAGAAGTCCTCATGGTGGTAAATATATTGCAACAGACTATAATTTAATGGTCGTAGGAATTTTGCCCATACGTCAAGCTAGTTCTTTCACCAAATACGTCGAGTATCTTGAGTATCTCAGTACAATCAATCAAATTACGGGGTTAATCATTGATGGTCCTGAGAGTGCTCATTATAATGTAATAGTACCCAAAGAAACGATCTCTACTACGGTAGCTAATCTAGTACTGGCTACGGATCTGGAAACAGAATGGCTCAACACTACTGGAATTGTCTATTTAAATTATCGTATAAATACCTCTGCTTTAACAACTAGTAAGATCTCTTTATTCATGGACGGCCTGCTGTGGGCTCAAGATGCAATCACCCAACAATATCCAGAAAGTATTATAATACGAGGTCAAATCGACTATTGTATTGGTCTGTATTTTAGAGAATGGTATCTAAAATTCCAGGCATTGATTTCCTTGTCTTTTCCTCTAATTATCATCTCGCTATTATTCATCAACTTTGTAGTGAACAACCTCATCATTTTCCGGGTAAAACAGACATGGACTTTAAGGTTACGTGGGGTCTCAAGGAATTATCTTGTGACTTTAACCCTTGTGGAATGGCTCGTAAGTATTCTTTTGTCAATTATTGTAGCAATATTATTAGGAATTGGCCTAACCTTGTTTCTAGTTGGTTTTACGGGTGCTACCCCTATTTTTACATTTAATCCCGCGAAATGGCTTGGGATTGTAGGTGCTCTAGCTGCTGGAACCTCAGCCCTGGCATATTGGAAGGTTATTCAACAAATTTTTAGGGTGTATTCCCAACAGAAGACGTTTCATCTGTCGAAAGACGAGGAGGAGGAGCAGGTACATTTTTGGGCTGTTAAACTATTTATAGTTGGGGCCATTTTATTCCTATTTTCTCTCTCGTTCTTGGAATACTTTGACCTGCAATACCTTCCTCTTCCAATAACGACTTATCAAACCTTACTTGTCTTGGGGTTGTTTGTGGCTTTAATATTCATGTTTATAGGAGTAATGTTCTCGTTAAAGACCATATTTTTTAGGTCTTTTCAGCTCATATCCAGAAGAAAATGGTTGCGCCGCTTTCGCCTTCCCTTTCTAGCAGTACGAAATATAAAACGGTTTTCTCGATCATTCTCCCAGATATGGCTATTCGTAACAATATTACTTTCATATTCCTTTGTACTCTCAATCTTTAGCGCTTCCACGATTAATAGCTATCACGATCAGGCGAAATTCACGATTGGAGCGGACTATCACATTAATCTTCAAGAAGCAGATGAACAGGCACTCCTACAATATATAACGACAAATATGTCAAAACTGAGCAACTTTGCCAAAGTTACTCTTGCCTCTTTGCCATTCAAGGTGGAGGTCGTTGAGAATGTCGGACCCGAGCCGATTAGAACAATAAAGAACCTAGTCCTCGTAGGTATTCATCCTTCGACTTACTTTAAGACAGCCTATTTTCACCCGCAGTTTAAGCTCTCCTCTTCTCTCTCTACAGTAAATCAAGCGATGCAGAATGACAACAGGTCGGTCTGTGTCAATAAATATTTTCTGGACAATCAAGATTTGATCATAGGGGATAGTTATATGCTTAATTTAGTGAATACGACCAATAGCTCCGACAACTATGCTATGATCCCGATTGAACAGCTGACAGTACTAGCTTCTTTCGAGTCTTATCCATTGGTTTCGCCATCGTCTTTCAGTGATTCTATGATTGTCCATCAAGACCTAATAGATAAACTCCTGAATTTTCCTGAGAGCAATAGTTCAGTAACGACCACTGAGGTCCTATTACTGAGGACAACC
>JBHLPG010000422.1:0-3103 GCA_048939725.1 Promethearchaeota archaeon | reverse complement strand
GCTCGAGAATGGAGGATGTGGACGTTAGTTTGTCGTATTCCAGATATTGGAGTGCCTCTTTTGACAGGTAAAGAGACGAAATCTGAGGTACTAAAACAATACGAACACGGGGATTTGTATCAATCAATCGAGGAAGCTTCGTGTAAAGAATTTCGGTCATCTGATGATAGTTGAATGCACGGGACAGTTGAATCCTGTCTAATATTCCAAGTGGATCCAAACCCTGTCTCCTTGCTTCGTGTGATATCTCAAAGTATGGAAACAGATTCGCTCCATCAACAAATGCGAGATCAATACTAGGGTTGTTTGTCAGTAGTGCTACCGTGAGCTGAGTAATGAATGAACGTAAAATTGAACTTGGTAGATTCCCCTGAATCAAAGCTAAACAGCCTGGATATAGCACGAATGTGTCATCTAGGTGTGCTATACCAAGTCGAAAGCATTGTCGTAGCTGCTGATGTCGAACATCAGCAGAAACAAAATTGTCGGGTAGCGTTTCACGATTCCAATAATCTTGGATCATCCCTTGTCAAATAATGGTATACATCCCCCTCCCTCAAATCTGCAACACAGTCTGAGAGATATCTGAAAAAGACAAAACTGAATTGATGCGCCTGACTAAGAAAGCATATGATATATTCTTGGAAATTGGGATTTTGTCGGTATTAGAATACAATGTTTTTTTAAGGAAGCATGAGCTCTTCAACTAAATAGGTCTAACTCAATCATAATTCTTCAAGCTAGGAAAATTTTTTGTAATCAGCCTCTTCTAATAGTGATATTGAAATTTATAGAGTGGCAATCAGAGCTTGTAATACTGCAGGAGAAAACCTTAATTGAATAGTGAGAAAGCTAGATTGTTAAAGGCTATTTGTGATCACCTCAAGCTTGATAACATACCACAAAGCATGGTTTCCCGTAGATTAGCAGTTTTTAGAGCGTTTGAAGAAAATGAAGATAGTTTTCAGGGGGAGGAATTTCGGCAATGGTTTTGGGATGTTTATGAGGAAGGGCATCCAGAATTTACTGACGGAAAAATTACCCCTACATTGGTATTCACATTCATTAGTAACAATTATGATCTGGCGGAAGAAGCATTAAAGATTGATTCACTAGATGAATCCCTGCAAACTCAAGAAGAGATGACATCAGAGATCTCCGAGGAGTTTAAAGCGATAATTCTGAGAAATAAATTTCAGCAAATTCCTCCCCAAGATTCTCTGTTTATAAAAAAGCTCCTTGGAAAAGCTAAAACCGAAAGAGTACCCTATCCAGAATTTGAAAAGAGGATCCTCAGTCATTTTGAAGGAATGTTGGATATATCAGGAAGAGTACTACTCGAAGAGGCCTCGAAAGCTTATATTTGGAATGTTTACAAGGAAGATGAGACAAAGTGTTATAGGCTGATTTTTGAAGAATTTGTGAACCAAGAGGAGGTATACAAAAAATTAGGAGTGACTTTTAGTTACCCCCAGATTTCTCTCGGAGGAGGAAGAAATGTGTCTCAAATTATGGATGCTGTTCATCGTTCATTTAAACAAAATGTTGGTGCAGTTCTAGGATTACGAAGGATCATTAGCATTGCAAACAGAATAGCAGAGGTGGGCTTTACTGAAGAAGAGATTATCAACTTTTTCACTGCTTATCTCAGTGGTGGATTAGATTCAACTTTGTCTAATCCTCCTGAAGGATTTTCGTACTTCATAGAAGTGATGAAAACTTATGATTATGATTTTACAACAGTTCTTGACAATTTAGCACCGAAGACAGAATCCCGCCCAAAAGAGTTGGAAACAACTCTTAATAATCTCTTAGGGATTTTAATACGCATAAAGATAGCTGAATGGTCAAAAAACGTACCCATGGGTGAAGAAATCACAATTATTGACTTAATTACGGAAATTCAAAAAACTATTTTGAACCAAATTGATGAAAAGGAAAACCTTCTTTCACTTTTTGATATGTTTCAATATACAGACAAAAACATCCTTGAAACAATTATCAATCATTTTTCTAAGGAATTAGCTTACTCCTACATCCTCAGATTGAGACGGGGAGGCGTTGAAAATACAATACTCCATTCATTCAAAGTTCTGAACCTCAGTGGGGCCTCAAAGACTATCGGTAATCAAATTCTTGATATAAAGAAGTCCTATGAAACTCTTTATCCTGATTCATGGCAAATGAAGTTTTATGATGAGTTTATACTTGATATAGCGAGTAAGGGACTTTCAACATCTTCGAAGCAAACAGTACGAGAACGTTTAAACCTCCTAGTCCAAGAAACGCAAGGATATTCTGGATCTTCTGGTTACCATTTAAAGAAGATTGAACCAGATGTTATCTTTGATAACTTGAAAAAAAATGTTCCTTTGTTACCACCAGATTTTAAAACCGCTGAAGAAGCTCAAAAATACATCAGTCGGTCTTTTTCCATTATTCGATCTGTGTTAAGCAAAGTTTGGATAAAAAAAATACTAAAAACAGGATTTGAATTATATATTGAGTCCCCTGTAAAACGTGTTTGGCAAAGTGAGATGGAGGATCTGTCTCGCGAATTAGTGAGTTATTATCAAAATATAATGGTTTTAAGGAGAAAACCATCAGAGATTAATGATCTAATTGTTGAAAGTCTTAGGGATTCATTGAGTGGGTTATATTTCATTGATGAAAAGGTTAGAGATTCAGAAGTCTTTGATATCTTTGTGAAATTACCAGAGAATCCAACTCTTACCCATCGAGATGATGTGGAAAGTTTTCTAGATTATGTTCTTGATGAGAGTAAGCTCATAATTAATAAAGTATTGGGTAGAGAAGTTAAAGAGGAAATAGAAAGAAAAACATTTGACCAAGAGATTGAGGAACGAATTTCTCTTGAAAATACTGTAATTGACTGGTTTGTTCGGGCAAATCAACATTATAACTCAATTATTACTGAACTAATCAGCTTAGAAAAAACCACAGATCCTAACGATTCACTATTGAAAACCATTTACGGTGGAACTATATATCTGGTTGAAGAATCAATGAAATCTCTCCTCTTAAATCAGAATGAGAGAATTAATAAGGCAAGTTTCCTTAAAATCTTGTTTCTAAAGCAAGT
>JBHLPG010000421.1:0-3105 GCA_048939725.1 Promethearchaeota archaeon | reverse complement strand
TTAAGTATGGAATATGGTATCCATAATTCCATTCCTATCTATTCAGGCGGATTGGGCATTCTCTCTGGCGATCATATTAAAGAGGCATCAGATCTCGGGATTCCCATCATTGCGGTGGGTTTCCTCTACCAAGAAGGATATTTTACTCAAAAAATCAGTTCAACTCGAAATGGTTGGCAAGAAGAGATTTTTAGGGAATATGACTTTGATGACCTCCCTATCAAAGAAGTTATTAGTCCTAGCACAAATAAACCGCTATTGGTCAGTGTGAATTTTAAAAATGAAGTGGATGTAATCGTACGCGTGTGGGAAGTGGATATAGGACGAGTACGTCTCTTTTTATTAGATTCTAATATTGAGGAAAATGTCCCATGGTATCGTGACTTGACAGATAGGCTTTATGGAGGAGGTTCTGAATTGAGATTTCAACAAGAGCTGTTATTGGGATTTGGTTCTGTTCGATTATTTAATAAAATTGGTATTAAACCCGCCATATATCACTTAAACGAAGGACACTGCAGCTTTTCCTCCATTGAAAGAATACGAGAGCTTATTGTCGATCAGGGGATGGATTTTAATTCTGCTATGCAATTAGTCCGAAAAAAAACGCTGTTCACAACTCATACTCCAGTTCCAGCGGGTCATGATGTTTTTCCCTTTTGGATGATAGATACATATTTTGGTGTTTTGGCTCAAGAATTAGGTAAAGATAATCTGTATTCTCTTGGTTCATATGATTTTGGTTCTGGTGCAGGGTACAATATGACTGTGTTAGGTATGAGGACTGCATCCCGATTTAATGCTGTGGCTAAATTACATAGAGAAGTCACTCTTAAAATGTTTGCACCATTATTCGCTGAATTAGAGAATAAATACGATGATTTTCATCCACTAGATTACGTCACAAACGGGACTCATGTTCCAAGTTTCGTTTCCCAAATTTATCAAGAAATGTATAGTTTGGTTGATGAAGAATGGTTATCAAAACAAGATGATCAGAAGTTCTGGGATCAAATGTTAGATAAATATGTCACAACCGATTACCAGATTTGGGAGTATCACTTGAGAGCTAAACTGCGATTATTCGAAAGGATGCGGGAAAATTCTCGTGAAAATCTCCAAGAAGGATATTGGGATAAGGAAATGGCCTTAGTAAATGGTGCCCTTCTTGATCCTACTGTCCTAACAATAGGTTTTGCGCGCCGTTTTGCTACTTACAAGAGAGCTTGCTTAATTTTCTCGGATTTAAAGCGGTTAAAAAAGATTATCAACGACCCCTATCGGCCAGTTCAATTTATCTTTACTGGTAAAGCTCATCCTGCTGATGATGCGGGAAAATCACTGATCCAACAGATTTTCAATCATGCACGGAGCCCTGAACTTGGGCACAGAATTGCATTTATTGAAAATTATGATTTAAAGACCGCTAAAGCACTGTTACAAGGAGTGGATGTCTGGTTAAATAATCCAATACGATATAGAGAAGCTTCAGGGACTTCAGGCATGAAAGCCAGTATGAATTTTATACCAAATTTCTCCATCTTGGATGGATGGTGGGATGAAGGATACAATGGAAAAAATGGCTGGGCTATAAATCCAGAAAATATTGAGAAAAAGAATCGAGGCGCCCAAGACTGGAATGATGCGAAAAGTTTTTACAGCATATTAGAGAATGAGATAATTCCCTTATTCTATGATTATGATTCAAATATTCCCTTTGAATGGATACGTGTCATGCGTGAGGCAGCAATGACTACGTTACCACATTTTTCTGCACGTAGGATGTTAAAAGATTATTCAAGGAAACTTTATACAGCTTTACTTGCAAATTAGGAGCGCTAAAATTACAGATAAAATACAGATGATAGAAATGGATGTTCTGAATGAAGTAGTTAAAGAATCAATGGTTGGGGATTGTACTCACTCAAGCGTTTTAGAAGTTTTTAAGGATCTAACCCATGATCAAGCTATCGAGAAACCCATTGCTAATTCCCTCTCGAGTTACGAGATTCTTTATCATATGGTTGTCTGGCAAGATATTTTCCTGAAAAATATTAAAGATGAACCAGCTGACTGGGAAGAAGCAAATAGGGTTGCTAATGAACAGCTAATCCAAATGGCACAGGAAATGTTATCTCAAAAAACATGGGAACAGCTGGTAGATGATTTTAAACGCGGTTTTGATGAAGCAAATAACCTTCTTGAGACAATAGATTTGAGTAAACCTATGAAGACCTTTTTTATTAAGAATAAACCAACCTTAAAAATGTATTTTGTGTTAAACCAGCACAATTCTTATCATATGGGGCAAATAATAAAAAATCGCGTCGCTCAAGGAACGTGGCCTATAGAATAGAATCTCTACTACTTTCAGGTTTTTTTAATGTAATCTTTCATAAATTTCATGCTTTTTCGTCATTTAAATCATGAAACTGGATTATAAGTCATCTAAAAAGTGTTTAGCAAAAAAGTTATATTACGTTTCAGAAAAAAATTGAATTAGGGATGAATAATCCCATTTTCATTATATAGCTCACTAAACTGGTAAAATGTAAGATGTTTCCTTAAGTGAATAAAAGTTATAAGGTCACTGTATATATTATCACCATTCCAGAGAAATTCCAATAGTGATTATTTATGGATAAATCTCAGCAAGAAATTTTTGAAAGAATTATAATTAGTTTTACTGTTATTGTGTTAGGGATTACAATCGGACTTATTTCGATATTGGGGCCCTTAGGTCTTGATATCATAAAATACGCAAGCTCTGAATCAGCGATTACCCAGGGAATGGGACAAGATCTAATAAATCTAGTGTTTGTAACTCCAATTTGTATAATTGGAGGAGTTCTTCACATTACAAAACGAGAGAATGCGAAATATTTCCTAATTCTCGTCCCCCTCTATTCTCTTCTCTATACTGGTCTTGCATACGGTCTTTTTCCAGAATGGAGTCATCCAGTTTATACAGGTAACAGTGAACAGTTTTCCTTATTATTTTACATTGTGATAGTTGGAAGCTTAATTCTTTTAATTTCTTCTCTATAAATGTTTTCTCCTGAAGATGCTCAAAAGTTTAATGAAAGGAACCTAAAAATATATATT
>JBHLPG010000420.1:0-3107 GCA_048939725.1 Promethearchaeota archaeon | reverse complement strand
ATTGGATATCAATCCTATTGTATACCCTTTTTCAACGAGGTCATTTAGGACCCCTTTTGCGCTGTGGATTAAGTTATGCTTCTTTCCAGGTGAGTTAAAGTAAGTCTCTATTCTATCTTGGAGTTCTTCAGCTAGTTTCTGGTCTATATAGCCCAAATAACTCAACACTTTAAGGTCGTATTCAACCCAGTCTTTCCTCGTGAATCTTCCACTGCCTTTAGATTCGTCAATAACACGAGGTAGCATCTCTTCTCTATAGTACTTGTTGGCGTGTTTAAATGCCAGTCCAACAGATTTGTGTGTCACTGGTCCTAAGCTTCTATTTTCGAGAAAGTTTAATGTGATATCTTCTAACGAGGATTTTGAGTCGTATAAAGTGCCACCAAAATCAAAAAAGATACATTTGATGAAAGGTGGTATTGTCTTTCTTTCCATGAGACTCCCACATTCGTACTTGAAATATTTAGGACCTTATGCAGAATAGTGGAATGACCTGATGGCATTAGTCCAAGTCAGGAATTGCCTGCTTTCTCTCAAACCAGGTTACCACAAGTACTGCGGCTCCTACTACGGCAGCAACTCCGAGTATAATAAGGAAGGTATCTTCTCTTTCTTGGATAACAAGAATATACTCTGGAGAGTCATAGTTATTATCCATCCCCTGATCTAAGTCAACTGCAACGACATAAATCGTCCAATTTCCTTGTGGTTGGTTTAGTGTATTAATATGGGTGGTATATGTATCGCCTATTTTGGTCGTAGTTCGATTATGCCATCCATTTTGTGGATCTAAGGCACAAACTTGAACTACTGCTATGTTTGCATCAGCATCAGACATTGTTACCGTCACTGGAAATGAGTTCGGTGCTATGACGGAGTCGGGTAGATCGATATCAATAATCTCGGGTGACAGCCCTAAGACGGAAACGTTGGTAGGCATTGCAGTATCATTGAGGGGATAATCATCGACTACAAACACTTTAAACTGATATTCTCCACCAAGCCAAGTATTGTTTAAGGTCATATTTACCTGGAAAAGCCCATTCAGATAAATACCTTGAAAAGTATGATTTTGCCATGAGCCAACGAGTGTAAAGGTAACTGTGAGGTTTTCGGGATAATTATCAGGATCAGTGATATTAGTCCAAGTATGGATTGTGGCGTTCTTATAAACCAAGGTTGAATTAAGTCCAATACTGACAATTTCTGGTGGCGTACTCAACACTAAAACATAATCTATCTTGATGGTTGTATGATTATTCATTATATCAAATGCGGTTATGGTAATGGATTGATTACCTACTGGTCCTCCCTTTGGTACTGTAATATTCCCAACCCAAAATCCTCCTGAGAAGTTTAGTTGTATTAGGATATAGGAAAGAGCAGCCTCAACTCTTCCTGCTGTTGTATTTTCAACATCAGTTACATTCACTTGTATGATTAATGTTTCATTCAAACGGAATACAGGATCAGGGGTCAGTTGAACGCTTTCTATAACAGGCTCACTGTTATCGATCACTTCTCCCTCTAATACGCCGTGATCGTAATCTTCATGCTGAGCTAGAATTGTGTAGTTACCTATTGCACCTGGAGCCCGAAGTCGGACATAGCCAGATGAATTCGTTGTGGCACGGTAAATTACTCCGTCAATTCCGAGAATCGAAATACTCGCATTTGGAACTGGATTTCCGGTTTGATTTGTCACACGAGCAACAAACAATTGATCCTCAAAGACTTGTGCTTGTGCGGTTACAGATAAGGGATTTACCTGTCCGACCCACATAGGCGTCTCGGGATCTCCAAGAAACACCTGTGCGGCTAATATCTTCCATTCCAGCGGATCTTTTGGATCCCCAAAAGTGTTATCGAATCTCTCCGTGGAATTATAGAAGGATATTGCAGGACGTAAATAGCCCGATGTCGTAAAATTCTCCCAGAAATATCTATTACGTGCTAAAACAAGCTCTGAACCTGTTTCATCCCCAATTTGATACCAAACAGCACGAGTGTTACCGATCAGCGCGATCGCACCTGTTGAATGGCGAATCAAAACCTCTCCTATCGCATCACCTGTTAATGGATCGTAGTTTCCTTTACTTGGATAATCAAGAGGTGTATTTAATCCAAATCCTAGATACATAAATGGGAGATTGACGAAAGTTTCGTTTTGGATGGTTGTTGAGTTGAGTATCAACACATCACTACCATTCACAGTTTTATAGAGAGAGTAAGGGTTAGAATTTCCTACCCAATTAATCAAACTGAAATTACCACTAGTTATGAGGTTAAGTGCGTTAGTATAGGTTAGATTATCTGGACTCGTAATAGATGTATTCATCTGATATAACCGGGTTAGATTCCACCATACTTCCGTAAACAAAGGATCGATAATTTGATACTGATATTTAGAGGCATTCAGGTTTTGTCTTGCGGATTGGGTTAAAACTGAAGAAACCAATAGACTTCCGTTTAGCCCTGAGAGAATTGGATACATCTCGTATTGGATTATTTTGTCTACGACTGCAGAAACATTTGATGCTGAGATAGGTAAACGTCCTACAATGAGTTCTGGATCCCAATCCATTTCGTTTAGGTCATCTACAAGTTCACCATAAAATGGATCGTTATCGGCATTCCAAGTTCCGTTCAAGCATGCATAGTATAAATCACAAGGAATAAGGTTATCATCAAATCCATTTGCCAGATCATCAGGGTGATCATCATCTAAGAATATGTACCGTGTTGGAATATAGTCTACATCACCAGCGAGTAAAACGTAGGTAGTATTCCATTCATTATATGCAGCAGTAAGGAAATTCCGTATCTTTTCGGGAAGATCGGAACCACTAATGGTGCTGTTGATGAAGTCGATATTTACAAGGGTTGTATTGACACCTCTTAGGCGCTTCCAATTAACAAGTTTCCCTAATCCTAGAGCATCAAATCCCGTGGGTGCAATAATCACTAACTCAAATTGTCCCGATGACAATGTTTGATTTAGTGAGGTATTATTGGTGTTATTCGACTTATTTGTAAAAAATTGTGATGGAAATATTTCGAGTGTGAGACTGCCAAATAGGATTAATCCAAAAATAAGAACTGGAAGT
>JBHLPG010000419.1:0-3116 GCA_048939725.1 Promethearchaeota archaeon | reverse complement strand
TAAATGGTATAAAGGTACTAGTATCCAGCAACCAAACTATTTCACCTTTGAAGTTAATTTCTTGAATGACATCATAACGATACGGAGATTGTCCTTGATAAACAATCGGTCCTTTTAAAGTCATGAAAGTTTTCGTTCTTGGATTATAGGAAATATCGTGATGACTACCAAAAGTAAATCTCTGGATATGACCATTCTCAATATTCCAGAAATATAGACCCCCTAAGGTCTGCAATAATAATGTTGTGGAATTAATAAGGTGACCATAACTAAATGTATTATTGCCAGGAAATTCTTGGATTATCTTTCCCTCCATGTCTGTTATTCGAAAATTATATTCCCTATTTGTGAAATTTCGAAACTGGAAAATGTTATATCCATCAAATGCTTCCCCTGAGTGAATGATAGAAGTTCCAACCTCCGTCTGTTTGGATTTAATTGAATTAAATTCCTCATAAGTAGTGTTTGATGAATTATATTTAATGAAAATGTTCTTAGTGCTGGGAAATAAACTTTCTGTGTCTTTAACAAGAGGGTAACATTCAGGCAGACACAAAAATAGGAAGAAAACGAAGATTACAAATATATGAGAGGAAATTCGCTGTGATAGGGTTACCAATGATTCTTCATCCATGATCTTCATGCTTAGATCCTAGTGTTTGTGAATGTAAAATTTCATATTTTTTGAACTTTCCGAAATCTACTTGTTAAGTTTGGTTATCTGTTAAATCCATTATTTAGAATAACATCCTTATACCAATGAGCACTTTTTTTCCATATTCGTTCTAATGTGTCAAAATTAACACGAATCAATCCAAATCGTTTAGAATAGCCATGGAGCCATTCAAAATTATCTAAAAAGGACCAGACAAAATAACCCTGTAGATTAACACCTGCATTGATAGCCCTACTTGTAGCTTCAAGATATTTCTCTAAGTATTCAATTCGATCATCATCTATGACGAGGTTATTGACTATATTGTCATCCTGACAAGCAATACCATTTTCTGTAATGTAAATGAGGGGATGGTTGTAATCTTTATCAAGATTTATAAAAAGATCATAGAATCCTTGAGGACAAATTTCCCAACCCATTTCGGAATATTCACGGCCTTCCTCTCTTTTGTCTTCTCCTGTTGTTGCTCCTGCGACATAATCCTTGAGAAAAGTCACTATATCAATAAGATCCTCAGGTTTGGACACCCCTACTCTATTACAAGAATAGTTATTCAACCCTAAGAAATCCATGGGTAGAACTGACTTTAATAAGGATAGATCTTCATCTGGAAAAGAAATACCATACTTTTCAGTAATAACCTTTAGAATTTTCTTTGGATATGAGCCTTTTAAGACTGGATCCAAAAACCACCGATTTGTTATAGTATCAACAATCGTTGCAGCTTGTTTGTCAAGGTTGGAATCAGTTTTAGGATAGACGGTACTCAGATTAAGTGTAGTACCGATTTTCCCATTAGAATGTTCAGATTGTCGATAAGCTTGCACTGCTTTTGCATGAGCGACATTGACGAGATGAGAAGCCTGAAAACCTCCTGGAATTCCTTCCTCCAGAAATCCAAGTGAATAATAAAGAAGAGTGAAAATCTGGGGCTCGTTAAACGTGATCCAGAGTTTCACACGATCATTGAAGTGGTTAAACATTAGAGTTGCATACTCAACGAAGGCATCCGAAACATCACGATTCGTCCATCCCCCTATCGATTGTAAAGCTAAGGGAAGGTCCCAATGATAGAGAGTCACAACGGGTTGGATATTGTTTTTCACCAATTCATTAATTAAGTTATCATAAAACTCTACACCTTTCTTATTTACATTACCTTGACCAGTAGGGAAGATTCTTGGCCATGAGATCGAGAATCTATAGGCTTGGAGTCCCATCTCTCTCATTAAGGCAATGTCTTCCTTGTAACGATGATAGTGGTCACAGGCAACATCACCAGTATCACCATTGGAGACAATCCCCAAGTTGTGAGAAATGTAGTCCCACAAACTCTCCCCCTTACCATCTTCATTCCAACCACCTTCAATTTGATAGCTTGACGTCGCTGTCCCCCATAAAAATCCTTCAGGGAAAGAAATCTTCTTCATTGCCTATCTTTCACCAATATTCTAATTTAATATCGAACGAATTTTCACTTCATATTAATAATCTTTTGAAGTTTCCGTGTTAATGAACCAAATCGCAAGATTTGCAGAAGTCACAAGATTATTTAAGAGATGTTAATTACCAGTAGAAGAAGTGACAATTATTGAAGAATAAGAAAGTTATCCTTTATGTGCAATCGTGTGGGATTGACACACTTGGGGTGGTAGATAAGGAAGGGGGAACATTTGGGTGTGCGAGAGCATGGAGGCCTCTTCTCATAGAACGCAAAGAAGGCTTATACTACCATGACAGATACTACTCTGATTCAGATTGGGAAGCATTGATGATTGCTGAGAAGCTCAATGAGAAAACAGATGTAAAGATTGAAGTAGTTGATATTTCACAGCAGACTATGCAACGGATAAAACTGCTGTTAAAAGGTTCATTGAGAACCCCCCAATTCTTTGTGAATGGAAAAAAAATACCCTCAAGAAGCACATTTAATCAATTGATTGAATATATTAAATAGTATAAGTTTATCTGAACAGTGTATTAAAAAAACAGGATTATAAGCTTTTCTTGATTTATATTTCTTAAAAAATAGTAATCTAGATAAAAAATTCTGATCGAAATTCGAGAAGAATTCTTTTTAGTGTAACAATTTGAAATTACAATCCGTGCTGATTCAACAGTTTCGAAGGAAATTGCCGAAGAAGAAGTGTAATTGGGCTTATCCTATCAAGTTGTAAAAGAGTGTAAAAACTGACTAAATCGCAAGTAGGAGAAAATAGTTGTTTAGAAAATCCATCCATACTTTAAATACTAGAAAAAAAGGTGTAAAATAATACACATATTTGATATATAAGCAAAGAAACTTTTTTAAGACCTTTTTGGTTGATTTTTCAGTCCTTTCACCCTTTTGAAAGGAGGAGAAAATATGAGAGAAGCAAAAATATTTCAATTTGTTGTCTTGATATCCCTAGTTTCTTTAGCACCTATGCTTATGGGAGGA
>JBHLPG010000418.1:0-3119 GCA_048939725.1 Promethearchaeota archaeon | reverse complement strand
TGGAATCCTGGCCGATGAAGGGACCCTTCGATGTGATCTTCTGCCGAAATGTCATAATATATTTCTCAAAAGACATTCAAAAAGAAATGTTTCGCAAATTTTACAATTTGCTCGTCCCTAATGGCTTTCTAATTCTAGGTAGAACAGAAATTCTTCCCCAAGCCTTTAAAGAGAGTTTCGATGTTTTTTCGTTGAAACACAGGATCTATAGAAAGAAACTTGATTCGAACCTTCCACCAATCAAAAGTAAGGTTAGAAAAAATCAGAATTTAAGATGTAGCAAATGCAGACAAAAATTTGATCGCTTGGTTGATCTTCGTTTACATGAACGAAAGAACAGCTGTAGTAAGTTTCGCTGCAAATTGTGTCCAAAGAAATTTGATAGTGAAATACGTTATCGAGCTCATATGAAATATTTTCATTAGATCAACTTAAAGTCAGAGGAATATTCTTTAAGTAATACTTTATGAATATCTAAACTGATAGGAATGAAAATAAAAATATCTCTGACTAAAAATTGGTGTTTGGTGTTTATTTCTTTAATTATATTTCTTTCATTATCCATTAAATGCTATACAATAACTGGGATATTCTCAGAAGTGAATTACGTTCCGATCTCTGTTACTGAAGCAAAAGATCTAGTTGATAATGATGAAGAATTATTTATTCTGGATGTACGAAATCCCGATGAGTTTGAAGCTGGTCATATTTTTGGAGCATACCTAATTCCTGTGGATGATATTTCTACACGTAAAAACGAACTTCCAAAAAATAAATCAACACCCATTCTTGTTTATTGCAGATCTGGTGGTCGTTCTGTCCCTGCTAGTGAGACTCTTGACTCATTGGAATACACGCAAGTCAACAATATGAATGGTGGATTTAATGCATGGATAGCTTCTGGTTACCCTTATGAAGAGGGCCCTTTCATTAAACCAACAACAATTGTAACTGCGAATACGACACTATTATCTTCAGTTAGCTTAACATCTAGTTATTCTAAGCATTCAACAACTACACCTGCATTTAAATTAGTTCCTGGGATATTTGGTTTTTTGTTATTTATACATAAGAGGAAGAAGAAGAAAGAAAGAAAGGTAAATTGACAGAGTGTTTTTAGTTTGGAGAAATGAGTATGAAATCACCTCAATCTGTTAATCATTTCTCAACAGAAACAACTTCTTTTCTCAAAAACCGTTTAGGGGGGATTTTACTTCATCCTACAAGTTTACCAGGAAAGTATGGTATAGGTGACTTAGGTTCTGAATTCTACAAATTTATTGATTTCTTACATTTAAATCATCAAAGCATCCTTCAGGTCTTACCCCTAGGACCAACAGGTTATGGAAATTCTCCATATCAGTCTTTTTCCGCATTTGCAGGAAATACATTGTTAATTAGCCCTGAAATTCTCCGTGACATTGGTTTACTCACTCTAGAAGAATTTCGGGAACCTAAATTTTCAGAACAGAAAGTACAATTTGGGAAAATTATTGAATATAAATCAGAAATATTACAACTAGCTTTCACTAATTTCAAGAGAAAACGCTTCTCGTTACTTAAGGCACAGTATAAATTATTTAAAAATAACCACCAGCATTGGTTAGACGACTTTTCTCTTTTCATGTCAATTAAGGAAGTTAATAGTTTTCATGCATGGAATACATGGGAGAAGTCATTAAAACTACGAAATTCACAAGCTCTCTCATCTTGGAAGAAAACTTATCAAGATAGGATTGAATATTATAAATTTTCTCAATTTCTTTTCTTCTACCAATGGGAAAATATCAAAAAATATAGCCACAGTAAGAATGTGAGAATAATTGGTGATATACCAATCTTTGTTGCATATGATTCGGCAGATGTATGGGCTAATCCACACCTTTTTTATCTAGATAAGGATCGAGAAATGGAATATGTCGCAGGGGTGCCACCAGACTATTTTTCTGAAACTGGCCAACGTTGGGGAAATCCTATTTATCGCTGGGATCGTATGCAGGCGAATAGGTACAATTGGTGGATTCAAAGAATCAATCACAGCTTTTCGCTCGTTGACATTTTGAGAATTGATCATTTCAGGGGTTTCGAGTCTTATTGGAGAATTCCTGCAAATGAAACAACAGCTATCAATGGAGAATGGATTAAAGGCCCAGGAATTAGTCTCTTTACTACATTAAAAAAGGAATGTGGGCTTTTACCAATCATTGCTGAGAATCTTGGAATTATTACCCCTGCAGTAACCAAATTACTCCAGCAGACGGGCTTCCCAGGGATGAGAGTGTTACAATTCGCGTTTGGATCTGAAGAGGAAGAGGGTGTGGAAAATGATTATCTTCCACACAATTATATTCCCAACACTGTTGTGTACACAGGAACTCATGATAATGACACAACATTAGGGTGGTTTAAAACCGCATCTAAAGAAGTTCAGAATGAGGTTTTGGCTTATTTAAACTCAAGCTCCGAGGATATAGTTGGCGATTTAATTCGCCTTGCCTGGAGTTCAGTTGCCAAGATCAGTATTATTCCACTACAAGATTTACTTCGTTTAGGAACAGAGGGGCGGATGAATTTTCCAGGAACGGAAAGTGGTAACTGGGAATGGCGATTTACATGGAAACAATTAACAAAAGAACATGGCAAGGAAATCGCTAAACTGAGTAAAATTTACCAACGTCATGTTTCATGGCACGCATGAACTGCCCACTCAATAAGTGGTAGAAGACTATTTCGTAGTTGAATGCCTAATGGAGTTAAATAATATTCAACCCGAGGGGGAATTTCCGCAAAATGTTCCTTCTCGAGGATTTTTATTTCTTCTAATTCTTTTAAACGTGAAGATAATGTTGTATCACTTATTAATTCTGATGTAATTCCCTTGATTCTTACTTTAATCTTTGAATATCTTAATCTTGCGATCTTACCAGTGAATTCATCTTGTTCTATTGGAAAAATCATGATGATAAAAATCATCCACTTTTTACTGATCGATTTCAAATATTTAGTAAGTGGTTTTAAACAAAAACCATTTATTTCAATTGGTAAGCATTTTTGCATTAATTCTAGTTGAGTTTCCAATTCTTACTTCCACCGTAGAAACTAACATAAAGTTTAGTAAA
>JBHLPG010000102.1:0-12695 GCA_048939725.1 Promethearchaeota archaeon | reverse complement strand
GATTCTACTTGTCGGACGATCTCCTCCTCCAAAAATGGCAAACGGAATACAAGAAAGGATTTTCTAAACCTCTTATCCTATTCACTCTTGCGGAAATTGGAAGAAGTTATGCCTTTCTTCTCACGAAAAAGATCTTGGAACTAACCAATGGAGAAATCTCCATCGCAGGCTCCAACATCTATCCTATGCTCTCAAAACTTGAGGAGGATAAATTAATAGAAAGTCAGCTTGATAATAATGACCGAAAATTCTACAAGCTGACTGAGAGTGGTAAAGCTTTTCTCAAACAGCTGGAAAAATCCATCAAAGATTTCAATGAGATCATGCTTGAATTAGTCAACAAAAATAAAGGAGTTGTATGAAAAGTGGCCAAACAACAAGTGTTAGATCCTATAGATGGATATATCAGAGAAGTTAGCTCTTTACTTCCATATCCAGAGGCACTTAAAACTCCTGCACTCAAAGAGCTGAAAAAAGATGTACAAGACGCGATGGGGACTGAGAGACGTCCACCATCAGTTGTTTTCGGTTCACCAATTGATGTAGCAAAAAATTTAAGTATCGCTCAAAACTGGGGTACAAAATCTGCCAGCTGGGGCACACGTTTCATCGCATTCATTATCGATATGGCATCAATGTTTGTTGTATTTACTCTTTTCTTTATATTTCAGCATATCCTGATAGGTTTTCATCTTGAAGATATACAATGGTATGAAATGAGAATTCCTTTCGGGTTTCTCTTTGCTGGAATTCCAATGGTTATATTTATCTTAGGTTACTTCATTATTGCAGAAAAGACATTTTCTACCACTCTTGGGAAGAAATTATTAGGTTTAATAGTAGTAGATGAGTCAGGAATTAATATAACATGGGCTCAGTCACTTATACGAAATACGACCAAAGTCCCTTTCTTGACCTCATTTCTACCATTTGATTTTCTTTTCGGGATTCTATCTGAAAAAACTCGGGGTAGGAAACAACGAGTATTGGATTTCGTTGCAGGAACAAAAGTAGTTCATCATCGATAAATAGGTGTTATTATGGGTTTAATTTCAAGTCTAAAAATTGCAAAGAGAGCGTTAGTTCGTAGGAAAACAAAAAATCTTAGTGCAATTCTTGCAATCACACTAGGAGTTACTCTAATGGTAGGTATTCAAATTACAACAGACACATTAGAGAATGCATTCCTTACTAGCCTCCTAGTTCGTGAGGGTGAGGTTGACATCCGTGTTTCGAATGCTACAGGCAGTTATTTGACAGCTGCAGATGAAGAAAACATTTCTTCACTTGTAGAAAATGAACTAGCCATTATGCCACAATTATCTTATTATGGCCCTGCAATGGTTGGTTCTCAATTTGAACCTGTGATTGAAATGGCAGGAGTTCCTCTTGATTTCCCTTCTGCATTTGGTTCTTTTTACGATTGGCAATCTGAGGATGAACTCTTAGATATCAGCAAATTATTAGTGGATAATACAAGTATCTTACTTTCGAGTTATCTTGCAGAGGATCTAGGACTTAACAGAAGTTCTGAACTCCCTATTGATCTTGGTACGGAATTTACTAACTTAACTTTAACTATGATGATTAATACGACCACAGGATTGCCCGTTATTAATATGACGACTGGATTACCCATTTTCATTCCAGTTTTTTCTACAGAAAGAATAAACCTCACTATTACTGGAATATTTAATTCTAGACGGCCTGGTATTGGTGCTTCATATCGGGGCATTCTTTTCTCAATAGCAGGATTACAAGATTGGGTAAGTCTGAATGATATATTTCGGAATAAGGATATCATCAGTTCTTATCTTATTACCTTTAAATCTGATCATTTTGAAACCCCAATCGAAGAGGAGTTTCTACAAACCCAATTCGACAATCTAGAAGAAGCATTGCCAAAAAAGCTGGTTGAGGGAAAAGAAACATCAATTTATGCAATAGATTCGACACGCTTAGTCTACATTAGAATAATAGATTTAATTTTCAACATGATGTCGGCATTTCTCAATGTATTGGGTCTTCTTATCATTATCACTGGAATTCTTCTTATTACAAATGTGCAATTAATGTCTGTTGAGGACCGAGAGTTTCAAACAGGGGTGATGAGGGCAGTTGGAGAGAAACGAAGGGGAATCTTCTTATCAATGTTAATAGAAACGGTTTTTCAAGGAATCGTTGGAGGGATACTTGGCCTTTTCGGAGGTTTGCTTTTTGGCCAATTAGTTGCCCTCTATCTCGTTAGCTTATTCGGATCTGGTAGTGCTAGTGTTCAACCTATTGTTCATCAAGATGTAGTTGTTTTCTCTGTATTAATTGGTGTAATTCTAGGGATAATTACTGGTTTACTTCCTGCATTAAGAGCGTCCCGAGTCAATATAGTAGAAGCTCTTAGAGGTATAAAGATAGTTTTTCAACAGAAATCGAGCAGGAATTTAGTTTTGGTCGGATTTTTCCTAACAATCGCAGGAGCTATATTCCTTTTAAACAATGGATTATTCAATACAGACTTACAGTACATCTGGGAAACAGCTGGCTGGGATAGCATTAAAGAATGGGAGAATATTCTTCTAGGTGCTGGCTTTTTATTCTCAGGGCTTGGAATAATATTATCACGTTTTATTAGCCGCACTAAAGCTTTTAACCTTAGTGCCATCGTCCTCTGGTTGATCCCAGTCTTCATGTTTGTTGTTGCAATGGGTGAAGGATGGATTGCTGACTTATCAGGTGAAGCACTCGATATCCTAATCATCAGCATTGTTGAAATTGTCGTTGGTTCTGTTTTAATCGTAGGAATGAATCTCCCACCTTTAATGCGGTTTCTACGGAGTTCATTAATTAGGATTAGCGGATTAAAAGGAGTAGCACAGGTTGCTCCTGCACTTATCTCATCACATAAAACACGTTCGACCCTCACATTCGCAATCTTCGCAGTAGTTTTAACATTGAATGTCACTGTGGCTTCATTAGTCGCCACTAACGTCGAGAGTTCAGTTGGGCAATCTGAAGATGATTCACGTGGTATTGATTTATATGTCACCTTAAGTAAGCCTGAAGCAGTTCTCGATAATACTTCATTCACTGATGAAATATACAATCTTGATTCCAGTATCACTGACGTAATTGGAATGAAGACTTTTAGTACGACAACCGATTTTACAAAGTTTGTAGCCACAAAGGATCCTTTTTCATCAGAGTATAATCCCCAATCTCACCTACTTCCTATTGGGTTTGGTGAATTGCGATCAAGCCAAATACGGGGAGAAGCAAAGAATGCTTCAGAGGACGACTGGAGATATGATTTCTATTTAACAGGATTTCCTGATGGTGTTCGACCCCCTGGAATGGTTTCCTCTGGAATGGGCTTTGGAGCTGGTACAGAATACACTGACGAGGAATTACTAGAATTGTCGAAGGAATCTTGGGATGCTTTTTTTGATCCTGATTACGAAATGACGGTTTATAATATAAGCTTTGATTTAGATATTATAGCAGATCTGGATTTCAGTCAAATGAGTCAATTATTCTCCCAAGATTTAGATGAAATAGAGAAACTTAATCTTACAAACCCGATAGTTTTCACAGATTCCTTTATTCTTCCGATTGGAATGCAGATATGGGTTCCTATGAATACAACGATAATACCTGGGTTTGGGGCCGTTCCATTCTACCAATCATTTACAATTGGAGGGAAACTTGATAGTAATCGTGCTGGTGGATTTCCGCTTTCATCTTCTGGTTTTGCAAATGGGTTCTCAAGCGATGGATTTGGAAGTCAATTAGGAAATATCTACATTCCTGAACGATTCTCGAAATATACAAATTTCTTTGGGAAAGCAGATGGAGTAACACAAATATCGAGAGCTCCTGATCAATTCGATACCTTTCTAATTAAGACTAACTATGCTATTGACGACCCCGCAATTGAAGATGTCGCAAGGAAAATTGAGGAATTTACAAACACTGAAAAATCAGGATATCGAGAATTAATCAACGATGAATTCATCGTAGCAACCGCCACATCTCTTTATTCAAAACTGGAAGCAGAATTGGAAATGATGGAGCAAATGACAAACTTCCTGCAGATTTATGTGAACTTCGGCCTAGTAATCGGGGCTGTTGGGATGGCTGTTATCTCAGTAAGAAATGTTGCTGAAAGAAAACGTGAGATCGGCATGATGCGAGCAATCGGTTTCCCTCGACTCCAAGTAATGTTAGCAGCCTTATTAGAACTCTTAGTTCTAGGAATTATTGGCCTATTCATTGGTGTCGTGAACGGATTGTTTGTGAACGTCGGTTTTGCTAATATGATGAATGTTCCAGTAGTAATCCCATGGGGAACTATAGGATTCTATCTATCTCTTATTACATTTATTGGCTTACTCGCAGGCGCAATCCCAGGATGGATAGCATCTAGGATTCCAGCAGCGGAAGCATTACGTTACGTAGGATGATTTGGAGGTTAAAAAATGTCATATGTTGAAGATATTGTAATTGACGGAATCAAATTCCACATTTATGACGAAACACGGCCTATTCTTCAAATAAGAGGATTACATAAAAAGTACAATGAAGGAAAATCTAATGAAGTTCATGCTCTCAGAGGTATTGATCTTGATGTCAAAAGAGGGGATATGATGGCTATTATGGGGCCATCAGGATGTGGAAAGACTACACTACTGAATATGATTGGGCATCTAGACAAGAATTCTGGGGGAGAAATTATAATCAATAACATCGATACAAACAGGCTTTCTGATGGTGAGATGACTGCTTTTCGCCGAGATAACATAGGTTTCATATTTCAGCTCTTTAATTTGTTTCCATTCCTTACAGCTGTGGAGAATGTAGAGACTCCACTACTCTTGAAAGGATTGAATTCCGCAGTTGCACGGGAGCAAGCTAAAATGTTATTACGAGACCTTGGAATGGGCGATAGACTCTATCATGATCCTCTAGAGCTTTCAGGAGGACAACAACAGCGAGTAGCTGTTGCTAGAGCGTTAATCAATGACCCAGCTATAATATTAGGTGATGAACCCACTGGTGATCTCGATTCCACCACCAGTGCTGAAGTAATGACCCTATTCCGACGAATAAACAAGATCAACCGGCAAACTTTTGTTCTTGTTACTCATAACCGTTGGATTGCCGAAAAATGTGATTATATAGTACATATGATTGATGGGAAGATATCACATATAGAACACGGACCATTCTCGGAGGAATCTTAATGAAAGTTTATACAGCTGCTTTAATTGATAAACCTTTACGGTCTGTCAATAATGAATTACGGAAAAATGTTGCTTCGGATCTCAGAAAAATCCTACGTACTCGTCGAGGTGCTGTAACAAGTCAAGAATTAAACACATTTATTTTTGTGTCTGGGGAGAAAAAAAATGGGACCCTCAGTCCAAGCTTAATTGAGAAAGTCGAGAAAGGTTCCATTCATAAGCGTTTTTCGAGCTACAATAGAAGAAATGAGGCACGCTTTAGACAACATCTAAGGGATAATCAAGAATTACGAGAAACTTCACAGATCGTTAAAAATTTCATTAGAGAAATTGATTCAAGCCTCCCTAAGAAACTGGATCAGCATCTAAAGAAGATAAATACTGATTTACCAAAAATTTTCTGTGAACTTAGCACAAAAAGCTTTATCACCCTCTGGGATATTGAGGAACTCCAGGAATTTCGATTTTATCTGTCTGGGTTCGATTTTCCTGTGTTTACTGGGAAAACCTCAAATATCCAAATCAACATTGATGAACTAGTAGATAAGCTACTTATAGCCAATTTCTTTGTTACTTTCTTGAAACCAACTATTCAACGGTTAGAAGAAATGAACGCTATTCTTGAGAAGTTAGAACAGGAAATTTTGAAACAACATTTCAAAACTAACGATCAGAGACTTCAATCAAAGTTTGAGCTTTTCTTACGTATTTTAACAGCAAAATTAAGCGCATTACAAGAGTTAGATAACTTAATTCGGCGTATTTTCAATCTATTTGATATACCTCGTGTTAGTTTAATGCAATATAATCTGAAAAGCGATTTTTTCGACTTTAACTCTGCTCTTGATGGAATATGCGAAGAGATTCAAACTGGTAAAACCAAACTTCATGAAGTAAGTGAATTAATCAAAAGATGTCAATTATGTATTCGAGATTACCTCGATGAAGGAGTAAATGGGATTAGAACAGCTGAATCCGCTAGGGAGTTTAAGCAAGCATTGGCATCAATGAGTGAATTAAGCATTGATCTATTTGTTGAAGCTGAAATGCTAAAAATATGGTCAGATTATTTTGGATCAGACCTACCTTTCTTCAGCTTTAATACTCAATTACTCAATGGAACAGATAGGGAATCACTGAGAATTGATGAAGATGTAATAATTGCTGTAAGAGGACTTTTTAAGAATTACAATCTGGGACGTACAACGGTATATGCTGTAAGAGGAGTGAACCTTGATATAAAAGAAGGGGAATTTATTGCAATCATTGGTAGTTCAGGTGCTGGAAAGACGACTTTCTTAAACTGTATGGCGAGTCTCGATTCCCCTGATCATGGCGCAGTTTATTTCCGTGGAAGAGATCTGCATCGAATGAAAGACTCGGAAAAATCAGAATTGCGATTGCGAGAAATGGGTTTTATTTTTCAGAGTTATGCGTTGTTACCTCATTTTAACACAAGGGAAAACGTAACTCTACCAGCAGATTTAGCTGGAGGGCTAAGTAAAGGAATTCGAAGACGAATAGAAGACTTACTAACAGGTGTCGGTATTGACCAACAAGCAAAACAGTTTCCAGCCCAATTAAGTGGTGGCCAAATGCAACGTGTTGCAATAGCTCGAGCTCTTACTAATCGTCCAACAGTTATCTTTGCGGATGAGCCTACGGGTGATTTGGATTCAGGGACGGGTACACAGGTAATGGATCTACTGAAAAAATTCCATGAAGAAACAAAGACTACAATAGTTGTAATCACTCACGAAGCGGATATTGCCGCTTATGCGCAAAGACAAGTCGTCATGGAAGATGGTGTCATCGTCAGGCATTAGCTCATTTTTGTTTTTCACATTTAAACCTATGAAACGATGGCCCTTCCCAATAGATAATTTTATGCGGTAAAGCTCGGATTTTAACACACTGGTTTACAATATCGATCCCAAGGATTTTAGAGATAACTTCAAAAGTATATTTTCTTTCGAATTTTGTTAAAATTTCTTCAATTGCGTCCTTTGAACTGTTAATATGTGAAATTGCTTCAATCATGATCCCTTTGTTCAAAAAAGGATTGATTGGGTTAATCTTATCAATTGTAAGTGATGTTTTTTTATTCCGATATAGGTTTTTTACAATTAAAGATTGACTATTGGCCAAAAAAATTATCGAACACTTATTAGATTCGTTGACAAACAACGTAGGTTGAACGTGAGGACTTCTATTTTCTGAGATTGTACTACAATACATTAACTGAGATTCAGTATAAAACTCTATTAGAAAATCAGGTAGATCACAAATCAGACCATTTATTTCACATCTTATTTTCAAAGCGATCACAAATGACTAGAACTTAATTAAAGTAGGTCGAGAAGCTTTCCAGAAATATAGTTGATTAGGGATTACTTCTATTATTGCTCTACTAATGATTGGAAATAATTGCCAAGCTCGTGGGATTTCTTTTTGGTTTTTAAGATATTGAGAGATATACTGAGGATATTTTCTTCGAAATAGCATAAGGAGACGTGCCATACGGAATCCTCTGACTAAATAATATAATATCCCAATCCACATATTATGGCCATAAATTTTCGCGTGGCCAGTAACAAGGACACCAGTCCCTTTTGTTATATCTCCTTCTTGTTGCGAATCAATGAAGACTGTTATGCTTGTATTGTGTCTCAGATTTTTAACCTTCTGACTCTTTACAGATGTGGCAATGAAAATGCTTCTACCATCAAAGACAAATAACGTTGGAACTACATGAGGAAACTGATTGAGAGAAATTGTTCCTACTCTAGCTAATTTTTCTGTATAAAGAAGGGCCAATAAACCTTGAGGAAAAGATCTTGTGTATAGAACTCGTAAATAGACAATATTGAACAACATGAGGGAGAATGTAGAGGCAATGAACAGCATAAGAGCAAATAATAAAAAAGAATCGATAATCCCCAGTGGAATGAGAGCAAAACTACTACATATTGCCAAGTAATTGTAATAATCCATTTTTTCAAGATTCCCAACATCGACAGGAGAAAAAGAAGAATTCAAATGAGGTAAACTTAGATACCTGGAAAGTCGAAAATTCCGACGAACTTGGGTCAAAATTACATAAAGAGATAAACCTAATCGATAACAGAGATCAAAGGATAGTAGAAATACATATAGGAGAAATATTGGAGGTAGGGTGCTCAATTTCATATCTTGTTGAATCTTAACCAGAAAACTATCAACACCAAAAGAAGTTGAAGTAAAATAGTAAGTGACAATAACAGAAAATACTAGAACGCTGAAAACCAAAGAAGAAGGATGAAATAAATTTTCTAGGAACTCGGTCAGGAATTTTTTATTAGCAGCATTAATTCTTTCAACTTGTACATTCCTTAAATGATCTGCATAACTGAAGATTCCTATAGTCCATAAGAAAAGGCCAAATACTCCACAAACCCCTGCAATAAAATAATATATGGGAATGTCATAATAGAGGAAGAGTACCGAACCCCAAATAACATATATTATCAGCAGAAGAAAGACATTCATTGGAGATTTAAACTTATTAAATGGCCAAAACTCAAAGATTTGTTCTTGAAGGAACTTATATTCCTTGAGAGGTTGCATATCACCTAGTTTCACGATGAGATCAATCTCCTTGAGTGAACCTTATATTATTAATTAAATCGAATTTTGCCTATTAAAAGATTATCAGAATCCAATCAAAAACTCAAATAGATTTCGTGCAATTTGTGTCTTTAGTAGGTCATTTTAAAATAAAACTTCTGATAAAATACTTGAGATTATATGAATTCAGAAAGGGACGATAAACAAGGAATATCCCTCCCGATCAGTGATATTATTCTACTGTTATTTTACACAGTATTTTGTCCTCTATTCGTTGGCCTCATTATCGTTTATTTAATATATCCATTGAATAATGATTTACTCATCTATATAAGCTTAACATTAATTTCGCTTCTCTTATTCCTCATTATGTTATTCTTTTTCTACAAGGCTTATATGGAACTCAGATCTTATGCAATCGAAGTAAGCCATGTACATTTTCAACCTGGATGGAGAGATATTGTTATTCATATAATTTCTCAGCTCTATTCTGTTGTATTTCTCGGAATACTGCTTGCGATATTTTTGGGGGGAGTTATAACTGATTTACCCCCTTGGCAATATTTAGGATTGGCATTTATTCTTTCATTAGGATATCAGGTTATATTTGTTATTTTATCATCTAATTCTAAAAGAAAATTACTAGCGACTGCTCACACACCAGTCAGTCCTGAAATTGTTAATCACGTTAGACGAAATCATCCAAATAGTCACTTAATTAATGAATTTCGCTTCGCTGAGGTTGAACTGGCATCATTGTTTCTCTCCGCAGGGGTGATGACCTTGGGGTGGAGAAAAAATATTTGTTTAATTTCTCAATATTTTAACTGGAAGTTAACGGATGAGGAGATCATTGCTGTCTTAAGTCATGAGGAAGGACACCTAGCAAGACATCATATAAGAACCGCTTATCTAATTTTGGGTACAGAAGGATTGCTTCGATCTCTTCGAATTTTTATTGTATTAACCGCCTTAGTTCTGATTTTAAATGATTTACCAATTCTTACTTTTAACACATTCTCTCTGATATTTCTAATGCTAGTTATACTTGTCTTTCTCATCTCCACATGTTTAGTGTTAACTCGACGGTATCGAATTTACTTGCAAGAGATCCGAGTAGATAGCTACGGTGGAAACCTGGTAGGTCATGAATTATTAGCAAATACCTTGAAAAAATTACCTTCAATAATCCCAGCTCCAATAGGTGGCCACCAACTAGACTTCCTGACATTTCGTATCGCTCTCCTCCGTGAACAGGCTAAAAATTTAAATTAAAATCAAACTCCGACAGCAACAAAGTTTAATTATTCTGAGACTAATAAAACGAATATTGTGGTGATATTTTATGGATTATGTTAAACTAGGTAAAACAGGACTAAGTGTTTCCAGAATCTGCTTAGGTATGATGTCTTATGGTGATCCTACAATTATGGAATGGTGTTTGGACATAAATGAAGCCCGTCCGATTGTTGAGAAAGCATTAGATTTAGGGATAAACTTTTTTGATACTGCAAATGTCTATTCTCGAGGTCGCTCCGAAGAAATTACAGGAGAACTGCTTAAAGACCATCATGACGATGTGGTTATAGCAACAAAAGTATTTTTTCCAGTAGAAGGGTTTGCTACAGCACCTAAACCGAATACAAGCGGTCTATCTCGATATCATATCACTCGTGCAATTAAGGATTCATTAAAACGTCTAGATATGGATACTGTAGACCTCTATCAGATTCATAGATTGGATCCATTTACTCCTATCGAAGAAATTTTACAATCATTAAATCATCTCATTGATAATGGTTCCGTTCTTCACATTGGAGCGAGCTCAATGTTTGCATGGCAATTTACAAAAAGCTTGTGGATTGCAGATCAATATGGGCTGGAACCATTCAGAACGATGCAAAATCACTATAACCTATGTTACCGAGAGGAGGAACGAGAAATGATGCCTCTATGCAAAGACCAAGAAATTGGTGTTATCCCATGGTCACCCCTTGCACGAGGATTCTTATCAGGTAAGTATACGCGAGATGGTAATCCAGATGATCATCTTAGAGCACGAGCAGATAGATACATGAAACCTCGTTTCTTCAAGCCAGAAGATTTTGATGTTGTTGAAAAAGTAGTAGAAATTGCTGAAGAGAAAGATGTTAAACCAGCTCAGATTGCTCTCGCATGGCTATATTCCAAGGATTATGTGACATCCCCAATAATTGGAGCAACAAAGCTTGAACATATTGAACAAGCAGTTGAGGCTCTTGAGATTAAACTCTCTGCTGATGAGATTAAACGATTAGAAGAACCCTATAAACCTCATCCAATCATCGGTCATTCTTGAAATTTCTTTTAAATGATCTATCTTGAAACTTTAATGGATTGAATACTCTATCGAAAGCATTACCAATAAACATAAATGATGCCGCCATTAGAACAAGACAGATGCCAGGTGGTATGATTACCCACCATGCTAGATTATGGAACGCCCCTTCAAAATGAGCTTCAGCTAACATAAAGCCCCAAGAAAGCCAAGCTGTCAGAAGTTTTGCTCTGCGATCTAAATCTGGGGATGACAAACTCTCTATCGGATAATCTAGAAAAGATAAGCCAGCTTCGATGTTAATAGCACTTGCAGCATTTGTTGTGAATTGAACAAAAACTAAGCCGAGGATATTTGGTAAAATATAGTGAAACATGATATACAAATCACTCGCACCAGATGCTCTGGCTGATTCGATATAAAGTTGCTCACGTTCCACCATTACTTTAGATCGAATAATTCTGGCTGTTGATGGCCATGAAAATAATGCAATTACTAATGGAAGGAAGAAGAGGGATATATCAAACTGAGATGCAAGTAAAAATATGATAAGTAAATTGGGATAAACAAGGTAGAAATCAGTAACTCTCATGGTTATTGTATCAAATAGTCCGCCACGATATCCAGCAATGATTCCAATAATCACACCCATAACAAGGGAGGAAATACCCGCTAGAAAGGCTACAAAGAACGAAGCTTGAATGCTGTAACAGAGTTGTACAAATACATCCTGGCCTTGGTGGTTAGATCCCATCAATCCATGAGTTGGCCGAGTAACGTGTAGTTCTATTTGATCAAACCAAATCTCAACTGTTCCCACGGAGGATGGATTTGTATAACGAAAATCAGCTCCGATTTCAAGGTTTACAGTAGAATTTGGTTGAAAAATATAATATAATTGTACAAAAGTAAGATATCGATTATAAGGCATCCACTCAGAATGTGCAGGGGGAGACGTTGAGAAATGGGTTGCTTGTTCTGGTATCGCGGCCCCTTCAGGGAGGTTAAGCTTGGCATATGGTACGAAAGAAGACAAACTTAGGTTTCCAGTTATCTTAATTTTCATGTACCAGGCAAGAGAAGCATTAACTGGAGGAACATAAGCCCATGGAAAAATTAGGTTGCCCCTGACATTCCCTTGGTGACTAGCAGTACTACTATTATCCACGAAAGAAAAATGAACCGATCTATCTCCAGCTATAAAATCTTCTGAATCATAATTGAACGCCATAACTGAGGGGTCTGAAACATTGAAAATCCAACTATCACTTCTTATAAACTTAGTATCAGGGACAACATTACCTGAAGCAGGGATCAGGCTTTTTGGAAAAAGTTCAATCCATGCAGGGGGAACATAATTGGAAGTAACATATGAGTTAATACCATTGGGTGGTGGTAAAGCCCCAGTTTCGGCTAACAAGGGAATAAAGAGACCCATTATCGCAAAAAAAATTAATGTGCTCAAACCAAACATTCCCCGTTTCTCTTTAGTAAAAGCACGAATCTTCTCCTTGTACCTCTCTGTACGGCTTCTA
>JBHLPG010000101.1:0-12726 GCA_048939725.1 Promethearchaeota archaeon | reverse complement strand
TTCTCCTTCCTCTATAGATCCTGCATATGTTGTCAGAATCCCAACCACAGGTTTACCGTGGAGCTCCTTTGGCAAAAAGGGTGCGGGGGGAGCAAGACGGAGAAGTGGAACGACAGTAAGTTCATCAGGGGCGTCTGCGATAAAGTCACGATAAAAACGTAAAAACTCTGCAGCTTTCTCCATCGGATGAAGAAGCATCCCCCCAAAAACTATTGGGCCTATTTTTTGGAGCATATATTCAAATGAGGTGACAACCCCAAAATTACCCCCTCCACCGCGTAATCCCCAGAAAAGATCCTCGTTTTCTGTTTCACTGGCTGTTAAGAATTCACCCTCAGCTGTGACTATATCAACCGAAATAAGGTTGTCAATAGAGAGTCCGTACCTCCGTGAAATATGTCCAAATCCTCCACCAAGAGTTAGTCCCGCAATACCAGTTGTTGTTACAATACCAGACGGAACGGATAACCCAAATACTTGAGTTTCCCGATCAAGCTCGCCAAGAGTGACACCAGCTTGAGCACGGGCAGTAGCGGATTTGACATCCACTCGAATACCTTTCATTTTAGAAAGGTCAATTACCATCCCATCATTGCATAATGCAGTTCCCGAAACATTGTGCCCACCACCACGAACAGATACTAAGAGATCATGTGTCCGTGCGAACTTTACAGCATCGATGACATCTGCGGGGCCAGTGCAACGCACAATGAGCGCAGGCCGTTTATCAATCATACCATTCCAGATCTTACGGGCTTGGTCATAACCTTCATCGGAAGGTAGAAGTACATCTCCTTGGATTTGTGCTCTCAGTTTTTCTACAGTATCTTCTGTTAGGAAGTTTTCTTTGTCTGATGTTGTTGATGAAAAACTAACAATTTTAATCTTAGACAATTATTCCTATCCCCCAAATATGGATTTATTTGTATTAAATCGGTACATTTTAATCATAGATAACATTAACAATAGTTAACTATAGTATATTATGTTGCGATTCTCGTAAAATTCCACTATAGGTTCACGTTTTGACACTTTAACAAACCGATTTAGGACAGGATTAATTTTTTTTGGTTGATCCTCTACCTATCGTGGATAGGGTCTCTTTATAATTCACCTAGCAAAACCTCGGGTTGAGAAAAGATCTTTTGCACCTTTTCGTAAAACCTACCCATGTGCAGTCCATCCATGAGGGCATGATGCCCTTGGACGCTTAATGGTAACTTTAAGAATCCCCCATCTTCAAAAATTTTTCCCCAGGCAAACCGTGGCACAGAATCAGTTGGATGTAACTGCATTGGATGGTTAAAACTTGTGAACGACACCCAAGGTATTGGGCTGATAAATAAATAATCATCTCTTTCAGGATCATCAGCCAGCTCCAAGTGCTCTTTCACATTGGCAATCTGTTCCGCAGCTCTTGCTGCAAATGTTGGGAAATCTTCCGCGTATTCAACGGTACAGAAGCTAAAAATGTCTTCATCTACCAATAAAGTAAAACTTGGATGAACAATCGCATGCTCCACTACTTTGTCTGCTCGAATGCGATAACGAAACTCGGGAATCGCATTCGATGTTCGTGCGATTATGTATACAATAGCTACAGTCAAGGAAAGCCCCTGTTGCCTGACAACAGGATGGAATACTGTCAAGTCTATATTCGCAGACATACTGAAGTGGGGATGATTAAAAGAGTTAAACAATCTGAAATGATCCCGTCGGGACCAGGTCTGAATATCAATATATCGCATAGATTACCACAACTTGTAAAGTTTCATTTTTTATTTGCTGGAAGTTTTCTCAATCCAGCTGCTTAAAGCAGTTTTCCTGTGTAAATAAATCCTAATTTCTTATAGGGTGCGATCCGAGGGGAATCTTTATCTAAATGGGTGAAATTTAAATACAAAGTCTTAATTCCCCTATTCTTACAGTGGATACTGAGTCCGTCTACTAAGGTTTTTAGATAGGAATCTCCTGTTGCATGGATAGCGTTAAGCATTCCCTTAGTTGGATCCCTTTGAGTTTTTACTACCGCACCATGGCCCACAATTTTATTGGAGTCTTTAAGGATATAATGGGCTACTGTGTTTTTATTGGTGGTGATTGATAATAGAAAGTTTCTCACTTCATCTGCTGGGAGATCGTAATCCTTGACTATTAGACTAACACATTCATCCAGATCTGTTTTTGGATGAAAAGCTCTCAGATTTCCTTCTATATCTTGTATTATTCTTGATTCTATATTTAAACTATAGACATTTTGTTCAGTTGAATTCATATAGGAACCCTTCTTTGAAATCATATTAATTTGAAAATCTAAGTGATGTTATAAAATCTCAAGTTTGGGCAAAAAATAGTCGAATTGAAAGCGGTAAAACAAGATATCAGGACAATGAATTCTTTTAGGAATTACATCTTCTACTAAATTTTAGAAATCAGAATCTACCTATTCTCAAAGCCAGAGGAAAACTTAATTAGCAAAATTATGAATTACTCTATTTTGTAAGGACAATGATAATTGCAGAGTTTATTATCTCTACACTTATTTTCTTATCTTATTTCGCTGCTTCTGTAATGTTACTCAATGTCGCGAAAAAGAGTCCAATAATTGAACTGAAGCTTCTTACCGCCGCATCATTCGTCTCATTACTTTTTTTTGCAGGAATGGTGCTTACTGCATTCTTAAATACGCCCCATACATTAAATCCAATAACTGAAACCATCTTTCGGAGCGGATTTGCCTTTGCTCAACTTTGTATATTCACAATAAGTTTTGCTTTTCTTTTACCTGATTTCCAGTATAAATATTCTTCAATAGTTTTGATATCTCTGATAACTGCTGCTAATACGACATCTATCATGTTAAATGTAACCACTCTTACTCTGCGTGTAACAGACTATATTAAGCTTATTTTTGATCCTCTAGGTTTCATCATTTTTTCAACAAGCACCATTCTAATAGTCTATAGCGCTCTTCAACGATTGATAAACGTCTCAAAGATCGCTAAGGCAAAGGGAGTAGCAGTTGCCCCAACACGCTCCGCCTTGATTATGTCAATGATTATGATCTCATTTTTGGTGCTAATCCTACTTGATACTGTATTCCCATTACCTATACCAGGATATAGCTATTTTATTCCCCTTTTACTCGGTGGATTATATTTGAACTATCTCATTATGAAGGATCCAGCTATTTTTTTCCTCACTCCAGCCAGCCTGGAAGCTGTAATAATTATTGATCATCACAGTGATCTGGTGATTTTTTCCAGGGCATTTATTACCAAAGATGATGATTATGGATTACAGGATTGGCAATTAGTGGGGGGATTCTTTAGTGCTCTAAATATCTCCCTCAGAGTCGCTATAAAAAGCGAAAAAGGAATTGATCAGATATCTTTTGGAGATAAAAATATCATTATGGCGAGAGGAGGCGAAGTAACGTGTGTGTTAATTGTCACAGAGAAAAATTTCATTACTCAAGCAATCTCTCAATATCTTGTCAAACAATTTGAAAAATTATATGAGGAAAAACTACGTCGAAAACCGTTTAAAAGGGCCGAGTTCGATGATTTTGAACTTGTAGTGGCTTCAATCCGCCGTTATTTACCACTATAGTTTTCTTTCTGCTAATAAATTTTGGGAATAAGACGGTATTGGACTCGTTCCATGTATTCTTTATAGCCTGGAAGATGATCCATCAGCATTTTTTCCTCGATTCGGATCCGGTAGATCAGTAAGATTGGAAAGAGTAAGGAAGCCAAAAACGCAATAAATGATCCCAAAGCAAGGGGTAGACAGCAAGTAAAAATTATAAAGATCATATACATTGGATGTCTAATATATTGATAGGGACCTGTTGTGATCAATTCATGATCCTTGTGGATGACTAATCCTTTTGATGCATACCGATTGACCTTGTTTACATAGGTGATACCAATTAATGCAATAACCAATCCGAAAAAACCCAAGAGTTCGATAAACCATGGGAGAGGAGAGATGTTAGATGCATGATCAAATCCAGGAAAAAGGAAGACGAAACCAAACACCACCACAGCAAGGATCATAAAGGTTCTATCTGGGAGAAAGGTCGTAGCTGGATCATCTGTAGTATATTTCCCTCGCTTCATTAGTACCTCTGGATCCTTAATCAAAGAGTAAAGGAAATAAATGAGAATATACGCGAAAAAAATAATGAGAAAAAACCAACCTTCTAGCCAAAGAAAATCATTCGCTAGAATGAAAATAAGCGCTCCCATAATTATAAACACAATTGGAAGATAAAAAACCATCAATAGTAAGATTTTCACACGATCGTTCATAACTAGCACCAAGAATTACCTTTCAGGTGAGGTATTACTATAATTTCTCACGCCATAAAAAGGCGTTTCTAGGCCCCAAAAGCTGATTTCTCTCTAACAAAAATTCGCTTACTCTGAAAGAATTGCGAATAACTTAAAATCAGCAGGAATATATAATACCTATTTTCCAGGTCTCCTGGTTAACTTGCATGAGGATCTGTCTAGGGGATTATCTTTGAACGAAAATGAGATTTATGATCCGATTTTGTTTCGCCAACAGATAAAACAACAATATTCCGATCTTGTTTGGAAATTATACCTACATCAGAATACAATAGAGAAAATAATCGCTCAGGAATTTGCTGGCTCTCTAGACTCTGTAGTTCAATTATTTCTGCAGTATATAATTAAAGAATGGGCATGTCCCAATTGTTATCAAACTATTTTACCTTTTCTGGAAAATTGTATTGAAATACTCCCAAAACAGGGTGATATTGTTTATGTATATTCTCAAAAACATATAAGCAAATTTCCAGTCCTCTTTTGTCCTCATTGTGAACTTCAAATCGTTGCAATTGCCATTAACGAATATGCTGAGGTGTTTGAATTTAAATATAAATTGATAGATGATCGGTTTTACAATCTTGCAGAAAAGAGGGAAATGACTCAATCTGAATTTAAAGAAGCAGGATTAATTAAAAGATAACAAAAGCTCATCAAATCAATAATTAATACATTATTCCTCATTGGATAAAGCACAATATATTTTATTAGCTTAGTTCTCGAGATTCGTGGGTTTTTGCATAAAAAGGGGTTTTTAGTTTAAGTCAAAAATTCGAAAAATATGTCATTTTTGAATTAGATTTCATTTTATTAACCATTAATTCTCAATGACAACGTGTGAAGATTATTGAAAAATTCTGAATCAAAATTGGTAGAATCATACCTGAAAACTAATCTATCCAAAAAACAGAATGTGAAGGAATTAACGGAGTTTAAAGAGCTAAAATCATTGATGGGATCATCAGATGATATAACAGCCACAACTTGGCATATTCTCAAACTTATGCAGGATGAATTGAGCTTACCTACAAATATAACGATAACAGAACTTTATAATCTCTATAGACGATTAGAAGACATAAGAGAAGCTTTAGATCTGCAGATTAGAAACTTCTTCCAGCTTAATCAACTAAATTTTGAACTAATGAAAATACGAGAAATCTTTGGTTTTTCTACTAATAAGAGTAACTCTGATATTTTTGCGAAACTGAATCCAGAGATAGTAACCATTCTAGGAACAGATTCCCTACTCTGGAAGCTTTTAGCTTTCAAACAATCCTTTGAGCCTTTCTGAGGTAAATCCTTTGCATTGATTAAGATTCACTCCCATCTAAGACTATTTTAACTCATAGTCTTTTGCCATTCTGTATTAAAATGATAAGTTACAATATTTCTTCAAGATATAGCTTGCTTTAAAGGTCAACCATTTAGAAGGGGTTTTTTTGGCTTCAATTTCCACCAACATGGGATTTCTAAAAGCGCTTTGGTTTACCCAATAGCCAGAAGAATCCATAGAATTAATTATATGTTGAATAGCCTCATCAAATTCCTTATGATAGGGAATTTCATTCATAACGAGCCAATATAATGTTTCAAGAGCATCTGAAGTATATGATTGTGGAAACCCGAATTTGAGCCAGCTCTTTTTGATTTCGGTTTTTTCTAGCATTTTGGGATTCGATAGAACTTGTTTTCTAATTTTTCTTATCTCCTTACTTTTCTTTCCTCTAATCATCTTATAGTACTCTTTAGCACCAGTAGGCATATATCGGAAAATCCTATTCTCCAAGATTTTTTCCACAATAATTTCTACAGCCTGATTTGTACGCAAATTCTTCTGATCATTGTCTAAGGTAGCGTACATTGCCAAGACTTTGGTAAGCGCCATCTGACAATCAGGTAAAAGAGTATATATCGGATCAGGAGAACAGAACACACCTTGGTCATCTAGGAGACGATTGGTTAGAAAATTAACTCCTTTTCGAGTCCTCTCATCATTAACCTCAAAATGGTGAAGTGAACGAATGATATTTGCTGTTAAACAGATTAATGAAAATTTGGATCCAATTTTATGAGTGAAACCTCCGTCAGATAGCTGATAAGATAGGATTTTTTCTCCAGCTTGATGGATTAATTCATCTGGATTAGCATTCAAGTCACATAAAAATATCAGCTGCCAATAATTACCAGTATACTTCTTGTAAGGGTTTTTTGCATCATCCCAGGTTCCATCAGGTTTGATTAAGGAAATTAGTCTTTTAATTGGTGGATATTCGTTCACTTCATCAATCTCATGAGCAGAAATCGGTTGATCTAGCAGGAACTGTTTCGTTAAATTCCTTACAGGAGGATTATTGTCTTCTAATAACCAATCAAGAGTTCTCGTTGGTAGCTGAAAGGATTTCACATACCTGCCTCAATTTCAGAAACCATTTCAAAGTAGATAAAAACTACGAGATAGAGGCAAACAAGATGAATTTAGAACAAAGCAATTTATTTTATTAAGGGCAGAATTTAACTTCTGCACCTATTCCTCAGACTTGAATGAAAGAGATATTAACACTACAAGGATCCTCAAGCAAAACTCCTTTTATCCTTTTGAAATAAAGAACTGATGATTGATGGTACAAAAAAAAGAAGGAAACCCAAATTGGAAATACATATAGTAGCTGTATTTGGCCTGTTAGTTAACTTAATTGCTCGTCTTATAGGAGGAATTGTATCTTTTGATATGTATACCAAGACAAAGGAAAGTAGGCATTTTTTGCAACTTCTAGGTTGGATTTTTTTGTTTATCGCTGGACTTTTACCATTTGGTATAACTTCAACTCAAGATATTTCTGTTGCAAGGCTTATTCGTGTCTTAGATGGAATTTCCCTCAATATTGGATTATTTTTGTTAATTACAGGGCTTTTGTTGTATTTTATTACATATCCAAGAAATTTGGTGGGAAGTGTTTTAGTAACGATTACAATCGTGCCTATACTCGCATTCATTTTCCTTGAAGCTATAATAGCAATTAATATTTCAGTTTTCATTCAATTTGGTATAATAATGATTTTTCTGGCTATTGTATATGCTAATCGAAAAGAAATCAAAGTTATTTTACAATACAGCTATGGATTGATTATTCTATTGACCTTCTTCTTGATGGGTTACGTTATAGTTTATATTTATGTTATTACCCGTGTTCCAAGTCATAATTACGGATTATACCTGAGTACCGATGTTCTTTCCGTGATGGCGTACTACGCATCTGTTGCGATGGTAACCTTGCTTGGATTATTGGTTTTCTTACATTTGGAGCAAGGTATCTACTTTAAGAAGAAGAATCTCTTAACAGACGATTATTCACACAAGATTGGTAATATTTTGCAAATCATTATGGGAGCAGGAACGACAATTAAGGCTGAATCAGATTCAAGTGAAATAAATACATCTACTGACTTAATCTTAGAGAAAACAAAAGAAGCAGGAGAATTAATCAAAAAAATAAGAGAGATGGATTAATACTAAAACCACGTTTTATTATTTCATTTTACTGTGTTTATATATGGTTTTCCAGCCATTCCTCCAAATCTACTAATACTTGATTACGCCCAGGCTCTGGTTCGTTGTAAACTTCATGATATAATCCCTTATATATTTTCAGCTGTTTATCAATGGCTGAGATGTACGAAAACAGCTCAGAAGTGTCAAGAGTAAGTTTATCGTGTTCTCCAGATTGAACTAGTGTTGGGAGCTGAATTTTTGATAAAGATTCTTGAAACTTTTTAGAGACTTTCAAATATTCTGCTCCTAGACGATAAGTTATAAATTTAAATATTAATGAATCGTTTTTGTAGGCTTCAACGACTTTTGGATCACTTGAAACATCGGGAGCTAACTCAATTTTGATCTTACCTTTCGGATAAATCTTTGAGAGAATTCCTGAAAGCAAAACAAGTAATGGATTAACCTTGCTTGTGGCAGGGTAACCAAATCCTGAAAAAATAATTCCAGTCAATTCATTTGGATATTTTTTCGCATAATCAACTGCAATTAAGACACCCATCGAGTGACCTAACAAAAAAAACGGAATATCTTTCTCTTGTTCTTTAATAAGATGGGTAAATTGTCTTGCATCCTCAGAATAGTCGTTAAAACTATTAACATAACCCCTGAACCCCTCTGATTTACCATGGCCCCGAAGGTCATTAATGTAGACTGTAAAACCCTTTGGAACTAGAAAATCAACAACATTGCTATAGCGAGAGCTATGTTCTGCTAATCCATGAATGATTTGAATGATGGCTTTTGATTCTCCCTGTGGATACCATACCTGATAGTATAAATTTAGGCCATCATCGGTGACAAAATGATCTTCTTCATGTTTCATAATTTTTCTCACATCACAATTATAGAAAAGATCGAGTAATCAAACCATTTAGAAAGTAACCTAAACTGTACTGGGACTAGAATTTCAATCTTTCTAGCCAACTCCATGTATTGAAAGAAACATCCAATCCTTTAAGATAATAAGTGTAATCCCTTTAAGTTCATATGATGTCAATTTTCCCGGCAACTTTTTCCCACATTCTTGAAAGGTGAATTACTGGGAAAATTAAAATAGGTGCTTATTCAACGCAATATGAGAGGTTGATGTAAAGTGACGGAATCACTTACATTTGAACAACATGAAATTAGAAAACAGCCTTCTACAGAAAGAATACGTAAATTACGTTATAAATATCTGTCAGAACCTTTAATGATCGACCCCGAGTATATATGTCATTATATGGAAGCTCATCGTAAAACTGATGGTATGAATGTTCTAGAAAGAAGAGCTGAATGTCACGCGTATGCATTAGAGAATATAACACCAGTCATAAGAGATAATGAACTTATTGTTGGAAGTAAAACTAGATTTGTACGTGGGGCTATTCCTTATTGCAATTATGCTTCTGAATACATTCGGAGAGTTTTTGAAAAAGAGCAACAAGAAGCTCAAGATATCGTGACAGATTTAGGAGTAGGAGGAGGGATCGCGAAAGGAAGGGAACTGGCTCAATCAGGAGACTTTGAAATTTTCTCACACACGTTTCTAATATCAAAAAACGATAAAAAGAAGTTAAAAGAATGTGCAGAGTATTTTAAAGGGAAATGCATGCAAGATAGGGGTGATGCTTTATGGAAAACAACATTTACCCAAGCAGATTACATAGAAAAAGGTTGGGAAGCAATATTATATACAGCTCCTCATGATCCTGCTCCTGAAGGAAGGTATGTTCTTGATTTCGAAACAGCATTAAATGAAGGCTTTTTAAAAATTATTGAGAGAATGAAAAGCAATATCTTTAAAACACAAATTACTGACTATAAATCCGCAGAAAAAGTCTATTTTTGGAAAGCGGGAATAAGAGTACTAGAAGCAACAATTAATTGGGCTAATAATCATGCTAAAGAAGCAGAAAGATTAGCACAAACGGAGAAGGATCCAAAAAGAAAGCGCGAATTACAAACAATCGCTAATCACTGTAAATGGATACCAAAAAATCCACCAAGAAACTTTAAGGAAGCAATGCAAGCTTTTTGGTTTATTTACTTGGCTGGTCATATTGAGGGGGCTCATCTTGGTTACTCACCGGGAAGATTCGATAGATATATGTACACATTCTATAAAAAAGATACTGAAATTTCTGATGATGATGTACTGGAACTACTGGAAGCACTACGCATAAAAATGACAGAAATTGAGTATGTGGCTTCATTCTCGTGGGAGGGGCTTGGATCAGGAAACTTATTTCAAAATATGATTATTGGGGGTACAGATGAGAACGGAAGAAGAGGGGATAATGAATTATCAATGCTAACACTGCAAGCAGCAATTAATTGCCAAACTACTCAGCCAACATTATCAATCTGGTATGATGATTCGCTAAGTGAGGAATTTCTTCTTAAAGCCGTTGAATGTGTGAAAACGGGATGTGGTTTTCCAGCGTGGTTTAATCTCAAGATCTATATCCAACATGAATTACAAAAATCAGGCCTACCAGTTCCAGTAATTAGGAAATATGCAGCAATGGGAGGCTGTACCGAACCAACCATGGAAGGGATGAGTTATGGAATTGTTCAAGCAGGATTTATTAATCATGGAAAATTACTTGAATTAGCAATGTACGGGGGAAAAGATCCTCGGACAGGGTTACAGTTCACTGAAACCCAGGTTCCTCAAAACTATGACGAATTACTAGAGGCCTACAAGACTCATTTAGAAATAGCAATACGAAATTGGCAATCTTATTGGAATATGGTTATGGCAGCTCATCGACAAACCTGTAATCTAATCTATTCATCTGTTTTAATTCAGGATTGCATAGAAAGAGGTTTATCTCTTGATGATGGTGGTGCTGTATGTAATGAAGTACCAACTACTCTATCCTCAGGAATGGTAAATGTAGCTAATTCACTTGCTGCAGTAAAAAAACTTGTAGAAGATCAAAGATTATATCCAATGCTAGACATTATAGAAGCGTGTAAAACTAATTTCAAGAACAACGATGATATGAGAAGAAAAGCTCTTGAGGCTCCTAAATGGGGTAATGATGATGATTATGTTGATGAGATTTTCGTGGATCTCTTTAATACCTACTGTGATTTTGTAAAGAACGGGATCAATTACCTTGGGAAACCATATGATCCATCAATGCTAGCCATTAGTACACATACACCATTTGGGAAAGTAACTGGGGCAACACCTGATGGCAGGCTTAGTGGAGTGTCATTATGTGATGGAGTAACATCACCATTCCCTGGAACCGACACTAATGGGCCAGTGGCTACAATATTATCGGCAGCGAAAGTTGACCATACAAAAATACGGGGTGGCTTACACAATATGAAATTCCATCCTAGTGCTTTAAAAGGAATTTCAGGGTCAAAAAAACTAATTTCATTGATTAAAACATATTTTGATTACCTTGGTTTTCAATTACAATTCAATGTGGTAGATACTAAAATGCTAAAGGATGCTCAAAAGAATCCAGATCAATATAGGGATTTAATTGTGAGAGTTGCTGGATTTAGCGCTTTCTTTGTCGAATTAAGTAAGTCGATTCAAGACCAAGTTATTGAAAGAACTGAATTAATGCTTTGATGACATTGGTACCGGAACTAATGAACCCATTATCCTTCAAAAACCAAAAAACAATAATTTTTGATATCCAAGATTATTGCGTGGATGATGGGCCAGGAATAAGGACAGTAGTTTTTTTTAAAGGTTGCTCTCTGCGATGTCGCTGGTGTTCCAACCCAGAAAGCCAATTGTTTAAGCCCGAACTTTTCCACTCAGAAACTAAATGTAAAAAGTGTAGAACGTGTGAAAACGCCTGTCCTCATTCTAGTATTGATTTTTCCGATTTTGAATCCCCATTAATTGACAGAAAAAACTGTTTGATCTGTGAGTCAAAGATATGTACAGAAGTATGCCCTGAAAATGCTTTAAGAATTGTAGGATACCCTATTACCGTTTTAGATTTATTTAACCAAGTGAAAAAAAACTCATTATTATTCAGGAATTCAGGAGGGGGGATAACACTCTCAGGGGGGGAACCACTAGCCCATACCGACTTTATTCGGGAGTTCTTAAAGAAGACGAGGACAATAGGCTTTTCTGTTGGAGTGGAAACTTGTGGGTTTTTTAATTGGGATCAAGTCGTTGATTTCATACCAAATATTGATTTTTTCTTTTTTGATCTGAAGATTATGGATACAAAATCCCATAAAGTATTGACTGGGGTAGGTAGTGACAAGATTCATTTGAATCTTAAAAAATTAAGTCAAAATGAAGCGGAGAAAATTTCGATTTCAGTTCCAATTGTTCCAGGAATTAATGATTATCGAGAAAACATCGAAAGAACAATTGATTTCGGCATAGAATTAGGAATCAAAAAAATTCGGTTCCTTAAATATCATGAATGGGGAAGAGGAAAATATAAGGAATTGGGTCGTCAATATCCATTGAATAAAAAACTGAAACTTCATGATACCGATCTTAAAACCTTCGAAACGTTAGCTAAAGATGCTGGCTTACAAGTTACGATTCTTTAACATAAAAAGAGAATAAATCTTAGAGGCCAGAAAATGTCCAATTCAGAACATGCACATTCATAAAAGAAAAACTCCCTCCTCTCTAGATAAATATGTGATTTAAATCGAGTCTTTCGCTCTTCCCCACAACCGAGTGACCTTAAAATCTGGGTCTTCTGGAGGGGCTATAAAATCGTATGAAATAGCTAAATCATATGACTCCGATCGAGACCAAGATTCAGAAGAGATTTTCATAGTATATTCTTTTGTTACTTTCTTATTCCCATTATAGATTATCGA
>JBHLPG010000005.1:0-47163 GCA_048939725.1 Promethearchaeota archaeon | reverse complement strand
TTTAAATACTTAGAATATGATTCATCATCATTCTTTTGAATTATTGAGATTTTTTGGGCATAATCTGCTTTACCAATTGCAGTAGACCCTAACCACTCACGATCATATAGTTTCCATTTATCCCAAGGAGGATTTCCAATAATTGCGTTGAATCCGTATTCTTCACCAAAAAAAACCTCTGGAAATTCAAGTTCCCAGAGAAACGAAACTTGATCAGGATTTGTTGTATCATCGAATAGAAAAGAAAAGAATGGTTGAGTGATAACCTCATTCAGTATCTTATTTTTTACTAAATTCTTAATCTCTTCATATTCTCTTAGTAATAAATCTCCCTTCAATGCTTTATTCCAATGGATTTTGCAGAATTGACTTCTATATGAGAGGAGACTAGTTATTTCTGAAGAATATTTGGAAAATAAGCCATTCCTAGCTTTACTAACCATTTGTATTGGAGAAATTAAAGAGTTTCCAACTTTTAAATTATACTGAACAGCAATTTTAGCTATTTTCGTTATTTCAGGGGTATTAAACAGTTGTATGATTCTATTTCGAGCCTTCTGGACAATTTTTGGATCAAGATCTACCCCATATGCCATCGTTCTGATAATATGAAATTTCCAAATATCCATCGTTAAAGGATCTTTCTTCTCTATTAATGAAAAATTCAACGCTAATTTCTGCCTGAAATAAATCATGAAAAATTCTTGATAGGGAGATGAATCACAGAATTCCCAGAGTCTCATTAAAAATTCTTCAAAATACCTAATAACTTCTATTAAGAAGACTCCATCACCCATTGCAGGATCTACAAAACGCTGTTCTAGAATTCCATTTAAAAGCCCTTCAATTAAATGAAAATCCACTAAATCTCCTAGCGAAAGCAGTGGTTTCCAAAAATACTCTGAAACTATCGCATCACAGATCTCACGCACAACAAATTGTGCAATTAATGGGTGTGTAAAGAACTGTCCTTTTTGCTTCTTTTTAACAACGTAGGAGGGTTTATAGAGCATTTGAAACTCCTAGGAAAGGTTACTTAGGCTAATCTTTTGCTTTTTCAATGCGCATCTCAACTAACTTCCTCAGTTCGTTAAATAGGCTAACCATCATCTTCTGTGGAAGCTTAAAAATTCTAGCTACTAGCTCATTAGTAATTTGTTTTATTTGCTTTGGTGTTTCTTGAATTATTGAATATGGGGAGTATTTTAAAAACTGCAAAAAAGCGTTATTAACTTCTTCTATAAGAATTTTATTCAGGAATTCGTATTTAGGAACCTTAATCAACTCATACTCATAAACTTTAATATCTAAACCACCTTCACCTAAATTACTTCGTCCTAAAAGTTCCATTTGTAATGTGGTCAATAAAGAATTAAGAAGTAAAAAGTAGTACGGTAATAAATCGTTTTCTTGCAGAAACTTAATACCATACAAACGTGCGTCAAAGTAGAAATCATACGGATTATAAAAAAAAGGAAAGCGATCATTAATTGTCATGAGACAAAGAAGATTAAATGACTCATATTCGTTCGATGGGAGGCTATACCAACTCTTTCGTGAGCAACAAGTTGGCCTTTGATTAAATTTCTTCCCTGTAGCTGGGATCCACGATTCTCCCCAGCAAATGTATTTTTTAATGCCTGATTTTAATTTCTTGTCCGAATTAAGATTTGGGATCAAAATAACAATGTATTTCAAATCATCCTCTTGGATTTTGTAAGTCTTAAGCTCCCTAGGGGATTTAACTAGATAATTTGGAACCCAGATTGATCCATCATTATCTTTATAGGAATATTGCCACGAAAAACTTTTATGGGTGATATCAATAGGATGCATCCAATATTCTTTTTCAATAAGGAACATTGGTTTACTTGGATGGAACCCCTGAACAAGAAACTCGTTAATGATGAATTCATCTTTTAAATATAGCAGCAATTGCCCCGTTTCTTGATCCCACTCAGATTTGAATAAAGAATTTGTCTCTCCTGGCTTACCCACGTAAAAAAACTCGTTAGCACCTGATGTAAATCCTCTCCTGATATATGCAACCTCGCCTAAATTAATTAACTTATTCTCAAGGATTTCCAATATATGAAAGTAATCCTTTGGAGCACGAAAATAAACACCCCATTTAGATTTTCGGTAAAGATCTTTGTGTTTGATAGATACAACTTGGATTCTGGATGAGTTTAACTGAAAAAATCCATTTAGCTTTACAAGGTTTTCAAGATCAGCCGTATTTCCAATGGAAACGAAGTTTACAGAACTTTTATCTTTTGAATCATTAATTGTCTTTCTTTTAAGTTTCAGAACAGCAGTATTCACATCTGCATTAGAAATAAGTTTTTTTGATCTACTACAGACTATTGATTCAATCAAATAATTATCAAGAATGAAATTTTGAAAAGGTTCACCATAATCCACATCCATCCAAGAATTTGGAATTATTAACCCTAAATTATCCCCTTCTTTTAAAAGACGAGTTGCATGAATTAGGAAGTACACATATAATCCAGATCTCCCTGAAATTGGTTTCCTGGATTGTTGTGAAAGTTCATAGAGATCAACTTCTATTTTAGCTTTCACAAAATCTTTATACTCTAAGGATAACTGCTCATGTCGCGTATAAGGAGGATTCATAAGTAGTGTTGTTGTTCCCAAATTTTTAGAGGAATCTACTGAATTATAATTGAAAAAATCGTCATGAATTATTTCCCAATTAACTGAAGAAATTGAATTAACCAATATCAAATAATATATCGCACTATTGGCAATATCTGCTAATAATGGGTCTTTTTCGATGCCTATCAATTCAATATGATTTGAATTGTTAATTTTTGATTCAGCTAATTCTTGTAAAGCACCTAAAAGCAATAACCCTGTTCCACACGCAGGATCGATAATTGTTGTGGTTTTATCAGTGATATTCTGTTTGCAGATAAAATTAACAACTTGTAATGGAGTAAAAATTTGACCTTGCAACTGCTTTTGTTGCGTAGGTATTCCTGTCTCGAATATATATGGTAATAATAATTGATTTTTACCTCTGGTGTCCTTTTTTATTTTTTGAACTAATTTAATAGATTTAACACAGCAATCCCAGTTTGTAAAAAGAAGATAAAGGAGATGATTGAATGGAAATCTATTATTCATAATTGGAGGATCTAATTCAAAATTTTGTTTCCATAGATTAGTTAAGAATGTGCTGAATTGATTTCTAGCCTCCTGTGAGTTAATTCTCCCTGTATTATTGGCAGAGATTAATTCAATAGATTTATGTAGAAAACTATCAAGACTATTGTGATAGGGCTCAAGTCGAAAAGAGAATAGAATTTTATCGTAAAAAAGGCAAATTAATATTTTAGATAAGGGGGTGATGAAAGCTGTTGGTTTATTTTGCCATTCATTCCATGTAATCTCTTTCAATATTGAAAAAATCCTTTTCTTAGAATGAGAATCCTGAATGAGCTGATCATAAAGAGTTTTTTCCACTATTGGGCATATTGTGTAAAAAAAATCCAGAAAATAGTGAGGAGCAATTTTCTCAATTGAGCTCATTCTTTTTTCCTCCAAGATTTTTGCTAACTAAGAAAAAATGAGTCCAATGGAGTAATTTTTGGCACCTCACGGTCGTAATACTCACAAATTTCAACCATGGGGCATAAAGCACATTTGGGTTTCTTTGCTATACAAATCATTGCTCCAAGATCTAATATCCCTTGATTAATTGTCCAGATATTTTCTTTATTAGCAATCATGGCTTCAGAAAGCTTCCAAATCTCTTTTTCAAACTTAGCATTCTTCTGCCACCTCCATAAACCGAAAATTCGTTCGAAAACTCTCTCTACGTTTACATCCACAATTGGAGCTGGTTTTTCAAATGCAAAACTTAGAATCGCTCCCGCAGTATAGCGACCAATTCCTTTAAGGGATAAGAGCTCATCTAAGCTTGAAGGAAATTCTCCATTTCTCTCATAGATTATTTGTTTAGCAATTTCATGTAGGTATTCTCCTCTTCGTTTATATCCTAGGTCATCAGTGATCTTTTTAATCTCTTGAATGGATGACTGAGCCAATGTCTTAATGGTTGGAAATTTTTGCAGAAATTTTTCATATATGGGAATAACTATATCTACATTCGTCTGTTGGAGCATAATCTCACTCACAAGGATCTTATACGGATCCCGAGTACGACGCCACGGCAGGTCACGACCATTTTCTCTGAACCATTCGATTAAAGCTTCTACAAAAAAGGCCAATTGTTTACCTCGAGTATTTTCTTCAGAAACCTGCCTTTTCTTTGGTGATTCTTGACCTTGCTTTGATTCTGGCATTATCTATTATCCAAATCGACTGATATTTTTTAGATTTTTATGTAGTAAATAAGCTTCATTTTCGAAAGTAAATTGTTTAAGCAGCATAACAGAATCAACAATACAGTTAGAATATTAAAGAATCTCCTATTACTAATGATTAATATACTCTGGATAAAATCTTCGGTTCACAATACCAATATAGAATACATGCCTAGTTTTAATCATTAAATTGATATGAGAAGTTGTCAAGGTTGTTTCTCGTGAATTTACGTAGAAAGAGGCTTATTAAAAAAGGAAAAATTGGAACTCTAGTATTGTGTCTTTTTTTCTTTGCTTTTTTCTTGATTCACCCAGCTTTATCACCCAATCTTGATCAAACAACACACATTGCAATAGCCCAGTGTGAATTGGATATTCTTTCAAAGCAATCCAAATTTAATTTTCAAAGAAGTACTGACCACGATTTAGACTTTGATATCAGAATATATCAAGAAGATGAAGCATTTGATGGATATAATCTGTTTGTAGTTGATCCAGCAAGGACTGATAGAGGTAAATGTAACAACACCTTACTTATTACAGATATGGTTGGAGAAATTGTTTTAAAACGAAATGTTGGCTATGGAACTGGCACTGTTTTCGCAGAGTTCATCAATTCAACCACTATTCTCATGGGAGAGCCTTCTGGGGCTGTATTATGGAATATTTATTCAAATAAGAACCATTCTATAAATGCAAAGGGACATCATGAATATGAATATAATCCCTTAAATAATACCATATTTACTTTTAATCTATACAATATTGATATAGAGGGAGTATCTTATAGGTTTGATTATATTAATGAATATAATTTAACAGGACATTTAGTCTGGTCTCTCGATACACGATCTTTCATTTCTCCTACGCAATGGTGTCCATTTCAAGATATGATGGGCAAGGATAGGGGAATTACTCATTCAAACACCTTTTTTTTTGATTCCGAAGAAAATATTTTCTATTACAATCCTCGAAATCTCAACACTTTCTATAAGATAGACCACAAGACCAGTGAGGTAATTTGGGGACTGGGACAGTATGGGAATTTCACCCTCTTTGATATCGAAGGAAATCAGCGTCAAAACCTCTTCTTTCATCCTCATGCGATAGAGAAGATCGATGACAATAAGTTCATTCTATTTGATAACGACAAACATAACATTGATGATCCTTCAAGCACAAAATCCCGGATTGTTGAGCTGGATATTAATGAATCAACCATGACTGCTAATGAATCGTGGATTTGGGTCGCTCCTAATAGCTACTATAGCCACGCGTTGGGAGACGCAGATAGACTCCCTAACGGTAACCGTCTTGGAACATTTGGAACTTCATCTCATCCTGACACCGATATTGGAGCAAGACTGGTTGAGGTTACTAATGAAGGTAAGATCGTTTGGGAGATGAATTTCCCAAAAACAGAGACATATAAATACGAAGTAAACCGAATGGAACGAATTCATTTCTCACCAGTTGTTGATTTCCCTCCAGACATAAATGCACTCCCGAATGAGGATATTACGGTCACTTGGCACACGTGGTATAATTTTCGGGCTAAGAGGAAAATGAATGGCTCATACTCCTTATTTCTAGATGGTAATCTAGTTGAGGAAGGAGGACATATCTTTGAAAAGTTTTGGCGTCCAACAAACTTAATTTTTAACCTAGGTAAACTAAATATTGGGTCCTACAATCTCCAACTAGCATTGGAGGATGAAGGAGGGCATGTAACAACTGATGAAATAGTAATAACTATTTCTCAGCATGAATCCTCAACCATTCCTTTTGATATAAACGGTCTATTACTTGGATTAATTATTTTAATGATTTGGAAAACAAAAAGAAAAAAAATAGGATGATTCACGAAAAGAATTCTTAAATGTATGAAAAATATGTTTAAATAAATATAAGGATGAATGGTAAAATGAGTAATGAGAAAGAAAGCACCACGAAAAAATTAGGGAGATTCCTAGGTAAGAAAGTGGTAGATGCTGGGCATATCATCGATAAAGAAATTCGAAAAGCAGGTAAAATCGCTAGGGACGAATTTAAAGAATTTGATATTACTAACGTAACCGTAGAACCTCCAAAGAAGCCGAAAGGGGAATCTTTAGTCCATTTTACTCGTCGTGCACGTCCCACTAAAACCTATACTCAAGCAAACCGAACAGTCCAGTTTTTTTCACGCAATCCAGATAAAAAAGAGATGAATCCCGGGATTGATGGCTTAGTTAGCTTTTCAATTCTAATTGTTCCTTTTGCATTACTCATTGGGATATTAATTGTTTTTACCGATTTAAATGAGATACTAGCAGTAATCTTATTATTCCTCTATGCAATACTTATTGCTATTCCTGGTGCTTACCTGGGATTAGATTCTATTTTTGATGGCGCACGATCAGTAATAAAAGGAGGAGCGACTACTATCGTTATATTTATTAGAGGATTCGTTGAATTCATATCTCTTATGCTTCAGGGATTAGCAGAACTCTGTTTATTGGTTTTGAATGGACTTTTTGGCTTTGCAAAAGGTGCTTTCAATACTTTAGCTGATTACATTGTCTTTATTGGTGTTTACAGTATTTTTGCGATTGGAATCTACTTTCTTCTCCAGGTAATTGAAATAAATCAAATTACTGGCTCTTTTATCATCTTAGGATTTTTGGTGTTATTACCTGCTCTCCTTCCCGCTAGTATTGCTCACCGCTATTGGCTTCTTTGGAGATTGAACCGTCAATCCGCATCGTAAAAGAAAAAGTTTCAATTCTTATCTAATTAAAAATTGTGATGCTTTTAATTCAGGAGTTCCATATTGTGGATAATCCGACATTAGATGAAATCGATTTAACAATAATACGTGAATTAAGCAGGAACGGAAAAGAATCGTATGAAAATATAGCTAATATGTGTGGGGTTACAGCACAAACAATTTCAGACCGTGTAAAGAAGCTTCGGAGTAAAAATATTATAACTAGATTCACTATTACTGTGGATCCCGCAAAAGTAAATTATCCAATCGAATTTATCTGTGAACTGGATATTAATGCTAGCGTAATGGACGATGTACTAGCAATACTAGAGCAAATCGAGGAAATACATGTTATCAAGATAACTACAGGGATCCACGATATAATGTGCATTGGAAATGCTCAAAATATCGAAAATCTCCATAGCATCGTTGAAAGAAAGATATCCACCGTTCCTGGAGTTAATAAGACCTATACTTCTATCACCTTGAAGAAAATTAAACAAAATCAAATTTTGAATTTTGATACTTAATCAGGGATACAATCTAGACTTCATCTTCAAATCATACCTAAATAATCAAATTTAAAAATAAATAGCTTAATCTTTTGTTAAAATTTCCACCAAGCTAGGTGGAGAATCGATTTTGAATTTTAATTGCATTGAAAATCATACACAAGAACACCATTAGGAAATAAAAGAAAATGTCTTCTAAAGTATATTTAGGTACTCTTCAGCATGGTACCAATGCTAGGTTCGCCACTTTCGCGGCTAAACTAGGAAAAATAGTCGAATTACTAGATTTTTCAACCATTCAAAAGCAAGATAAAGTTGCAGTCAAAATGCATCTTGGATTCCAAGATGGTTTTCAGACAGTCCCAGTTTTCTTTGTGAGACGTATTGTGAAAGCTATTAAGCAAGTTGGAGGATGGCCCTTTATTACTGATAATCCGACCGCAGTTTACAATGCTGTTGAACGTGGCTATACACAAGAGACATGTGGATGCCCTATCATACCTATTAGTGGAGTGAAAGATGGGTATAAAATAGAAAAACGTGTTGATTACAGAAATGTAGATACTATGGATATGGCTGGTGTTTTACATGATGCTGATGCATTGGTTGATTTGAGTCACATTAAAGGGCATAACTCATGTGGATTTGGGGGAGCTATCAAGAATATCGCAGTTGGAGGGTATGCAGCTCAAACACGGTGGAACAAGATCCATGGAGTTGAGCAATCCATTCCTTATTGGGACCCAGAAAAATGCTCTCCTGAACATGCAAAGAAACTGGTACTTTCATGTCCATATAAACAAATGAAATATGATGAAGAAAAACATAAACTTACAATCCCTTTTAGTATGTGTAATCAATGCGATGAATGTTTAAAAGCAGATAAAGATGTGGGCTGTTTAGAATATCGACAAGAACATTTCTCTGCTTTCCAAGAATTATTGGCAATTGCAGCTAAAAATGTTTTAGATACTTTTGATGAAGATAAAAGGTTCTTTCTTAGCTTTTTATTAGAAATAACTGCTATGTGCGATTGTTGGGGTTTCGCTCAACCCTGTGTAGTAAATGACATAGGAGTCTTAGGGAGTAGGGATATTGTGGCTATAGAAGCTGCAGCTCTAGACCTCATTGCGCAAGAGGGACTCATCGAAAAAAATGTCCCCCCTCACTTTAAACATGCTAATCTAGACCCAACAGTGAATCTTCATCCGTTCCAACGCTTACATGGTAGGTTCAAGAATCCATATTTAGCTGTTGAATTTGCAAAAGAGCTTGGATTAGGCACACAAGATTATGAACTAATTGAAGTCTTATCTCCAGAGGAAACAATGAAATCTGAGCCTCCTAAAGGCGTAAGTGAACGAGATCCCTCCTTTTACTAGCTTTCAATCCGTTTAAAAGTATGTGTAGATTTTAATAATGTAAAAATATCTGGATTAGAAATTTCATCGGCCTAGAAACTAAGTTCTTTATAACCAGGTGATTATTTGTTTAATAGGTAACATATTGAGGTATTAAGATGAGTGATGTAAGTAGTGGTTTAATCAAACTCGCTTATCGAGGAGTAGCTGGATTCTTCATTTTACTCTTCATGTTTGTATTTGGGGTCGTAGGTATTGCCCTTGGTTTTTCTGGTGGTCTTGTCACTGCCTTGTCCTGGATTCCTTTGGCTTATCCAGAAATTTTAACACAATTTCCAGTATTAATGATGGGGGAACAAAGCATAACAGATCCAGTCCTTGCTTCTTTACTTGTGCTAATTGCAGGCCTTATTCTTTTAGCCGTTGGCTTTTTGTTTTTAGCACTAACTTACATGATTGGGAAAGGGGCAATTATAGTTGATAAAGAACTTGCTAACATTGTAGATAACGCTTTTTCTGGGAAAGACCGGGTAGCACGTTTGGAAAGGTTAGCAGCTTTACGAGATAGGGGGATTCTTACTGAGAAGGAATTTGAACGAGAAAAATCATTAATTCTAGAACCAGAGGGATAAACCATCTTTTTTTATATTTGAATTTTTATTGGTTCCATTATTTTAGGAATTATCACGTTAAGATCAGGCATTTCTTTTAGTACTAGAGCTTTAAACTTCTGCATTTGGTCTTGGTTACCATGCATCGTTACAACAACTTTTGGATTGACGTCCAGGGCCATTTTAAGAGCATTTTCAGGAGAACAGGTAGGTGAAGGCGCACCTGTAGGGATGAAAGCTAGATCTGCAGTATATTCCTTCAATGGAATGACTCCAGAGTCACCTCCATGAAAAATACTAAAATCAGGGAATGAAATCTTGAAGAGGGTTATTGATCCACGGTGAACTCCGCTCACAGCTGAAACCTCAAGCCCAATAATTGAAAACCTTTCACCTGACGTTAATCCTTTCATCTTTTCAGGAGGTATCTTCGCTTCAAGCCCCTTGATAACTTCTGGATCCGCAATCACCGTTGCCCCCGTATTTTCGAATAGTTTCTTTGTTGTTCCAACATCAAAATGGTCTCTATGTGTGTGTGTATTCAATTGTAGATCAAGGTTTTTCAGCTCTTTTATCTGGTCATCATCTTTGAAACACATTTTACACATATCAATAGTAATGGTTTTGTCTTTTGTTTTGAAAATTACACCGGAATAGCCAAAATATGTGAATACAATTTCATTTTTCTCAACTGGTATTGATAAAAACTTTTTGATTGGAGTAGACATGATTGAGAACACCTTTTAGCTTAGAAATTTTGTTACTAATTACTATTATGTTACTGATTTAGTTCACTTGAGGAATCAAAATAATTTCCATATTTTTTCTTGGGTCTGTCAAACAAATATATATAAATGCTTGGGATATGAAATTTCACAAAGAAATAAATTCATTATTGTCATTCTTGAGGTTATAAATTTGACTAGCTCTAAAGAATATATGGGTATTGACATGAAATTCGGTGCTCATAATTATCATCCTATCCCTGTTGTTGTAGCGAAAGCTCAAGGTGTTTGGGTATATGATCCCGAAGGAAAAAAGTACTTAGATTGTTTATCTGCTTATTCGGCTGTCAATCAAGGCCATTTACACCCCAAGGTTGTAAAAGCTTTGAAAGACCAACTCGATAGAGTTGCTTTGACCTCTCGGGCATTTCATAACGATAGAATGGGCCTTTATCTGAAGCATTTACTTGATGTTTGTGGGGAAGGATTTGATATGGCTCTTCCCATGAATACTGGAGCAGAGGCAGTTGAGACAGCCATAAAATTAGTAAGACGTTGGGGTTACGAAGTTAAAAAAGTTGAACAAGACAAAGCAGAGATTATTGTCTGTGCTGAGAATTTCCATGGCAGAACCACTACCATTGTAGGTTTTTCTACAGATCCTCTTGCCAATACTAATTTTGGTCCTTACACTCCTGGGTTTAAGATCATTCCTTTTGATGATCCTGAAGCTTTAGAGGAAGCAATTACTCCAAACACAGTTGCATTCTTAGTAGAACCCATCCAAGGAGAAGCAGGGGTTATAGTACCATCAAGTGGGTATCTAAAGAAAATTCGTGAAATTTGTACAAAAAATAATGTTCTTTTGGTGCTTGATGAGATTCAGACTGGTTTTGGACGGACTGGGAAGATGTTTTGTCATCAGCATGAAGGGATCATACCAGATGTGATGACCTTAGGAAAAGCCCTCGGAGGGGGATTACTTCCTGTTTCTGCCGTTGTTTCTCGAAAAGAAATAATGAAGGTATTTATTCCAGGATCTCATGGTTCTACGTTTGGTGGTTTTCCTTTAGCATGTGCTGTTGGAGATGCTGCACTAGATGTTCTAGTAGAGGAGAAGTTAGCAGAACGATCAGCGGACTTAGGTACATATTTTCTCAACGAGCTTAAGAAGATCAACCATCCACGGATTAAAGAAGTTAGAGGAAAAGGACTATTCACTGCTGTGGAACTACATGAAAAAGCACGACCACTGACTGAGAAACTCATCAAAGAAGGCATTTTGGCTAAGGAAACCCATGATTTTGCAATTCGATTTGCCCCTCCTCTCATTATCACAAAAGAGGAATTAAGCTGGGCATTAGAAATAATAAAGAAAGTTCTTGGGTCATGATCGCACTTTTCTATGAATTTTACATACTATGTGTCATACCCAAATCAGGGTAATTAGGAGTAAAACCCCTAGAAAGCCTGTTATTAATCCGTTAAAAAACAACCACCAACGGGACGCATGTAATGGCAATGTTCTCCTCATTTCCCATTTCTCTCTTTCTTTCTCACTTTTTATAGGCATTTTAAAAGGCAAATGGATAAGATAGGTCCCTTGAAGTGCTTTAATTGTTTCTACTCCTGTTAACCCTGAGACAAATCCCCCAACTAACATTGCAGTTGTTCGAGTTACTCCTTTCTCCTTAACTTCCTTTTCTGGATCAACACTTGGAAAAAGATCTAATATTAAATGAGATGCAAATCCAAGACAAAAAGGTGTGAAAACCAGTGCTAAGATCAGACTTTGATCATCAGGTATCGCCAAAAATTTCTGGATGAAGAATGTTAAAGTGATAAATAATGGAATGAATACACTATGAGTAGTTATATCTCGATGGTGCATCCAGTTTAAAAGTAGATCCCAATCGGGGGCTTCAGCACCAATTAATGTCAATAGAAAGGCGGTAACAACCCATAACGGTGAGATATCTATTAGTTCTGGGATATAATTCATATTAATAAACCAATATATCACGACATAGACAAGAAAAATGATTATTGCAGATATTAAGTGCCATTTTCGAGTTGCCATTTTACATTGCCATCCTTGATTTTTCTTTTCAGTGATTCATCTCTACCTTTAATTCATTTCTGTTCACTCCCAAAATTGCTTTATAATCCTTTCAATTATTGGTTTTTAAAAGATCATAATGGTAATGAGGAGCGTTATACACAATGGATTGGAAACATTTACGGCCAGCTGTTTGGCCAGGCTCAGAAATGCAGAAATGTATCCCGCAAGGGGATGCCCAACCTAATGGTATAGATATCTCAATTGGACGATTATTTCAATTGAGTGGGATCGTCAAGCTGATCTCTAAGAAAGAAGATCGTCATTATCCAAAGTTACTTGAACTGAAACCACTTAATGATTTTTGGCATTTGGATCCTGGTTCCTATCTTATTGAGGTAGCAGAAGAGATAACAATTCCCAATAACGCCATTGGATATGTTGCTCCTCGCTCAACGCTACTTCGGATGGGAGCAACGGTTTTTTCAGGAATCTGGGATAAAGGTTTCAAAGGCGTAGGTGATAATCATGGACGTATCTTATTGCAAGCCTCCCTTCCCTTTCAAATTCACAAATCTGTACCAATCGCTCAAATGATTTTCATAAGTGCAGTGGACGACAAGACGGTATATCAGGGTAACTACCGACCTACTGCAGATCTTTAGGAAGAAATAATTCTGAATACTTGAGGAGAAATCCTCTCTGAATGGCATTCAGGACATTTGTGAGGATCAGATATCCGAGATCTGCCAGAAAAAGTATAATTACAATTCATACAGACTGCAGGACGAACTTCGATTCTTTTATTATCATAACGGATTGTCTTTCTTACAGAATCTAAATCCTGAACTATAACTTTTACAGGAACGTTTGTTAAGTCAGCTAATTCCAATAACGTCATTCCTTCATTTTCAGATAGAAGTTCTACTATCTTTTCTCTCCGTGTTTTCATAATTCTTCAACTCACTCTTGTGTTATAGGAAGAAGGGCTGGTAAAAGAGTCTAAAAAGAGGGTTCATACTTATCTAAGCGATATTCAGTTTTAAGTATATCATTTTCGACAATGATAGAGGGAATAGATGATAGCACCAATATTTCTAGTTTAAACTCCATTCTCCTCTGGTGATTCCTCCTCTTCAGAAGGAAAAATTATTTTTATTGGTCCATATTGAATAGTTGGCAATGTTATTGCGTCATAAATAGAACTGTTTAATGGAATCCGTGATAAATTACTCATTTTGGCAAAGTAACTCACTCCTCCAATTATGATAAGTACTGGACTCCAATAGATGATAAGAACAATGTACAAGTAGACAGGATAATACCAATCACTCATCATCCATCTTAAATATTCGGATAAGAAATAAGGCCTTAGGAAAACACGTAAGATAAACAATATATAGGGAATAAGTAGATAGATACAAATCATACTTTTGGCTATCTTAACCACTTTCGTCTGTGGTATATTTTTTTCAGGATTTATTTGGTAAGTCATTTTGAATCACAACTATGATTTCTTTTGATATACTTCTTTGGAAAGACTTCATTTTCCTCCATTAGTTCTTTTTCAATAGGGAAAATAATTTTTATTGGTCCATATTGAATTGTTGGTAATGTTATTACGTCAAATAACGAGCTAGTTATAGGTATTCGTTTAATATTGGACATCCTAGTTATATAAGTAAATGATCCTATTACCAATAGAACAGGACCCCAATAACAAGATAAGACTACAAAGATAGTAATTGGAGAAAAGAAGCTATTTAGCCATACAGCTGGATCAAATGTAATTAGAAAGAAATACACAATTATTGAAACTAGTAAATTTATTGATATTATGTTTTTCACTAATTTCTTGAAAGATCGTCTATCTATGGTGTCTCGTTCTAATACAAATCGATTCTCCATCCTTAATCTAACTCATTCATGTTTTTCGATGATTTATACTTTATGGTACAATTCTTGTATTATAAAGGTATACAGGAAAAATATCGCTTCAATAATTAATAATAAAGTATAAATCTTAAAAACAATATTTCCGAGAGAAAAACTTTTTTCTCTGCAAATGAAAAGATTATTATTAGAAATAACAGATCATTAAAAAAAGTAGAATTTACCGGTAACTGTTTACACACCATTGACTTGGTGATACTCATGTTTGAAATACTTTTTATTGGTTTATTTGTAGGGGGAGCCATATACGTCGTATTCTTTTTAATCTATTCCACTATCAAGGCAGAGAAGGATTTTTCCCTTGATGTTTATCGTTATCTCAGTCGAAGATATCCTAAAACAGTCATAGTCGATTATGGGGGGATCTCATCGGATCCTATAATTCAATCTCGTGATGCTGGACCATTTAAACTCATAGAAGTCAAAGTAATTTCAGAGAAAGCAGCTTCGGAGACTGATCAAGATCTAATTTTGCGTGGGGAAGTTGATCCTCAAAAATTTCTAAAAGGTGACAAATCAGCTAATCTTTCATTGAGTCCTCAACTCCAGTGGGGAAAATATGGTCAAGATATCATAATTGGGGTTCCCAGACTTGATGATCGGTTTATCATATCAGCCAATGACACCATTTTCCCTCGATATATATTGACTCAAACAGATCTTGGGAATCTCATCCAGAAAAGCTTCGATTTAGAGGGGTATTTCATTCGATGGATAGGTGACAGTCCAGTAATTCAGGTACGAATGGAAACCATGAGTTCGAATAGTTTTATACAAGCATTCAATATCCTCCTTGGAACAATTGGAGTACTTTCCGAAAAAGGGTATCTAACCAGGAGTGTTGTCAAAAAGCAGAAAGCTCCCATTCCATCTTACCCTCCAATAACACATGAGGAAAAGAAACCATTAGCTTTTATTTCTGAAGATCACCAGAAACCAGCTAATTTAATAGACCAAGCAAAACCAAGACTAGAGGACACAGCTACTATACAGGAGGAAATTATAAAGGTAGAGAAACCTATAATTAGTTGGGAGCCACTACCAACTGTTCCAACAGAAATTGATAGACAAGTTGAAAAAAAATTGCCTGAAAGTCCATACCAGGCTCTTTTTACTTCAATTCAATATCAAGCCAAAAAAATTGAATATGAAGCCGATCGCGTCAGAATTCTTACCTTTTCAAGAGCTACTGGAGATATTATCGTCACATTTCCAGAAGAAAACCATGCACTTTTCACAACCATTGTGGATCGTAAACCATCCGTTGAATTTGAGCTCCAAATTGAATTTCAAGAACAAGCACGTCAAACAGACTGGAGTGATGCATGGAAGGACATCAAACTACTAGGTCCCCCAGATATCTTAGAAAAATTAAGAATCCGAACAGGAATAGCCCATCGGATTACAAGTACTGGGGAAACAATGGTAATAGTCAAAGGTCATCCTGATGCAAAAATTGAATGCAAACTCAAGGTTCCTAAGACAATTCGAGGGATAAACTCAGGCTATTCTCTCCTAAAGGATATAACTTGGTTTATTGAAATGCTTTTCATTTAAATGAGAGAAAAGCTATTAAAACTGAGATTTTGACGACGATTAAATTCAGAACTTTCGGACAAACTCTCGAGTAAAACATATTAAAAATCAACGAATAAACTACCTGTCTTTGAAAGTTTAAACTAACTTAGATGAGAGATTACTTTTGACAGTTCTCAAAATTGTACTAATTGGTGATGGTGGTGTTGGTAAAACTGCCATCAGGGAGAGATACCTTGGTAAAGGTTTCAAAGCCCAATACCTCCTGACTATTGGTGCAGATTTTGCCATGAGGGACGATGTGATTCGAGGGGACTCTATTCGATACCAAATATGGGACTTGGCTGGACAACAGCGTTTTGATGCAGTTAGGGAAGTGTATTATAAAGGAAGTGTTGGAGCACTACTTGTTTATGATGTCACACGCCCTGATTCCTACTTTAACACCCCTAAATGGATCAACGAACTGTGGACAAACAATGGTAGGGGTAGAGTACCCATCGTGGTTGTTGCAAACAAAATTGATATGAGAGAATTATCTGATGATACAGTGTCCCCAGAACAAGGCAGAATCTTTACAGAACGACTTACTAAGCTAACCAAACCTGAGGGATTTGATTGTTTCTATATCGAAACCTCTGCAAAAACAGGTGTGAATATCCAAGCAGCTTTCACACTACTTGGTGAGAACATCATGAAATTTGTAAGCCGACAACGGAAAACGAGTCGGACATCAACTAGTCGGTTACGCGCAACAGCACAGCAACAGAGATCTTTTTCCCGACAATACTAACCTCACACTTCTTTTTTACTAAATAGATTTTTCTTCTTATTAAAACAGGGATTTAAAGTAAACTAAAATATGTTTTAGACTAATTTTTGATTCTCCAGCCTCTCGAGTCTGAAAAACATAAGGAAATTCTCCAATAGAAATATCCCGAGGTACTACCTTTAAAACATCAAATAAGAGTTTGTAGCCCTTAGGAGAAACAGTTCGGGGATGTTGTTCAATAATCTCTGTAATAAATTGAGCATCCCCACCAAAAAACCCGCTCATAATATCTTTTGGGCGCGGTCGTCGTCTAATTAACAAAGAAATTTTACCGAGTGTTGTTGCTCCCCAGGATATGAGCTTCCGTCGAAAACCCCAACCCTCAACACTTGAACGAGTTCCGATAACTAACTGATTTCCTTCTGATAACAAATGAAGTCCATCTATAATTTTCTCTGGAGGATGTTGAAAATCGCAATCAATAACGATGAAATAGTTTGTGGTAGTAATTTTAAGTGCGTCAACTAAGGAAATTGTTAATCCTTTGATTGCTTCATCTTTACGATCTAATAGCTGAATTTTCGGGTTTTTAACACCCCAATTCTTAACAATTTCTGCAGTTCCGTCTGTTGATCCATCATCAGCTACAATGATCGAGACTTGAGGATATAATGATATTAATCGTGTTATCATATTATTGATGTTGCTTTCTTCGTTTAATGTGGGAGTTATGACAGTTAAGTTTGCAGCAGAAGATGCAGTATCCATATATATCCCATCTTGGTATTATTATAAACTAATTTTTCGTTTACTTCATCATTTATCTTTTATTTCAGACTAGAAGGTTTTCTGCATTTATATTCACAAAAAAATTATTTATGACCCTTTTTTTCCTTTTTTCTTTTATTATCTTTCACAATTAGAATATTTTTTGCTGGCAACTTTAATGTGTAAGCTTTTTTAGCATTGATTTTGGAAATAAATCTAAAGAATATTTGCAATCGAAAAAGGGATTTTATTAATGTCTCTCCGGCCAATACTACAAAAATTTGCAGAAGGCTTCTCTGTTACTGGAATTTTTTTACAAACCCCACAGGAAATCTTTCCAATTATTCAACAAAAAGCTGATTCTCTTTTACTACTTAAAAGGCATCCTAATCTACAGGTAGGGATAACTGAGCTAAATGTCGATGAAACTAAAATGGGTGTTTTAGTCGACTCGCTTGATTCAGAAACAAATATTGTTATTATTTCCGCACCAAAACATATTCAAGAGATTTCAGCTCATTGGAAGCGTTTTTTACCTGTAGTTAAGAAACAGATCCAGATTGAAGAATTCATTCGTCAAGAAAGTATTGAAAATAAATTAATTAATCGATTAGAAGATATTCGTTTAACACTCAGTAAAACAACCATAAATCTGAAGGAGAAAATTAATTATGACTCAGGACTCTGATAATTCTGATGAAGTAGACCTTCAACTTGCCCAACGGATCATTGAATTAACAAAGGTTGTTGAAGAGAATAAGGAAATGTTAAAAAAATTAGCTACTGACTTGGAAAAAAGGAATTCTACAATTGAGAATTGTGCAACACAGCTTCAAGATTGGGATGTGAAACTTGGGACAAATGTTGAGGATATCAATAAACAAATCAATTCATTAGAAGAGAAAATTGAGCTGCAGGTTCAGAATCTAGATAATAAGCTTGAAGAGGTTTCAAACAGTTACAATAAACTAGAAGAGGACATAAACAATCAAAATCAAAAAATCTCATCTCGATTTGGTGAGTTAGAAGAAAAATTTGAAAGTCGAAATCAACATGCAGAAAATAAATACGAAGAATTCTCGACTCAATTTATAGAAATTCAAGAAACTCAAAATAACCACGATCAAACCATTTCATCATTTAATAACACTCTTGAGGAGCATAAAACAGAAATTCAAGACCGTTTACGAGTAGAACAATTCAAAACTACTTTTGAGGAAACAATTAATGAGCTTAATGATAAGATTTCTTCTTTAAACCAAAACCAAGAGAAATTACAGTTAGAAATAGAAAATTATGTTGAAAAAACCCAAGAACAGTTCGGAAGCCTTGCAAAAACCATTGAACTGGTGGGAGACGGATTATCACAGCTCGAACAGCTAAATAAAAATCATGCACTTCTTATAGAAGAGCAGAGGAATAGCTTAAGTCAATTCAAACATAAATTAAAAGAGCTAATTAGTCTATCAAAAGAGGATCAGAAGACCCATTTTGAGAATTTTTCACGTATTATAGAAAGTTATAATGAAAACATTAGAACTGAGTTGACCATTGCAACGCAATCGCTAAAAGAATCCGATACACAGATCCTTGATGAAGTTTCAGCTAGTTTTATGCCAAAAAAAGTAGGAAAAGAACTTCAAAAGACGATTGCCGATCTTTCAAATGAATTAAAAATGGAAGCTCAAAAGACTCGTGATGATTTGATCCAAGGGCTCCAGGAAAATGTCCAAGAATACGAAAAAACAATGGAGGAGCAAAATACAAGCATTAAAAATTATCAGAAACAACTAGAACAATTTCAAGACGAAATACTAGCGATAATTGACCGGAAAGTTAATGAAAAATATGAAGTAATATTTTCATTGCTTTCAAAGGTGGCACTTCAAGCTGAAGAGCTTACTCTCCTCATCAAAGCTTCTGAAATTCAAATATCCTCTCCTCCCCCACAAAAAAGTCACACACCTGCTGGTAGTAGTAAGGTTGATCAGGAGGAAGAAGGTATTATTTCTGAAATTCCCATTGCAGAAGAAGAGGAATAAAATATTATATTTAAAGGGAATATGGGGTGAAATGGCAGAAAAATGGTAAAAAAACTTGATTTAATTGAGGTTGAAGTGAATAAACAGTGACAATGGAAAGACCACTGAAGGTAGTAATTGCAGGAGAAAAACGTGTTGGTAAGTCAACCCTCGTCCATAGGTTTATTCACAATCAGTTTCCCTTAAGGGGTTTACGATCAACCGTGGGATTTGACTTCACTATCAAAACTATCACCTTAGAAAATGGATCTACGGTGGTTATTCATCTGTTTGATTTTGGAGGAGAACCTGGTTTTAAGAAGATATTTCCCCAATATGCTTCTGATAGCGATGGGCTTATTCTCGCTTTTGATCCTTCACGAGAGGAGACATTAGACGCTCTGCATGATTGGATTAATGTTTATGAACAAAGAGTTCGCAAGAAAAAAAGTGTTAATTTTTTAGTTTCTACAAAAGCTGACTTAGGAATATCGACTTCCCCTCTTAAAATTAACGATTTTAGGAATAAATACCCTATTGCTGAGTATTTTAAAACAAGTGCCCTTACTGGAGAAAACACACAAAAAGTATTCCAAAGGATGGCTATAAGAATTCAACAATACAGACAAAAATGAAAAAGGCTGCATTAAAATGAAAACTAAATTCATTGCTGACGCAAGCACTTTAACGGTTAAAGTTGTTGTAGCAGGACCTGGAGGGGTAGGTAAAACTACTTTATTAAAACGGTACGAAACAAACAATTTCATACCAGCAGTTAGTACAGTAGGTATAAATTTTTTAGTTATGGATCAAGAGGTTGGAGAAACTGTCCTGCGAATAGCGTATTGGGATTACGCAGGGGAAGATCGATTTAGATCTCTTTTTCCTGGTTATTGTCAAGGCTCATCTGGTGCATTGGTTGCTTTTGATACCTCAAGAATCCAAACCCTATCTGAATTGCCAGAATGGCTAGCAATGATTCGCCAACATAATGAATCCGATATCCCTATTGTTCTTCTCGGTAATAAATTAGATACTGTAATAGAGGAAAAAAGAGAAATGATAGCAGAATCTGCTAGAAATTTTGTAAAAGAGTACAACTTATCTGGTTACTATCTATGTTCTGCAAAAACGGGAGAAGGAATGGAATCACCATTTGCCCATTTAGGTATTCTTATAATTGAAAGTAAAAAGCGTAAAGGAAAATAGCTCTTAAATAAGTGCTTCTAAGATGCCATTTAATTTTTCCCCAACAATTCCTCTCGCGGTAAGGTATCGTTTGTAGAATTTCCTGTACTCATCACGTACCATTTTCTCATATGAGATGAGAAATAAAAGCGCAGTTGCAATTATCGAAGCAAAACCTGCTAGTAAAAACATGATAGCTGTGAATGAATATTGCCAATCAATTAAGACCGAGAGTAATATGCCCCCTAATATCGCTACGAACGGTTGGGTCCATAAAGATCCGAATTTATTGATTCCCATGAACTGGGCTTCTTTTCCTTCAGGAACCAGATCTGCTGGTAATGAAACACGAACTGCCTCAATAAAAACTGCTCCAAAACCTCCGATCGCAGCTATTATCAAGAAAATCTGATAATAATTTCCAATTTCTACTCCAGCCAGTAAGAAACAAAATACAGAGTAGATTAAGGATCCAACTATAGCAGTCTTTACCTTACCAAATTTTTTAATGAAAAGCCCTGCAGGAATCGCCATTCCAGCTGATACTAAGCCTGTTACTAACAAGGCAACTGGAGCATCACCCTCAGGAAGACCCGCGGCAACTAAGTGAATAATTAAGTACAAAGCCACTGCTTCACTCGCAAACCCCCAAAAAGATTGGACAAAAAACATCTTACCAAAATCGGAACCAGAAAAATTGAGGAGATAGCTTGGGGTTTTTAAAATGTCCGTGATAGGGGAATCGATTGGTGGATAGGGAGGATTTGCCTTTTCAACCAAAAGAAACACAAATATCCCAGTCACAATGATGATTAAAGCAGGGAAAAGGAATAAACTAAACTCAGCTAAGAATGAGAGCTGGAAAACTTCAGCAAAATCCAAGAGAGCTGTTGTAAAAACATCGAAAAATACGAGACCCACTAAGCTGCCTAGTATTGTAAATCCAGCTAACACCAGTCCAATCCACTCTCGCTGTTCCTTAGTAAATAATTCGGATAGTAATGCCCCGTGCGGAGATGAAGCTAACCCAAGGCCCACATACACCAGGAAGAAGCAGAATGGAAAAAGTATGATCATCAGGTCCTCACTGGCGGTTCCAGCAAAAATAGGAGTCAACAGTAACATAATTCCAGCAAGTAGACTCCCACCTAGTATGTAAGGTGCCCGTGCTCCATATTTTGAACGAAAATCGTCAGAGAAAGCACCTCCAATTATTACGGTCGCTAGAAAACCAATTGAACCTGCAGCAATAGAATAACTAAAAATGGTTTCAGCAAGTTCAGGTGATAATTCAAGGAATTCCTGTAAATATCTGAGATTAAAATATGCAATAATGAATGCGACAATGACTGCGTTTGCAGTCCCAAAAATACCTAAGGCGATGATATTTCTAATTTTCTGGGATAGAAATCGTGTTCGTAATTCTTGAGTTGTCAAGAACATGAATCTCTTTTTACTTTCTTCTTGAGCTTTATCTGATTTTTCAACAGCCATCTTCATCACTTCATCTGTCACAAATCATTTTTCGGTGGAGAATTTTGTTTTTTAAAAATAGCTTTCAGAGAAGATCATTCTTTTACAAATTTACCCACTCTGCAAATGACTTCTTTGTAGAAAAAGTACACTAGCTATTTCAGGATTTAGTGAATACTTGATTTTAAGTCAATTCCAACATTATCACGCCTAGAAATTTGTACAAACCTTTTCAAAAATAAGATCTATTGATCCTTGATTGAATACATTTATAATGGAAAGGGTTACGCTAGTTCCAGAAACTTATGAAAATTTAAAAGGAATGGCTTTAATCGCTTATCCAAAGTAGTACTCAAGTCAAGCATTTTCCCAAATTTTTGTTTTACTGGTTTTTAAAAGACAATATTGATTTCTAACTTAGAGGCGGAACTAATGGTACATATTAAGGAAATAAGAATGACTGGATGGAAATCTTATGGCCCTGGTACCGTTAGGATGCCTCTAGCAACTGGATTCACAGTAATAGTTGGACCAAATGGTAGTGGAAAATCCAATAGCATTGATGGTGTGAACTTCTGTCTTGGAGCTCTATCGAAGAAATCGATGAGAGCTGAAAAAATGATTGGGCTCATCTATAATGGAATTGGAGGGAAGAAACCTGCTGATAGAGCGACAGTCGAAATTGTATTTGATAACAGCGATTATGCAATTCCTCTTAAAGAGAAAGAAGTAATTGTAAGTCGTGAATTAAAACGAAATGGTTCTGGTACTTACAGATTGAACGGTAAGAGAACAACGCGGACAGATATTCTTGATAAACTTCGAATCGCTGGAATTGATGTCATTAATTCCTACAACATTATTGCTCAAGGTCAAGTGAGCGAAATTGTCGGAATGAATCCAATTGAACGACGTCAATTGATGGAGAATTTAGCAGGAGTCGGACAATTCGATGAAAAGAAAAGAACTGCTTTAGTTGAACTAGATGAAGCCCAACGAAGGATGGATGAGCTCCAACTTTTAGTAAATGAAGTTGCAAAACGCGTAGAATCATTACGAAAAGAGAAGGAAGATGCCGAGCGCTGGACCCAGCTTGATCAAGAGATTCTACAGCTTAAAGCCCTTCTAATTTCGTACGCATTTCACAATAATCAACAGAGTGCATCTCAGTTTGATGAAGAAATAACTAATATTCGTAATGATCAAGAAATAAAGATTAATGAACGTGAACAGACTAATGAAAGGATCGAAGAAGTCACAGAAAAAATTAGATCTTTAGAAGATCAATTGATTCGCTTAGAGACTTCTCTCACAGAAATTCGAACATCAGCAGAAGAAAAGAACATTGAGAAAGCAAAAATAGAGGAAAAAACTGAATTTAATAAGAAAACGATTAAGTCGAATGAAAAACGCATTAAACAACTACAAGAGCGTTTAAATCAAATTACCAAGAAAACTGAAGAAGATATCAAAGGTAAAGAAGAATTGGAAGAAGCCAAAAAAGAACTTCAATCCCAAATTGAGGAAACTCAAAACCACCGAAAGGCAATTGAAACTGATTTAGAGCAAAAAAGTCAACAATACGATGATATAAAAATTGAATATGATGATGCTGAGCGTAGACTTCGTGTTGAAAATGATCGATTAACAAAAACTCAGGTTTCTTTCGAAGTTTCGCAGAATATGGTAACAGCGTTCCAAAATAATGTGAATGAGTTTAAAAAACGCCAAAAAGATCTAGAAGATCAGATATCAGCCTCTCAAACTAAATCACAGGAACTCACCCAAAGTTTAGTAGAGGATCAGAACCAGCTTGATGAAGCGAGATCTAAGGTGGGAGATGTTAATCAGAAGAAGATAGATTTAGATGCAAAGATTAATTCGTTAGAGACGGAAAGTAGAGAACTAAATGATAAATTTCTGGTACTCAAAGCACGAATAGATACAATTTCTTCATTCATGAAATCTGAAGAAGGAAAAGAGAACCCTGCAATTTCTTTTATTAGTAGTAAAACAAATAATGGGGAAATTCAAGGTGTATTGGGAGAATTCCAAAACTTATCAAGGGAAGGAGAAACTTTACCTACAGAAGTTGGTCATCTCTCCGATGCAATAATTACGGAATCAATTGATTCTGCCATTGGTTGCATCCAACTTTTAAAGGATAATGCGGTAGGTTCAGCTAATTTTATTCCTCTTGAAAAATTCAAATTAAAATCTACGGAAAAGTTCTCGAATATTGTTAAAAAAATACGTGAACAGAATGAAGTGGTAAATGATCTTAGAGAAGCAGCGAAAACTTGGAGGAAAAGGGATCAAACCATTTCAACGATTGATGGGGATATTTTTTATTCTAATGGGATTATATATGGTGGATTTCATCTAGCTGCTGCCCAAGAAACTGTGGATGAGCTTCACACCGAGATGAATCAAACACGTGAACAAAAAGATGCTCTAAATTCCCAGTTGAAAGAAGAACAAGCGAACAAAAAGAAATTACTTGATCTTGAGAAAATTATTATCCAATCAATTCAGAAGCTGGAAAAACAAATCCAAAATGCTACTATCCAAAAAACTCAACAAGAAAATGAGGTTAAACTTTACCAAGATAATATGGAGAAAAACAGGCTGGAGTTGGAACCCCTTCAAAAGCAGCTTCAGGATAGATTGAATGCTCGGGACGAACAACAGAAAGAAATGGAATTCTACGAAGAAAGCCTTGAAAAAATCTCAAATGAGATAACTGAAGTTGAGAAACGTCTAGAAGAAGCAGACACTCGTCCGCTCCTGGAAAAAATGAACCAGGTTGAACAGAAGCTTGGAAAGTTACAGGGAAAACTTACAGGTGTGGAATCGCGGATTGAAAGTTTAATCACAAGTAGAGAAGAAAAAGAACAAAGATCTAATGAAACCAACGAGGAAATAAACACTGTACAGGTGGAGAATGCTAATTTAACAGGAGAACTACAAGCTTTAGAAGAACAACATACTCAATTGGGGGATCAATTAGCTAAAATCTTGGAAAATGAGGAAGAAGTATCTACAGAGATGAAAGAAGTAAAATCAGACCTTAATACTCAGAAAAAATACCAAGGACAACTTATCAAAGATAAGGAAAAGTTAAACGAGAAAGTTGCAAAAGATGAAGAACAAGTCACTGAAATAAAACTGCAACGTGAACGCTTAACGGTAGAATTGGAAAATCTACAGAATGAAGCATTAGAACTTAACATTGAAATTCTTCCCGTAGATGCAGAAGAATTACAAAAAATCAATAGGAGCAAGATCACGAAGGATATCGAACAGAAGTCTACCGAGAAAACCCGCTTAGAACCTGTCAATATGAGAGCATTAAAGGAATTTCAAGAAGAAAATGCTCGATACATTGAATTACTGGACCGGAGAGATATTCTCATTGAAGAAAGGCAAGTAATTCTTGACTTCATCGAAGAGATAGAGACAGAGAAGTATAGCGTTTTTATGAAAGTCTTCCGATCAGTAAATAAATATTTTGGTTCTATATTCAACGAATTATCTGGAGGGGACGCCAGACTCATTTTAGAGAAAGACCCTAAGAAAGGTGAAGATATTTTTGAGGGAGGCATGTTCATTGAAGCCCATCCCGCAGGAAAGAAGGTTGCATCTCTTGAATCCATGTCTGGTGGTGAAAAAGCTTTGACTGCGTTAGCATTTATTTTTGCAGTCCAAACCGTTGATGCTCAGCCATTCTACATCTTAGATGAGATCGATGCTGCATTAGATCCCATGAATGTCAGAAGAGTTGCCAAATTACTTCATCGAATGAGCAGGAGTGTGGGACAAGACTCTGATGAAACAGTTAAGCAACGGAAGTCACCAGGTGCCCAATTCTTGGTTATTAGTCATCGTGATATTTTAATGGCATGGGCCGACAGGTTATATGGTTGTACTAATGTTAAAGGATTGAGTTCGGTCTTCTCAATCCAGATGAGTGAAGAAAAACAATTAGAACGAGCTGGAGCTTTCTAGGGGCTTTCATAAGTCCTTATACCTTTAATCGAGGATCATAAATTGGCTGAGCTAGAGACACCAGAAACAGAAGAAGAAGAAGACGAAGACGACGACGACGAAGATGATTATATAAGATTATTCAGCCATAGCGGCCAATTTTTCTTAGAGGAACCATATATTTACCTTATTAATCCAGATCTTTTTCCTGAGCGAGTATCTTTCATCCGTGAATTCAAAATGAAGGAAATTCTCCCTGATTTTCATCAAAAATTACAGAAACAAGGACTAGATTTTCGTATTCTTGGTCAAGCAATTTATTCAGCTTCACGCATTCACAAAAAGAAAGTAAGTGTAGCTATACAATACGAAAAAAAGCAAGAAGAAAAACTCGCTATTCGCGCTAAAAGACGAGAGTTTCAATTTAAAATTCCCCTCCTTTTTTATGTTACTAGAAATCTGCTTGCATTAGCTGAATCTGCAGATCCTGAATCATTTTATGCTGAGCTTCTATTAGGTCTTCAAGAAGAAGATGAAAAGAAAAAACTAGAGAAAATTAAAGAAGAGAAGAGAATGATGAAGAAGGGGGATGTTCAACGACGAAGACGAAAGCTAGAATTAGCTGATTTCGAAAGTTTTGATTATGAACTCGATTTAGATAGGGTTGCTATAGAAGATTTAGTGAAAAACACTTTTGAGATCATCAAGAAAATTGCTTTTGAGGATAAGAATGAGGAAGCAGAATTTACTAAGGTTGTCAGAGAAATGGAGAGAGGAAGCAAATCAGATGAACAAAGACGTCTTATCCGAGCAAGAGTATTAATCTCGTGTCTCTATTTATTTCGTGACGAACTGATCACTGCAGAACAGGAACTAAATCCTCCTTATGAGATTTATATTCAAGTAACTAAAAGAGGAAAAAGGAAGGAGAGAAGATGAGATTACATTCCTACCTCGGTACGGGTGATCTCAACTGAGCGAGCTAGGAAATAATCACCAAGTACTATTTTCCCCATCAATGTGACAAATGCATCCGAATAGCTGGCAATTGCAACAGTTTCGCCTTGATCTTCTGTGATCCCTATAATTACCTCTTCACCATCACGATCAGCAGCAACGTATTTATCGACACCTTCAAACTTTGTTATATCTACTCTCCGGACACGGACATTTGGTTTTGAAAAAAGCTTCTTTAATAAATCAGTATGCTTAACTGGGTCTAAAACTGATACTAAATTGATTCTTTGATGATTTTTCGTCTCAAGAATGGTATTAATTGGAATATCGTCTACTTGAGGAATCAATAACGTCATTCCTCCTTTCATTCTTGAGAACATGCTTTGAAGATAATTTAAAACTGCCTCTCGTGATATTATTGGGGCTGTTTGAACTTCAGGATGTTTTGTGTCTGTTACCAAACTTGATAGTTTCTCTAATGAGAACAAATAATTTTTAAACACCTCTTCATTCCGCTGTGTCACTTCTTTGAATTTTGCTGAATAATCTGTAAGTTCTGTTTCCAATGTCGAGATTTCAGCTTGAATACTAGAAGAAATTAATTGACTAGTAGTAGCAAGTTGATCTGAAGCGCTTTGACTCATTTCATTCACTACAGCAACCATTTTTTCTTGAATTTCCCGAGTTTGGACAATTAGCTTCTCTGATATCTTGACTGCAGTTTCAGTTAATGTAGTATTGAAAGTAGAATCATATTCTTTTAATTGTCCATTAATTCCCTCAATAAATTGATTGATGTTCTCCAAGAGGATATTAGTCTCTTTAGTAGCTAAATTTTCCATTTCCAGATGTTTTGTAGTGACTGCAGATTTAAATCCTTCCATTATTGTTTTAAATGATTCTAATGCCTGAGATCTCGATGCCGTAACCTCTGTTTTAAATTCTGCAAGTTCATTTTTCAATTGTTGATCTTGGGGGGCTAAAGTCTGCTTAAATTGTTCCAAATGTGAATTAATTTCAGCCTTGAGTGTATCAACTATCCCACTCAATTCTAGTAAGGCAGCTCCTTTTATTTCCTCTGTTTTATCTCGAGCATTAGCTGACATCTCATTAAAAGCGGCATTTAATCCTTCTCGGGTTTGCTTGTAAGTGTTCTGCGTATCTTGTGTAATTCCTCCAAATGTAGACTCTGTATTAATGACAATTTTTTGAATATCACTATCTGTTTGTACCTTAACTGCTTCTGAAAATTCTTCAATAACTGACTGTACCTGATTTCTAGCCTCCAGCACCTTTTGGGATAATGTATCTTGCGCTTGTTGCAACATTTCAACAAGCTGATTTTGAGTAGCTACTAAAGATTCATTAAGAGCCTGTTGTAAGTTTTCCGCACTTCCGACAGTCTTTGTCTTGATTTCATCCTTTGTAGAGGTTAATGCTCCAACCGTATCTTGCTTACTTACATCTAGTTGTTGATTTATATCCTTATTAAATGATTCAAGAGTCGATCCAACCTTGAGTTGACTGTCTTCACTAACTTTAGTGACTTCTTGAACTATCTCGGAGGTAATATTTGAGATATGGGTAATCAATTTCTCATTTCGCTCATCAATCGATTGGAATAATACCTGACCAGTCGTATCCATTGATTGATGTACATTTTGAAGTCCTTGGGTGAGAGAGTCTTGTGATTTTGAAACTAAATTATCTATCTGAGTTGTTAATGTTTGATTTCTTTCATTTTCAGTAGTTTCTAGTTCACCAATACCTCCTTGATATTTCTCAAGAAACTCCTGATTGGTTTGTTTAAAACTCATTCCCATCTCATTAGTTTTCTGAGTATAAGCTCCCCTTAAATTTGACACTAACGCTTGATGATCGCTCTGTTTTGATTCAAATATTTTATTGATGTTCGTTTTTGTTTCATCAATCCCTTGTTCTACTTCGAGGGTGTACCGCGCAATTCTCGCTTCAATATCCCCTTCTGTTTTCATCTCTGTTTGATTAATTGCTGTTTGAGCTGTTTCAATCCCATCAGATATCTTTTGTGATTCTTCTCGCACCTTCCCAAGAATTATCTCCAATTTTTTGGCGACATGTTCGTCAAGTTGAGCTGCAAGTGCCTCCATTTGTGAAATAGTAGTATCAGCTGAGGCCTTTAGATCATTAAAAGGAAGAATTGCATTATATCGGGAAGCGACCCCAGGAATTTGATGGACATATCCTTTACTCTGTAATCCTTCAATGGATTTTATTGCATCTGCGGAGGTGAATTCAGCATTCTTAATTATCTCACCAAGAGAAAGAGGGCCCAACGCAAGTAGAAAAATATATACTTTTGACTCTTGAGAATTTAGATCTAATGATTCGAGTCCTAGATTAGCCATTATGACACTTCCTAAGTTTATTTCTATTTTTTCTTACAATTTGATAGACGATAAACTCCCTACAACGTTGGAATACATTAAGTTTTCCTTATATCATGGAGTTAAATACTACAAATAAATTGTATAAAGCCGACAAAATACTTTATTTATAGTTCTAGTTAAACATGGTATCTTGGCCATATTTTCCTCTCATCTAATCTGAGTTTATCAAAATCATCATTATGGTAAAATTGAAGGATTAATGAAAAATCAATATAAAGCCTTGAAACCTTAACTCAACTAACACAATCAAACTTACCTTGGGTTTGAACCAGATAATGGACATTAAAGCTTTGAAAGAAAAAAATGTAATAGAGGCTGCATTATATCTCTATGATCGTCCAATGAGCTTTACAGAGTTGGCAGAACTTATTCAGAAGGATGAAGGTGAAGTGGAACGACTCATTGAAAAAATTCGAGACGATCATATCGACCAGAAAAGAGCTTATACTATTATCAATACTGAAGATAATATTGTACAATTGAAGCTGAGAGATGAGGTAGCTGCTCACTTACATTGGCCATTTATTAAGCGCTCAGAAGTTCCCCGTCATTTATTAAAAGTGCTAAGTCTCACCGCGTTCAAAGAATATGTATTAGAAGAGAAAGTAACTCCAAGTAAACTCCAAAGAATACTTGGAAAAAGAGTGAGAGAAGATTTAGAAGAATTGAAAGCAATGAACTTAATTACAATCACCCCAAAGGGCAAAAGAAACATTATCAATGTAACTGAGGATTTCCTGACCTTATTTAAACTTCCTTTTGAACCCGAGAGAACAAAAATTGCAATAAGAACTGGATTAAAAGAATATGCTTTACGAGAACTTCAGTTCGAATAGATTATTGAGGATCAACTATGTTTCGCTTGTTTCGTCGTCGAAAAAAGGATAAAAAGAAGGAAAAGGTTGTTGAGGAAGAGATTAAATCCACAACAGAGATTCCTGAAATCATAGAGGAATCCCAAGAAGCTCATACGAAAACAATTGAAGATCCTCAAGTTACAGAAATACCATTTGAAGAGAGATTCGCATCAATTCCAAAAATAATCACTGAACCGATTCCTGAACTTCCTGATATCCCTCCTAAACCTATATTGGATTTTCTACCCTTTGTTGCAACAGTTACGGAATCTGAGGATTCAATATTTAGCTTTATATCTCCTGAAATCTTACAACATCATCCAGAGATTGAAGAAGTCATTCCAAAGGTTAGTAGATTAACTGTAGCAGAACTTCCACCTGTTACTTTAGAGGAAAGAATTGAAGGCGCCTTATTTTCTGTTGGGAGACCGATTCATGTAACAGAGCTTATCGAGAGTCTACAAGAAGAATCACCGATTGTAAAACGAACGCTAAGAAAAGTTGCAAGACAAATGAAGCGAACATCACCAATAGTTATAGAAGAAATATCTAGAGATAGATGGGTTCTTCAACTCAATCCAATTTATCATGAATTTTTCCAATCTATAGTAACAGAGAGATTTATGACACAAGAAGAACGGCGAATACTAACGGAGATTGCCTATCGCCAACCAATTTCCTTAGCAATGGTCAAAAAAATTGTTAAAAAGATTGGGCCTGTAAAAATTACTGAAATTTGTCGTCATCTTGAAGCAAGAGGATATATCATTGGTGAACCTCGGGCTCGATCTTTAGTGTATACGACTACTCCGAAATTCGCTAACGATTTTGGTTTCGACGATGAAAGCCGACGTCTTAAACTACAGATGCTTTGGCGATTGAAACGTCTAATGGGTGATGTTTATGAAGAGGAACCAGAGGAGGAGGACCTAGAAGACGAACTTCAAGAAGAAAAAGATGAAGTGGAAGAAGAAACGGAAGAGCAGATAGAAGAGATAGAAACTTTTGAGGAGGCTGAAACTGGAGAGGAGATTGAAGAAACAATTGAGGTAACAGATGTTATTAAAGATACAAATATTGAAGAGATACCTGTTGCGGAAATCAAAGAGGAGGAGGAATAGAAAGAATCAGGGGCAGAAACTAGATAAGGAGAATTTGGACCAGTGTTTCTTCTTAGCTCATTAATCCAGATTTAGATTTACTGCAGATAGATACTGACGAACTAAATCAATATAAACGTTCGTGATAATATCCCCACCAAGCTTTGCTGAACATTCATAGAAGGGAATGCCATATTGTTCTGTGAAGTTTTTCCCTTCCTCAGTGGACACGGTTCGAGAATTTTCTAGATCTATCTTATTCCCAATTATTGAAATTAATGCTTTCTCCCCAACCGCATCTCGGAAGTCTGAAATCCAACGTTCAAGGTCTAAGAATGATTCACGCCTTGTAATATCATAAACAATGATACAACCAAAAGCTCCCTCAAAATAGGCCTTTCTTATTTTTCCAAAGTACTCCTGACCAGCTGTATCGACTAAGAGTAATTTTATTTGGTTTTTACCAACAGTAACTCGCTTTGTTGTGATATCCACTCCAATCGTGGGAGTATAACTTGAAGAGAATTTATTTTCAGCATATCGTCGGATTAAGCTGGTCTTTCCTACTCCATAGGATCCAGCTGCACAGATCTTCAATATCACATCATCTTTGGGAGCACTCATATCCCAACATCCTCGGATTCTGATAATCAAGTAGAATTAATCATTTTAAACTTTTCAGCATAACCAGCTTTTTTTTCATTAATGAACTCTCAATCTAACATCTATTTTCTGATCTTTTATATTATTATTATTCTTGACATAACATAAATTCATGATATTATAAACAGTTCTAAACAGGACTAATTTAATAGACATAGAAGAGTATACCTAAAAAGTTTAAAATAAGAATTTGAGAATTATTTGTCTTTTTCTTCTTGTAAGCTTAAGAAATATTTCCGTACAAGATCTTCGTAGATTTGGGGAATGATTTCCCCTCCGAGTTTCGCTGAACACTCATAGAAAGGCACTCCATATTGCTTCGCAATTTTTTGACCTTGTTTAGGAGTCACACATCGGAGATCTTCTAAGTCAATCTTGTTACCAATTATGGATATAGCTGCTTTCTCCCCAACTACACTTCTAAAGTCAGAGATCCAACGATCCAGTTCTGTGAAAGTTTCTTCACGAGTAATATCATAGACAATTATACACCCAAAAGCTCCCTCAAAGTAAGTTTTTCGGATTTTCCCAAAATATTCTTCTCCAGCTGTGTCTACTAACACAATCTTTACCTGGTGGTCATCAACAATGATTTTTTTTGTCGTGATATCTACCCCGATAGTTGGTAAATAATCGTGAATAAACTTCCCTTCAGCGTAACGACGAATTAAACTAGTCTTTCCAACTTGGTAGGATCCTGCTGAACATATCTTGAGTACCCAAAGATCTCGACTTGAGTGCATCTGTCACTAACCTCAATCAAGGATGATAATTGCGATTTGTACCAAAATTCTTTCACTTGGTTTGTTGTAATTGAAATTCTATCCAATCGAATCCTTTCTAGTAGAATATTTTTGATGATTTATTTACACCTTTCCAAATAAGTCTAAAGTGAGATTTTTCTTCACCATTGTTATGCAAGATAACTAAAAATAATCTTAATGTAGGGAGATTTGCCTAGTAAGGTAAAATGACGTTATTAACAAACCTGAAAAACTAGGAGACGTATTTATTTTGACAGCAGATATTATTGATATTCGTTTACATGGTAGAGGAGGACAAGGCGTGATGACCAGTAGTTATCTGATTGCCGAAGCCGCCTTACTGGAGGATAAGTATGTCCACGCTTTTCCCTCGTTTGGACCAGAACGTTCTGGTGCCCCTATTGCAGCATTTGCGCGCATTTCTGACGAACGTTTCTATGTAAAAACGGAGATTTATGAACCAGATATAGTTATTGTTCAGGATCCCACACTCTTGGGTCAGGTGGATGTTCTAGCAGGACTCCAGGAAGGGGGACTTGTAATCATAAACACAGAAGATCCAAATTCAGAAAGCATTCAGAAACTGAAAGAATCACGATCTGATGCTAAATATGCCACAATCAATGCTACTGCAATTGCAGCAGAAGAAATCGGAATCAAACAAACAAATACAGCCATTCTAGGAGCTCTTGTCAAACTTACAGAGAGTAAAATAATTACACTTGAATCAATAAAAAAGGCTATTATGGCTCGTTTCCGAGAAGAACCAGCTAGAAAAAACGTAAAAGCAGTTGATCGTTCTTTTAATGAGGTGATAAACTAATGCCTGTTCTTCCAACAGATATTTCAGATGACGAATTCAAACAATGGGTAAAAGAAAAGTGGGGATATAAAAAACTCCCTATTGCTGGCAGCACACCAGCAGGAAGCGCAAAATTCTTTCGTACAGGTGATTGGGCAGCTCAAAAACCAGTTCTAATTGTTGAGAATTGCATTTCCTGTTTAGAATGCTATTTTTTGTGTCCAGATAGTGCAATCACGATGGTAACTGGTGAGGATGGTAAAGCTCATCCAAAATTTGATTACTTCTATTGTAAAGGCTGCGGTATTTGTGCAAATGAATGCCCTGGTAGAAAGGGTGAAAAAGCCATTATTATGGAGGATCTTTAAATGTCAAGAATCGCAGTAACAGGTGATGATGCTGTTGCAATTGCAGCAAAGGCTGTTAATCCTGATGTTGTAGCCGCATATCCTATCACCCCTCAAACAATAATAGTAGAACGATTTGCTGATTTCGTTGCAGATGGTGAGGTTGACACTGAATTTGTAACCGTTGAATCAGAACACAGTGCTATGTCTGCATGTGTTGGCGCTAGTTCTGCAGGTGCCCGTGTATTTACGAGTACTGCTTCTGCAGGACTTTTGTTAATGTACGAAATTGTTTTCATCGCTGCATCCTCTCGTACACCAATCGTTATGGCCCTCGCGAATCGAGCAATTAGTGGGCCAATAAATATCCATGGAGAACAGACAGACCAGCTTCTTCTCCGAGATTCTGGTTGGATCAGTCTCTTCTGTGAAGATAATCAGGAGGCACATGATCACACAGTCTTAGCCTTCAAGATAGGAGAACACCCAGATGTACTCTTACCAGTTGCGGTTGGACTAGATGGTTTTATTCTTTCTCATGCTATTGAAGGTATTGAACCTCTTTCTAGAGAAGAGGCATTGAATTTTCTCGGTGGTGATAGGCAAACAGATTTCAAGCTAACTCCTTCAAATCCCATGAGTATCGGCCTTCTCCACTTACAGGATTATTATATGGAAGCTCGAGCACAAATAAGAGACGCTCAAGAAAGATCAAGAAAAATCATTCTTGAAACGTTTACAGAATGGGAAAAACTTACAGGGAGAAAATACAAGCCTATTGAGTCCTACAAGATGGAAGATGCAGAATATGCATTTATCACTATGGGATCCTCTGCAGGTAACGCAAGAACGACTGTTGATGAACTTCGAGCGAAGGGAGAAAAAGTAGGATTAATTAAAATTCGAGTTTACCGTCCATTTTGGGGAAGTAAGATTGTTGAACTATGTAAAAACCTAAAAGGCGTAATTTCAATAGAAAGAGCTCATTCTTTCGGTGGACATTGAGGTATTCTTGTTCAAGATATCAAATCAGCCATATATGGTACTGATGTTTCTCCCTTAATAGCTGAATATACAATTGGCTTAGGTGGTCGCGATACTCTCATTAAGGGATATCATGGAATGTTTAACAGGGCGAAAAAAGCATTTGAAGAGGGTAAAAACTTGCCCATCTTCTGGTGGGGGGTACGTGAATAAAGGAGGCACAATCATGACGGTTAATGTTCCAAAATATAGATTAAAAGATTTAGTAGATAAGCCTGTATACTTTACTGGTGGCCACCGTCTCTGTGCTGGTTGTGCTGCTGGTTCTATGGCACGTCAAGTAACTATGGCATTTGATAAGCCAACTATGATATTCAATTCTACTGGATGTCTCGAAGTTGCTTCAACTATCTACCCTTTTTCTGCATGGGAAGTTCCTTGGCTCCATGTAGCTTTTGAAAATTCAGCAGCTGTCGCTAGTGGGGTTGAAGCAGCAATCAAAGCAATGACTAGAAAGGGAACCTATAAAGATGGGAAAACTGATATTGTAGTCTTTGGAGGAGATGGTGGAACGTATGACATTGGTATTCAAGCAATTTCAGGTGCTTTCGAAAGAGGTCATGACCTCCTCTATATCTTGTATGATAATGGAGCGTATATGAACACAGGAATCCAACGATCAGGTGGAACACCATTTAGTGCTTCCACAACAACGTCCCCAGCAGGATCCGTAATTCCAGGAAAAACTCAATTTAGAAAACCAATCACTGACATTATGGTAGCTCATCGTATTCCTTTTGTAGCAACTGCAGCTCCAGCTTACCCAGCTGATTTGATTGCCAAAGTTCGGGCTGGCCTTGACGTAGAAGGGCCTGCTTTCATGCATGTGGAGTGTTCATGCAATCGAGGACAACGATTTGAACCAGAAAAATCAATTGAGTATGTGAAAATGGCTGTAGAAACCTGTCTTCATCCTCTGTATACTGTAATTGATGGAGAATACGCACTTAGTCGTCCTAGTGAACGAATTGCCAAAGATCCTTCAAGAAAAGTACCTTTAGTGGAATTTCTAAGAAAAGAAGGGCGATGGCGTCACCTCTTTAGACCTACCGAACGAACAGACCTTATTGAGAAATTCCAAGCTGAAGTCGATAAACGGTGGGAAGAACTCCTAGTGAAAGCAGGTATCTAGCTTTTCTTCCTTAACCTCTTTTTTCTTTTTAATCTCTTAATTTAGAGTATACTGGCTAGAGTTTAGAGGGATTGGGATAATAATTTTAAAGTATACTAGTTAAGTAAGTGATTATAACTAGATATGGAGTGGACATATTGAAGGAAGCTGGAATTTCGGTGAAAGATACTGGAAAAGGACTTCAACTGACTCTTGATGGAGAAATGTATCGCAAAATTGCTCAGGAGTGGGAACAAGGAAAGTTAAAACCTTTCTTCTCTCATCTAAAAGAATTTATTAAACAATTAGAGAAAGATTATGGTTCTTAAACATCTTCCCTTAACTACCAATCGTATGGGGAATTACCATCAACTAATTCCCCCTCAAACAAAATTAATAAGTCATAAATTTCTTTACATATAGCAATTTGATCTGAACTTAGGTTTCTTTCCGTCTGTAAGAAAAAGATTAATGCCTCATCCTCCCAAACGACTCGGATTTTGATTTCATTACTTTTATAAAAAACGAAAAAAGTAGGTGTCTTTTCTGAGTACTGAAATTTGATTTCATTCTCCTGGAACGTGTTTTTTAGATCTGCTTTGAAATCATTCCATACTGATTTATCACTAAACCGTATTTTGAATGTTTTTTGATCCTTTATGTCATTCAATCTGTATTTGACTCCATTTCTTATTGATAAACCTATTGATTTCCCGTGCTACCAGATTCGGTTCCTCAAATATTACCATGTGGCTACCTGGGATCTCCTTAAAAGTAAGAAGATCGGTTGGAACACAATTTATGAGCTCCTCTTTTAAATCCTTGGGAACCAGCTTATCATCCTCACCCCACACTGCCAATATGGGTTTCGTTGATGATTGGAGCTTCTTTGTGTAGTCGCGAGGGATAAAATCTTTGAAAATTTCATAATAAACTTTATCTGGAACATCAAAAGCTTTCTGAATAAAGGGATATATGAGCTCCTTTTTAGTATTCCTAGAAAATAGGATCTTAGGAGCAAGTTTTTTAACCTGTCCTCTAAATGAACCCCAGACTAGAGTTGGAGGTAGAAGTTTAACTCCATTCCTGAAGTTTTCAGGTGCGCGGTGAGCTCCTGAAATAAGAATGATTTGCTTGACATTTGAATACTTCGGTTTCAAAAACTCCTCTAGGATGATTGCTGAAAATAAGGAATGAGCTCCTAGAATGATATCTTGTTCTGTGTCAAGGTACTCTATAAAATCCTTTAAATCTTGCACATAATCCTTTAGTTTGAATTCCAAATCCTGATCAATTGGTTCAGTGAAACCACGAGCCCCTAAGATATATAGCTGATACTTACCCAGTAGAGAAGAAATCATTGGAAAATAATTTTCAATATCTCCACCAATGGGGGAAAGTAATAACAATATTGTGTCATGAGAGTAAGAAGTGCTGTAAAAACTAACTTTACGATTATTAAGCTCTATTGTCTGGATTTGATAAGGAAATTGTGGTTCTAGAGGGGATAGGACTGTTTTTGTCACTTCTTTAGGTTTAACGGTTAAAAATCGTAATTTAGAAGTGAAATCACCAATGAAATGCTGGAATTGTTCAACAGGTGTCATTAAAAGTTTAGCAAATATTGTTACTACATCTGCTTCTGTATCTTCAACTTCATCGGTCATTAGAGCCTTATAATCCTCATGAAATGTAAGAATTTCCTTCTTCACGGTTTCTAGATCGGAAATGCTAAAAGAAAACAATGGTGTCATTAAGTTTGGTGCATCACCCAACTCCAATTGGAGATAATTCTGTTTTTTCACTTTTTGGCGTCTTTCAATCAATTTTACAGTCTTTAGATGATTCAGGGGGTAATTAACAATGATAACTGGAGAATTCTCCGCTGTTTGAACAGCAAACTCAATTCTTTGTTTTGTAGTATTAAGTCGTAAAAGTCCATGACGTTTCTCTCGTATTCTCGAATCCCCTTCATGATAGGTAGCTAACCATTCTGCTCTTATCTTCTCTGACAAAATCTCAAACGTCCTCGTTGATGTAATTAATCATTTATTTGCTAAAATAGGAATAATACAAAGAAAGACTAGATCCTTCTTACCAGTGTTTCGATAACCATGTGCTTCGTTTCCAGGAACAAACAGAGTATCTTGAGGTTTAACGCGAAATTCCTGGCCAGAATCATTAAAAACTATCCCTTCTCCCGAGAGAATGAAGATTTCATGTTCCTCCTTATGCTTATGAATCCCAATTTCACCATTGGGATTAATTACGAATCTTCGAAGAGCAAAATGAGGGACCTCCTCTTTTGACCATAACCATTGAATTGATGTTCCTTTTGATCCAAACATAGAAACCTCTTCTGAAGGAATATCGTGAGTGTTTTTTAATTCCATTATAACACCTCAATTTCGCTGTGTGAGATAGTTTTTTCATATAGAAGTCTATTTCTCTGTTAATTTCTTGGTAGTTTTATGAAGTTTATCTTTAACTATTTCCGTCACCCCACTCTTCTCTAATTCTTCCTTAATAGATTCTTTAGCTATATCTGCAGCTGCTCCTCCCACTGCTCTGGTTGTGATATTTAATGCTTCTTTTGAAGCCCCCTTCACAATCTTCTTGGTTATTTTCTTCAAAATTGATACCCAAAAGAACTTTATCGGCACTCTTCAAAAATCATTGCATAGAGGTTTTAATACGAGATGCCCTGAATGTTGAGTTGGTATGATATAGTTCTCCCTCATTCAATGATTCTATCAGGACATATGAAGGAGAATCTTTTTGTTGCTGATCTAGGTAATGCTATCCAAGGAATTGCACCTAAAGAATACTCTGATCCCCAATTTTTCTTTCAGTGTACATTGATGACTAGTAGTTTAAATCATCTACTCAATATTATTCAGACAAAACTGTGTTCTGGGGAAGGTGATGGGATAATTAAGTTACAAACACCATTTGGCGGTGGAAAAACACATGCCTTAATTTCTATTTTTCATTATGCCACGAAAGGAGTAGAACTCAAAGACTATCTCCCTAAGGAATTAGCCTCCTTTGAAGCTAAAGTTGTTACAATTGTAGGAACAAATCTAAACCCTTTAGAGGGACGATACGAAGATGATATATGTATTAAAACTATTTGGGGAGATATTGCATACCAACTTGCAGGTTTAGAAGGTTACAAAGAATTTAAAGCCAATGATAGCAAGTGTATTAGTCCTGGAAAAGAAAAGCTTATGAATTTTTTTCAGAAATATCAACCATTTCTATTATTATTTGATGAAATTGCTGAATATATTGCGAAAGCACGAGGGATATCAGTAATTGAATCGAACCTTGGAATTCAAACGTTAATATTCCTTCAAGAATTAACAGAAGTGATAGCTTCAATACCTAGGGGATTACTAGTTATTACTCTCCCAGTTCATGAATTTGAAGATTTTTCTGAAACAAAATTTGACATTATCAATAGGGTCAATCGAATCTTGGGACGTGTGGAATCGATTGAAACTCCAATTGAACGAGGAGACCTGTACAGGTTAATCACTAAAAAATTGATAAACAAAGTGCTTCTCGAGGACGCTCGTGATGATGTTATCTCAGATTACATAAAGTTGTACAGAAATAAGAGATCTGAACTTCCAGAAAGGATTCAGAACCCTATGTTTTTTGAGAAGATGAAAGATTCATACCCGTTCCACCCTGAACTTCTTGATCTGCTATATGATAGATGGCGAAGGCTTCCTTCATTTCAGGGGACAAGAACGATCTTAAAAATTTTAACACAAACACTTATTCACTTATATGCTTCTAAAGAAAAAATTGATCTTATACTTCCTTCAAATATCGATTTTCACGAGCCGAATTTAAAGAATGACTTTTTTAAGCATATAAATGTTCAGTTCACGTCAATTCTAAGCTCGGATGTATTCGGTTTAAACTTTAATAACATTTTTCTTGATAGAAAGATTCCTAATTGGAATAATTTTGTTTTAGCTATTTCTCAAACAATTTTCCTATATTCCTTTCCACAAGAGGAGATATTAGAAGGGCTGAATCTTTCTGAGCTAAAATTGAATATATTAAGACCAAATACATCCGTTTCGCTCCTTTCAGAGGTACTTCAGAGACTTCATTCAACACTTCACTACCTTCATTTTAAAGAGGGTCGTTATTTTTTTAGCCATGAACCCAATTTAAATCGTAAAATTCAAGATTTAAAGGAAGTTTTCCACGAGAGTTTCGAAGAAGAATTGAAAAAAGAAATTAAAAAGCACATTGGTAAAGGTTTTACGACATTTATCTGGCCAAGTTCTTCAAATGAGATACCAGACGATCAAAGGTTGAAACTCGTTCTAATTCATCCCAAAATCATGAAAAAAACTGTAAATGATTGGTTAGAAACGAAAGGAACAACTTTTCGTCAGAATGTAAACACAATATTTTTCCTATTCGCACAACAGTCTCATTTTGCTAACTTACAGGATCAAATACAAACAAAACTCGCATTGAATGAATTATATGATAGGATTAAGGATAAAGAATCTGAACTAACCTTAGAAATCAAACAACGGCAAGATATAATTGATAGAACAATGTCTTATCATATAAGAAGAACATATTGTATTCTGTTTGATGGGAAAAGAGAGATATCTTTAGATTTACCTTCAATTGAATATGAAACTCTCACAGAATGGATTCGCCGTGAATTGTTTGCTCGTGAATTAATTGTATCAAAGCTCCATTATCGAAAACTTAAGGATTTATTCTTAAGCTCTAATCAAATTATTTCAACACAGGAAATTCTTGAACAATTTTATAGGGATCCCACCTTATTCAAAATCGAATCAGCTGAAATAATTCAAAGGGCTATTTGCTGGGGCATCAAAGATGGTGCATTTGGAAGAGTGGAATTAAAAAGGGAAAAAATTCCTATAAATTCTTTTTTATTCTCTGTTGAAATTACTTCAGAACAGATCACGTTTAATTCAAACGAGTTTCTCCTTAATAAAAAAATTGCAGAAATGATTAGTAGCCAAATAGAGAAATATCCGAATATAAAGGAAGTGGTTATTCCAAAAGACAGTAGGAAAATTTTAATACCTTCTGAATTGGAAATTAAGCATCCAAAAACTCGAGCTGGATCTCAAGAGTTTTTTTCTTTGTCCCTGGAGGTGCAGAATCTTGATCCAAATTCCCTACTTGCTTTTTATCGTGGAGTTTTAGTACCTCTTGAATCAGAAAACGCGGAAATCTCAATTAAGATGAATTTAGATGTCAAAAGTAAAAAAAAGATTATTAAAACAATTCTTGACACGTCAATCGAGGAAACTATTTCTCAACTTGGGGCACATATTATTCGTAGAGATGAAGAAGAATAGATGTATTACTGCAGGTAAAATACATATATTCAATTTTTATTTGTTCTAAAAAAGAGATAAATCCGTTCAGCTATTGTTCGACTAATTCCTTCAACTTGACATAATTCTTCAACAGTTGCTTCTTGAATTCTGTTTAATTCTCCGAAATGTTGCATCAATGAATTTCTACGCTTGACTCCTACCCCCTCAATTTGGTCTAGTTGGGACTTTGGTTTTAATAATCTCCTTTGACGATGATAAGTTATCGCAAATCGGTGTGCTTCATCACGACATTGTTTAAGTAATTGGAGAGCAGCACTTCTTTGGGGAATAGGTAAAGCTTTTTTCTTTTTTGGTAGAAAAACTTCCTCTTCTTTCTTAGCAAGACCAATTACAGGTATTTGTTGATTAGATCGTAATAAAACATTATATACTGCATTTACTTGAGGTTTACCTCCATCTATTAGTATTAAATCTGGTAAGGATAATGCAAATTTCGAATCATCATGTTCAAGACGCCTTTTTACCACCTCTTGTAACATTGCTACATCATTTGGTTCAGGTGCTATTGTTTTTATCTTAAAACGGCGATATTGTGATTTTACTGGATTACCATTTTGAAAAACGACCATAGAACCTACAGGGAGTGTACCTTGAATATTGGAAACATCATAAGCTTCTATTCGTCGTGGTAATTTTGATAAGTCAAGATAATCCTTGAGTTGAGACAGGGCTTCTTTTTTGACCTCTTCTTTTCTATACATAATTCTGCTTTTTTCGCTTAAATCTAGTTGCATTTTACGGATGTGCCTTTTTAGAATAGGAGAATGATGAACCTCGGGATTAATCTTTATTCTAACACTTCTCCCCTGTTTTTTGGACAACCAAATCTCTAAAATCTCTATTTCATTTTCTAGATCATTAGAAACTTCAATAATATCAGGAATAAAATCTTCGTTGAAATAATAATGAGTAATGAATGATTTAAAGATCTCTGTTTCCGAAAGAATTTCAAGAGTGCCTAAGAATTTTGTTTCTTGATCTATGATATGATCATCACGAATCCAGAAAATCCCCAACATAAAATAATTTGAATCCTTCAAAAGAATTAAAATATCTTTATCTCTAGGTTGAGGGAATTCGGTTTGGGAATCAATAACTGTTTTAATTTGATTAATGCGATCGCGAATTTTTGCAGCTAATTCAAAATCTAAATCCTTCGCAGCTTGATCCATTTTTTGATATAAACCCTCTAATAGATCCTCCTTCTTACCTTGTAGAAATAAGATAAACTGATCAACTATTTGTTGATATTCTTTAACAGATATTTTTCCAACACAAGGAGCAGAGCAACGATGAATGGAATAATCTAAACATTCCTTTTTTGTTCGAAAGCAGTAACTTTTGTTTGCAACAGGAAAAATACTTCGTAGGGAACGAACAGAAGCACGAAGAGCTTTTACATCTTTTTTTCTTCCAAAAAACCAATCTTTAGGATTTGTGACACTCCTAACTATCAACAGACGGGAGAAAGGCTCTTCATCTGAAGGTTTGGTTATCTGAATCATGGGATATTGTTTATCATCCTTCCAATCTATATTATAACGAGGAACATGAATTTGAATTAGATCCCTTTCGCGTAGAAACGCTGCTTCTATGGTTTTGTGTATTTCATAGTCTATTGATTTGGTTTCAGCCGTTAATCGTCTGGTTTTTAGATCAGGTAAATCCTTCCTTAAATATGAAGCCACACGCTTTTTGAGGTTTGCTGTAGCTCCAATATAGATTATTTTATTCTTTTCATTTAACATGAGATAGACTCCAGGCTGAGATGGAAGTGTAACCAAGACCTTAGAATCAAAGGAAGAGACCTCAGTTGGTGTCCTACTCATCAATTTTCCAGCTAAAGAAATTCAATTGAATAAAAATCATAGAAGCTTACCAAGGATTCAAATATGTAAGATTATTGGAAAAATAAAAGGTAAATCTAGGTAATAACTATCTCTTTCAGATCTAATTTCATAAGTTAATTTTGAATAATTTCACAACTTTGATCTATTATAGCCAGCAATATTGCTTATTTAAATGTTGATCGGGTTTTCTCGTATGAAGATCCTTAGACAATTTTTTCCTCAGAGAATACCTATGTCTAACTGAAATTTATGTCAGATGAAATTAATAGATGAATCTCTTTGTGCTTAAAAAGGCCAATTTAAAAATACAGATTCTAGCAAAATAAACTAGGAAAAAATCAAATAAGAGAAGCACAATTGGACTTAACTAGTGTTTTACTTCTAATGTAAGGTGGAACTATTTTTGAGTAATACAACATATTTGTTCATCATGATACCTCCTTTCGAAATTACAGGTAGTCGTATTTCTATTGTTACAAAAAGGGGTTATTATGAAGTTAATCCTCCAAATAAAATCCAATATAAGGTCACAAACCTGACCACTGATTTCTTAGTGTTATACCCCCATGAGGGTTTAGGAATGATGACCGAATTACCACCTTATGCGAACATCAACGCTTTTGATTTGCTTAATACATTATGTCCAGAATTATTTGAGGTCTGTTTTTCATTAACAGGAAGGAGAAAAAGTGATCTGTTATTGGATTTCATATTTGGAGAGATTTTACCCTTCACGATGAGGGAATTTGAAACTGGTCTTTATCAATTGAAATTACTACCTGATTCCATTTATCAAGAATTCTATAGACAATCTTCAACTGTTGAAGAAACCATGACTACAACGATTACAACGTTTGATGAAAACATTTTTATTCCTTTCAAAAGGAAATTTATATCTACAATCCATAATCGCGCTGAGGAAGAAGCAAAAGCTACCGTCGGCACTTTTTCCAGAGATTTTCCTAGATTTTTCAAACTACACAAAGATCTATTGACAATTCTCCTCTCTCAAGCGAATCGAGTCTCTGATCATCAACATCTGTCCTTTAGCATATTTGCTCCAATACTAAGAAAAATACGAATGCTCAACACAATGATGGATCATTTTAGAGTTGAAGAACGGAAAAAACACATCGAATTAAAGATCGATCCTATGAAAGTGGATTCAGCACAAATTGCAGCAAAAATAGCTCCACTTGTGGAAGTAAAATAGTTTCTATCTTATGGATTAAAGTCCTTCCCGCTAAAAACATCCAACATATAGATAGTTAATTAAGTCTGATAGAGATATACTTTGAGAATTTCAAATATTTTGTCCAAAGATTTGTAAGAACTGTAGAGTGTTGAGAGATAAGAAATTCCAAATTTTGATTGTGGAAAAGTTGTTTTAAATTCATCCATGGTGGGAGCGAATTGAGCTAAGAAATCTACTGCTTTCTCTTTTATTTCTGGGGACATCTTAAATGAATCATTAGGAGCTTGGGGTGAAAATAGATCGACCTTATTTACAACAAAATGGAAGATGTATTTCGTGTCAGCTGCTTTCTTATCCGCTTTTTCGGGTTTTAAATCAAGGGAATCTAGAAAATAATTGTAGGAATCCTCCATCGCTACTCGTTGTACTTCAACTGATTGATCAGGATCGAGTAAGAATAACATCCCATCAGTTTTGAACTTTCGCATGGCCTCACGCCATTTTCGTCTAAGTTTATAGTCACCTGGGTTGTCAATTGCAATTATTCGATATTTCCTATACGCTTCGGGAGAATACCATGGATAGGTTTCGGAACTCTTCAATTTGATCTTTTTTTCTTCAATATTAATTTCTAGAGTCTTTTTACTCACTATTTTCTTGACATCTGTTCCTATCATCCGATTAATTAACGTTGTTTTTCCCACCCCAGTATTTCCCAACACAGTCACGCGAATATCACGATCAAACACATTTTGACCTCATAGTGAACGATAACTTCTGATGGTTATGCCCTATTTTTATTTAACAAAAAAAATAGATCATTTAAAAACTAATTGTTTTAAATGCAGAAGTTCAAATTGCCAATAAGCTTCTATTTATCAACAGGCAACCAATCGTCTTAGTAAGAAGAAAGCTTTCTATATCGCATTGGAGAGAAACATCCTGCCAGAGTTTCAACTAAATGCTCCTTATGATCCAAGGGGAGATCAAATACCAGCCATTCAACAATTAGTTCAGGGAATCAAAGGTGGAAAAAAGTATCAAACACTTTTAGGAGTAACTGGTAGTGGAAAAACTTTTACTGTGGCGAACGTGATTGAGCAAACACAGAAACCTACTCTGGTTATTTCACACAATAAGACCTTAGCCGCTCAATTGTATCAAGAATTTACTGAGTATTTTCCTGACAATGCAGTAGAATACTTTGTATCTTTTTATGATTATTACCAACCTGAAGCTTACCTCCCAACTACCGATCGTTATATTGAGAAAGACTTCAGCATCAATGATGAAATTGAAAAGATGAGAGCTTCAGCCACGAGAAGCCTTCTCGAACGTGATGATGTGATTGTTGTCGCGAGTGTCAGCTGTATTTACGGTCTCGGATCACCTGAGTTCTATAAGAATATGAGCTTATTTATTGAGCGTGGTATGAATAAGTCAAAGGATGAAATTCTATCTACGCTAATAGATATTCAATATGAACGCGATCAGATGGATTTCTCCCGAGGAAAAATAAGAACACGTGGCGATACAATCGATATCTGGCCAGTATATGAGGAGAAAAGAGCTGTCCGTATTGAACTATTCGGAGATGAGATTGACCGAATAACTTATATTCACCCCATCTCTGGAAAAACTCAATTTAATCTTGATCGGGCAATCATCTTTCCTGCAAAGCACTATGTTAGACCGAAAGACGAGCTAAAAGCTGCATTAGGAGGAATTCGAAAAGAATTAAGAGTTCGACTCAAGGAATTGAAACAAGAACACAAAATAGTCGAAGGACATAGACTTCAACAACGAACTCTGTATGATTTAGAGTTATTAGAAGAGATTGGCCATTGTCCTGGAATAGAGAATTATTCTCGGTACTTTGACAACCGTGATGAAGGAGAACCACCTTCTACATTAATGGAATACTTTCCTAAAGATTATCTTTTAATCATTGATGAATCACATATGACTATTCCTCAAATTGCGGGAATGAGAGAAGGAGATCTCTCTAGGAAAAAAAATTTGGTAGATTATGGGTTTCGACTCCCTTCAGCTTATGATCATAGGCCCTTAACTTTTGGTGAATTTGAATCTCGAATGGGACAAACAATATTCGTAAGTGCTACACCTGGAGATTATGCCCGAAAAAAAAGTGGAAGAGACAATATAGTAGAACAGATAATTAGGCCAACAGGCTTAGTTGATCCAGAGACAATTGTTAAGTTAAATTTACCCAATCCAATCGATGATCTCGTGGGGGAGATTAGAGAAACTACAAATAGAGGAGAACGGACATTAGTTACAACATTGACAAAAAGAATGGCTGAGAACCTTGCTGATTATCTGGATGAGATAAAAATTCGTGCTCGTTATCTTCATTCAGAAATCAAAACATTGGAAAGAACAGATATCTTGCGGTCTTTACGACTTGGAGATTTTGATGTCCTTGTTGGAATCAACCTCCACCGAGAAGGTCTGGACTTACCAGAGGTTTCTTTAGTCGCGATTCTAGGTGCAGATAAACAGGGAGTTCTAAGAAATGAACGCTCTTTTATCCATA
>JBHLPG010000004.1:0-47562 GCA_048939725.1 Promethearchaeota archaeon | reverse complement strand
GATTTTAATGCTCGCTGGGAAGAAAGGAGCATCCAATACAAAAGTTTCAAATTCGCCTCCCTCACCAACTAATGATAATTCAGGACCAGATTGCTTAAGAGTTTCTAGTACCTTTGGAGAAAATTCTCTTCCTAGCAATTCTTTACTTAATCCCATACTAGATACAGATGTTATAATAACACGAAATTTATTTGTTAGTAATTCAGATAATAATATTTTGGGGGAAATTCTCCATAAAGGGTTAAAACATCTCTTGTTAGCAAGTTTAGCTGCACGATTAAACTTATATCGTTGAAATTCTGATCTTATCCCTCCTGTTATTATCGCTTTCTCACTAGAACTTGATAAAGCATCTTTGAGAGAGTTAATTTCGTCTTCAATATTGCAACTGTCGATCCGAATTATCTTATGGGAAATCTCCAATATTTCAGCCATTAAATCGACATATTGACTATTTGGTATATGAAATAGGTGACTTTCAGGGCAAAAAGATCTTATGGTAAGAATCGATGTAACTTCAAATTGATGTAACGCAATCCATAAAGCTAGAACAGAATCTTTTCCTCCTGAGACGAGAACAGAAACTTTCAAGATATTTCACTACCATTCTTTCATAATATTGCATAAAATATCAAGTAATAATAATTCCAAAGAAATTATAATTTAAAGAAAGGAGATGTCTTAGGTTTAGAAACTCCCATGAAGTGAAATTAATGGAAATTTATATGTTCTCTTTCCAAATCCTTTTCCTCAACAGTAAATTTTCTTCTTCTCTATAAATTCCTAATCGTCTGTACTTTAATTGCTATTAAGTTCTAAATTCCCATAAGTTGCTGAAAATTTTCTTTGAAGAGAGGAATAAATTGTCTAAAGATATTATTGAAGAGATAAAATCGCTAAAAAGAGATCAGAATGCTCTTCTACTAGTACATAATTATCAGGATTCAAAGCTTCATGAACTTGGTGATTTTTCAGGAGATAGTTTTGAACTAGCTCATAAAGCAAAATACATTGATAATGATATGATTGTATTTGCTGGAGCAGAGTTCATGGCAGAGACCTCAGTCATTTTAAACCCTGATAAGAAAGTTTTAATCCCATCCTCAACAGCCAAGTGTCCTATGGCCCATATGTTATCACCAGAGGTTATGAAACGTTACCAAACTATGTATCCCGATGCTAACACTGCTGTATATGTAAATACAACTGCTGAAATTAAAGCCATGGCGGACGTCTGCATTACTTCTGGAAACGCAGCAAAGATCGTCTCAAAACTGGATGGTGACCAGATTTTAATTGGCCCTGATCGTAATCTTGCCTCCTATATCCAACAACAACTACCTGACAAGAAAATTATTCCATTTCCTGAAGTAGGCCATTGCTATGTGCACCAAAAGTTTAATCCTTCTGATGTCAAGAAGTTAAAAGAAAAACATCCTGAAGCGGAAATTATTGCCCATCCCGAGGTTAATCCTTCCGTTCAAGCTTTAGCTGACAAAATTTGCTCAACTAGTGGAATGTTAAAGGAAGTTGATAAATCAGCATCAGAGAAGTTCATTATATTTACAGAAATTGGATTAATTGACCGATTACGATCAAAATTTCCAACTAAAATATTCATACCTGCTCGTAATGATGCTATATGTATTCAACAGAAGAAAATAACAATTTATAATCTATATCTATCCCTTTTACATGAACAATACAAAGTAAAAGTTCCGTCTAATATTGCTAACAAGGCCCGTTTGTCACTGGAGCGAATGCTTGAATTATCAGAATATTAGGAGTCATATAATCATGTCTTATGTGCCTACAAAATTGTTAGAAAAGAGACTTCTCAGCTTCCTTAAAGAAGACATCAATTATGGAGATATTACTAGTGATTTGGTCCCAAACATCCCAATCCATGCTAACATAATCTCCAAGCAAGAGGGAGTTGTATGTGGCTTATATTTTGCAGAAATTTTATTGAAATCCTTAGATGTTGAAGTTTCAAGTTTATTTTCAGATGGAGACGTGGTGCGGATGGGAGATATTGTATTACAGCTAAGAGGCCTTAGTCGTGCCATTCTTACTTCAGAACGCACAATTTTAAACCTTTTAATGCGACTATCAGGTATTGCAACACAAACTCAAAATCTAGTTAACAAGCTAAAACAAATAGATCAGAGAATCGTTCTTGCATCAACACGAAAAACTACTCCTGGGTTTCGATATTTTGAAAAGTATGCTGTTAAAATAGGAGGGGGAGATCCTCATCGTTGGAGTTTATCTGATACTGTTCTAATTAAGGAGAATCATCTTCATTTATTAGGAGAAGATGCTATACCAACTATTTTGAATCAGTCCAAGAACACAACTTCATTTACAAAGAAAGTAGAGATTGAGGTTGAGAACTTGTCAGAATTAAGAATCGCTTTGGAGGCTGAACCTGATATAATCATGTTAGATGACTTTTCCATTGATGAAATTCTAGAGGCAATAGATATTATTAGGCAAACAGCAGATCAAATTCCACTTATTGAGCTGAGTGGAGGCATTACTGATCAAAATATAGATGATTATATTATTCCAGGTATTGATATAATTTCAATGGGGATGCTTACTCATTCTGCTCCAGCTATTGATTTTTCATTGAGAATTATGAATATCTCACAGTTATCCTCGAAAGGAGAGATTGATATTGATGATTAAATTTCTTCGGGGGCTTGTAATTGCATTTTTGTCAGCTATCATCATTACATTCGTAATTTTTATTTTTTCACCTCTTCTACCTCTTAACATCTTTAGTGGTCACCTTGGGGTTGTTCTTTTTATTGTTGTTGTTAGTCTATCATTTATCGTTTATATATTTCTGCCACCAGAGTCCCTGTCTCTCAATAATTCATCCCGAGATACGAAAACAGCTCATTTGGATGATATAGAAAGTTCATAACAAAAAAGGAGACAAGAATATGTCCAAAAGCCAAGGATTCCAATCAAGAAAGGCTGTTTTAGAATCAGTTTCTATTGCAAAGTCCAGTTGCATATTTGGACCCTCAAGAATTGGAAAAAATGCTATTATAGATTCATTTGTCATAATTGGATATCCAATTCGAACAAAAACTAAAGAAATTATTAAGCGGAATGAAGATTTAGAGATCGAGAATTCATACGATGAGATTTCTACTGGTTCAATTGTTGGTGAAAATAATCATATTAGACCTTTTACTATAATATATGAAAAAACAACTTTAGAAAGCAATGTAGAAACAGGAACAAATGTCGTTGTCAGAGAAAATTGTAAAATTGGTTCTGGAAGCATTATTGGAAGTGGAACTATTCTTGATAGTGGGGTATCGATAGGAAAAGATGCTAGGATTCAATCGAATAATTTTATACCTCCTAAGATAGTAATAGGAAACAATATTTTTCTCGGACCTGGAGTACGGTTTGCTAATGATCCATATCCAGTAAGTAGCAAACTAACAGCGACTATTGTTAAAGACAATGTGATAATTGGGATTGGGGCTATCATTTTAGCAGGAATTACAATAGAAGAGAAGGCAGTCATTGCTGCTGGCTCTATAGTAACTAAGGATGTCCCTAGAAGTCATGTTATGATGGGTATACCGGCTAGGCGTGTAATGTCGCGCAAAGAATATGATATAAAACAAAAAGAATATGAAACTTCTGCTATTGACTGAAATCTTTAGTTTATAGTGGATAACATTTACAGGGTTTACTATCACATTTAGGGCAACGATATGGATATTTTTGATATGTAGCAGCTTCTAGGTCAATATTAAGTAGATTACACACAGAACAAAGCCATGCGAAAACATCAGCAACCTCCTCTCTTGAGGATCGCAGATCCTCATTCAAAAATGCTTCAAATAACTCTCCAACCTCAGTCTGTAAGTGTATTAAGCTCCTATCTATCCCTCTTTTTCGATCACGATCACCATAGAGGGCTTCCATTAACTCTTGGAATTCGCGTATTGTGTGATTCACAGATAGTTACCCTCCTCTATAGCTGGACCTTTGAATGGTCACCAATATTGAAATTATGTCCTTTTCCAATTAATATTACCTTATCTCCGATTAGTGAATCATGAATATTGGTGTTATTAATATGGGAACCGCTTCCAATTATCGAAGATGAAAGAATTGACTTTTTAATAGTAGTTCCTTTATCAATACTCACATACGGCCCTATTATCGAATCTGAAATATCACAGTTTGTCTGGATCGCAATTGGTGGAATAACAATAGTATTTTTCAACTCACTTTCTATAGAGGATTGTCTATTTTTATCTAGAACATATCTGTGTGCAGCTAATAGAGCTTCCTTTTTCCCACAGTCAAACCATCGACCAGAGTCAATTGTTCCAAGAATTAGGCCTTTTTGGACCATAGATTGAAGAGCATCCGTTAATTGTAATTCCCCCCCTATTCCAATTTGATTAAAGTTTACCAATTCTTCTAAAGCGTACTTTAATTCTAGGGAGTCACGAATGATATAAACCCCAGTAATAGCGAGTGATGAGGTGGGATTTTTAGGCTTTTCTACCAGTTCTTTCACTTCATTGGATTTTTCGTGAGTATTTACTATACCATAAGCTTGAGGATTGGAAACTGATTTAACTGTGATTGCCCCAGTCCAATTAGGAAACTTATTGTACTCATCTAACATTAAGGAAAAAGAGTTTTCATATAAACTATCCCCAAGGGCAATTAGTACAGGTTCACCATCTAGAAATTCAGCTGCAGTATATATCGCATGACCAAGTCCTCTTCGATCCTTTTGCTCCAAAAAGGTAAAATTACAAGTTTTCTCGTAATTGGAGTTAATATAACTGATTAATTTCTCTTTCTCATAACCTACAACAATAATGATATCTGTAATGTCGGCTTCGATGATACTATCCATAATATGGGATATGAGAGGTTTATTTCGCAGTGAAAGAAGAGCTTTTGGCTTTGTATTAGTATGTGGTCGTAATCTCGTCCCTCTACCAGCAGCGGGTATGATACAGCGCATGATTATTATTCCTCGAATAGCTAATACAGAAATCCCTTTCTATATCTAATAGATTTGATGTAGTTATATCCTTTTAATTCATTCTTTTTTTAGCATTATATGATGTTATCACCAGAAATAGTAATAACAGCAATTCTAGCATTAATAATTTCGGGGATCATAACACGTGTTCTCATCCCATGGGTTATTAATTCTTGCATGGATCATGGAATCGTAACAACAGATGCACATAAACAAAATAACCCTACGATCGCTGAAGCGGGAGGATTGGCACCATTAATAGGTTTTATTTTTACAATACTCATCTTAGTCTTTTTCTGGGAAAATATCCCTTGGGAAAATGTGATGCCCCAAACACAACCAGAGATCTTCAAACCTCTATTAGCAGGACTTCTGAGCGTTGTAATTGCTGGATTAATTGGATTTTTAGATGATGTCTTCAAGATTCGGTGGCGTGATAAGGTTTTATTAGGATTCTTACCAGCAATCCCCTTAATGGCCTTAAAAGTTGGTACCAGTAAAGTAAACATTGGATTCACAATCATTGATTTTGGAAACTTAATCACTTTACCATATATTGGTTATCTCAATCTTTATTCGCTGATTATAATTCCATTAATGGTAAATTTTGCATTCAACTCTTTCAATATGCTTGCTGGTTTTAACGGGTTAGAAACAGGGAATGGGACGATTTCTCTTGCCATTATCTTGATTGCAGCACTTTTTGTAGGCAACCCCATTGTAACATTATTTGTTACTTCCTTATTTGGAGGATTTTTTATTTTACTCATATTTAATTGGTATCCTGCAAAGACACTAATTGGTGATACAGGAACACTAACTTTAGGAACAGGAATTATTGTTGCTTTAATTATAGGCAATATGGAGCGTTTGGCTGTGGGATTGTTCGGATTACATTTCATAAATTTCCTACTGTTTTTCGTGTATATATATACTAATCAAACTTCAAAAATTGCCACCGTTGATGACAAGGGAAATATTGTGGCACCTTGTCCTTACACAGTTTACTGGTTTTTTCCATATTTTCTGAAAAATATTAATGAAAGAAAAAATGTAATAATCATCCTTCTTATTCACACAATTATCTCTTTAATCATCCTGCTAATCTCCTTACCTGCATTTACTCCTGCCTAAGGACATGGAGTATGTAATTGTGCCACTTTCATATCAAGATACATTGATCAAAGCATTAGACGATCTTACTCAAGCATTGATAACTGAAGTCACCCCAACAAGAACTAAACTTGAAACTCTTAAACGAAAGGTCGCAAAACAATACCAATTGAAACGATTTGTCAAAAATTCTGAGATACTTGATTACATTCTAAATTCAGAGGAATTAACAGATACAATAAAGGACAATTTGACGCAGTTATTACAAGTTCGCAAAGTAAGAACAATAAGTGGTATTGCAGTTGTTGCAGTAATGACTAAACCCTCTCCATGTCCTGGAAAGTGTATCTATTGTCCTGAGGTTGATGGAGCACCAAAATCTTATACAGGAAAGGAACCCGCAGCAATGAGGGGAGCTCAAAATGATTTTATTCCTAAAAAGCAAGTTCAAGCAAGGCTAGATCAGCTTAAAAGCATTGGACACCCACTAGATAAAATACATCTTGTAATAATGGGAGGAACTTTTCTAGCAACTCCTATAGAGTATCAGGAATATTTCGTTAAGGAATGCCTTGATGGTATCACTGGAAAGGCATCAAATGACCTAATTATAGCAAAACAGAATGCAGAAACAAGTATATACCGCAATACAGGGATCACCTTTGAAACACGACCCGATTATTGTACTGAAACTCATGTTAGTAAAATCTTGGAATTAGGCGGTACTTTTGTTGAAATTGGAGTCCAGACTCTTTCTGATCAAATTATGCGAAATGTACAAAGGCATCATACCATTAAGGAGGTTGAGGCTGCCATAAGGTTTTCTAGGGATGGAGGACTGAAAGTTACTCTTCATATGATGCCAAACCTCTTTCAAACTCCTAATGAAGATATCCAGATGTTTAAAACTCTGTACACCAACCCCCAATTCATTCCAGACGCAGTAAAGATTTATCCAACCTTAGTTTTGCGTAATACGCGATTATTTAGGCTATGGAAGAATGGTACGTATGTTCCCTATAGCTCTGATGATGTTGTTAATGTCATAGCCTCAATCAAGTCTATGACACCTCCATTTGTACGTATTCAACGAATCCAACGTGACATCCCAGCATTTCTCATTTTAGATGGTGTTTGTCATGGAAATCTTCGTGAAATCGCCCGCCAAAGATTAGTGGAATTAAATGAGCAATGTTCTTGTATTCGTTGCAGGGAAGTAGGGCATCAAACAAACCTAGGGGATCATTCATGGCGCGATAAAGCGCATGATTATCACTTCTACGAGTATCCAGCATCAAATGGGATCGAGCACTTCATATCTTTCGAGACAAGGGATAAACAAACACTTTTTGCATTTTTACGTCTTCGGGAGCCATCTCCATTAACGTTTCGTCCCGAAACCCTTGAACCTCCAGCAACGATAATCCGAGAACTCCATGTTTATGGAAAACTCGTGAGAATAGGTAAGCTTCCTAAAGAAATCGAATGGCAACATCGAGGAATTGGACAACAATTGATCTCTTTAGCTGAAGAGATTTCTCGCGAGAGAGGGTACCAGAAAATTCTTGTGACATCTGGATTAGGTGTACGCGATTATTATCGCAAATTAGGTTTTTCAGCTGATGGGGCATATATGGGCAAAAGGATTTAATTCAATTTAAAAACGTTCATTCCATTTTTAAGAGCATATCCCATTCAAACTGAAGATCCTTCTTCAATTCTTCGACTTGTTGAGGAGTCATTTTCTTGAATCGTCCTTGTTTTCCAAGGTACTCTTCGATTGGTTTCCGATTTGCTGGATCGCGATATTTTGCTCCACGACGACTGAATGTGAGCTTTCCATTATCAATCTCATAAAGAGGAAAGTAACCTGTTTGTACGGCTAATTTCCCAAGCTCTGGCGTAATAGCTGGATCTGAATTCCACCCTGTTGGACATGGAGCATCTATTAATATGAATCGGTAACCTTTAATATTTCCAGCCTTCTTTGCCTTGGTATGCAAATCACGTGGATATCCTATTGACGCGGTTGCAATATAGGGCACATCATGAGCTGCCATAATACGAGTAACACTTTTTCTTTTCTCACGTTTACCTACTGGAGTAGTAGTAGTAACTGCGCCACGAGGCGTGGCTCCACTTCGCTGAGCGCCCGTATTACTGTAAAAACCATTATCATAACAGAAATGGATAATATCCTCATTCCTTTCTGCTGCTCCAGACCAGGTAGCTACACCGATATCATAGGTTCCACCGTCTCCAGACCAGACAACAGTTGTTACTTTTTCTCCTCTCCTTTTTTTAGCCCGAGAAATACCTGACGCCGCAGCAGCATGCGCTGCGAAGGCGATATTCAAAGTGGGAACATTATAAGTGACACGGGGGTGAAGACTCTGGATTACCGAGGCGCAGCATGCTGGTATCACAACTATTGGGCGCTCTAAAGCTGAGATAGCAGTCCGATATGCTACAGAAAGACCACATCCCGCACAGGCAAAATTGCCTCTTAATAAAACTTCTGGACGATCCATAATTTCTTTTATTTTAACACTCATGGCTTCAATCCTCACATAATTTTTTCAACTTCAGCTACAATGTCCATATAGGTAACATCTTTCCCTCCTAACCCTCTGATAATTTGATGAAATTCAATATCAACCTTATTCGCATATAGTTCAGCCTGAATTTCAATTGCTAGTTGGCCAGCATTACCAAATGAAACAGATCTGTCAATAACTAAGACTTTCGGTAGCTTTTTTAGAGCAGCAATTAGCTCTTGCTTCGGAAAAGGCCGTATAACTCGTGGTCGGATAACGACCGCATTGATGTTTTTCTTTTTTAATACCTCTAACGACTGTTCAGCTTCTTCACCTAGAGTTCCAATTGCTATTATACCAACCATGGCGCTATTAATATCACCTACGATTTCTATCATGTCTTTGCTTAATCTTCCGAATTTCTCAGAATATTCTTGGAAAACTTTGGGGATGATCACACGAGCATTATTAAATCCATCTATCAAAGACATTCTTAGCTCCCAAATACCTTCAGCGTCGGTAAGGGATCCGTGAGCAAAGGGATCGTCAGGATCTAGCATTGCTAGTGGTTTAAAGGGAGGGAGGAATTCATCGACCTCTTCCTGGGCAGGGATTTCTACTTGAGCAGAAGTATGACTCAAGATAAACCCATCCAAGCAGATCATTACAGGCATCCACACTTTATGATGTTCTGCAATTTTGAAAGCACAAAGGGTCAGGTCTAACACCTCTTGATTGTTTTTTGCATAGAATTGAATCCACCCTGCATCTCTGAAGGTCATCGAATCTTGATGATCTGGCCATATATTCCAGGGATTCAAAGAACGATTTACTACTGGCATTACAATAGGGATTCGGGTGACTCCAGCCCACCAAACTAATTCACCCATATAAAGAAGGCCATGGGCACTAGTTGCAGTAAATGTCCTAACACCGCCTAGAGAAGCCCCAATCGCAGCAGCCATTGCACTATGCTCACTCTCGACATTTACAAAATCACAATCAAACTCACCCCGTGCAATCATGCCAGATATTGTTTCAACGATGAGTGTTTGAGGAGTAATAGGATATGCTGGTATTACTTGTGGTCTTGCTAGTTTAGCTGCTGTTGCAACAGCAGCATTGCCAGTTAATAATTCCGTTGTTGATTTTTTTGTAACTTTTGTAACTTGTACCATTTTTTTTACCTACTCTTTCTCCATTTGCAACGCATCAACAGGACAGACATGTACACATACTCCACACCCCTTACAATAAACATAATCAATGTAAGGATATTCTCCTTTTGCATCAACGCGTATAGTTCCTTCGGGACAATTCAACCAGCATTGATAGCATTTTGTACACTGTTCCTCTGAAAAAACTGGTTTACTTGTCCTCCAATTGCCAGTTGTACCAGGTCCAGGAGCTGAGCCAATTGTCGGTCTTCCTAATGGTAAAACAGGATCCTTCATCTCGCTTTCATTTTCCATTTTTGTAACCTTCTAGATTAATTAATAAAAGAAAACCTTTCATACGCCATTTTGATTGATCTTATATTTGCATCAGCAATTTCACCCTCTCCAAATTGATGTTTAATAGCACTAGTTAGTGCATCCAAGTCAACTAATCCGGTTGCTTTAGCCCATGCTCCTAACATTGTAGTACTCACCATCATTGTACCTGATTTGACCAATCCACATTCTCGTGCGATTTCTACAGCATCAACCTTTCCGATTTTTAAACTGCTTTTTCCTTCCAATACGGGAGGAATTTCTTTTGAGTTAATCACGATGATCGTACCTGGAGTGATATCATCAAATGGCATTGTTTCGGCCAAGGAAGGTTCTAAAACAATCCAACTATGGGTATTTTCTGTGATTACTGGAGCGTGAGTCTTAACATGTTCATCAGATATTCGTACATCTGCAAAAAGAGGCGCTCCTTTACGTTCTGCTCCATATTTGGGGATTGCTTGTACATGTTTTCCACCAAGATGACCGCTATAGGCCAACACCTTCGCTGCTGTAACTCCACCCTGTCCTCCCCTGCTTAGAATCCGAATTTCAGTCATCATCCTTTTTCCATCCAGAAAAAAGAGCCCTTAAAATCTTCCAGACTCTGACAAATCTGCATACTTATAGTGCAATTCTAAAGATTTGTGATTGATATTTTTTTATACCCTTTTAAGAACTATTCGGGAGTACTTTCGAGGTAATTTCGCACTAGAGAATTTTCCGCTTAATACAGATGAAAATACCGTTGGTGTCAATTTATATTCTAAAAAGGAGTGGACCGAGTGGGATTTGGACCCACGACCTCCTGCATTTAGGATCTATACTCAAGAGAGAAGAATTTGCCAAGCAGGCGCTACTACCAAGCTGAGCTATCGGCCCTTTCGTTTTTACAATCGTGATGGTCAGAGTTTTTTATTTTATCTATTTAAATATATTATATGAAATTAATTTTATCCTTATCTAGAATATTAAATACCTGAATCTTCTAAGAATAATCCCCTTTTTGTCTGCTAATATCCTTTCGAAATTGTAATAAACATATAAGAATTATATATTTTTATTGTTATTCTTGAATCCCTCCATAAAAAGTTGAAATAATCTTTTTACAGTGTCCTGATAAATTTTAATGGAATGGATACACATGATCTATGAATCAAAGGAAGAAGGGGAAAAAATTAATACCGATATGAACTCTTTTAAAGGATGGAATTGCTCCCTCTTCTATTGACGAATATAAATAAGAGAAGGATCATAACATGTCTCACACCTATTGCACAAATTGCGGGAAAGAAATTAGCATAACTGCTCGTTTTTGCCGATTTTGCGGTTCCCCCGTTAAGAAATCTCGGGGTGTAGCTCCGAGTCCTGAACCTGTTTCACCTCCACTTAGTGCACCACCTGCACCGATGAGAAAACCAGTCGCAACGCAGCCTGAAGTTATGGAGAAAATTCCCGCTGACATTGTTGATTTACTTTATTCACGAAAAAGAAAAGACCAAATTAAAGCAGAATTGAAAAAGCTTCTTGAGCAGATTGATGAATTAACAAAAAAAGTCGAGATTGGTCTTATTACTGAAGACGACTCTTCAGAAAAGATCGAAGAAATCCAATCTAATATTACAACACTTCAAGAAGAACAGAAGACTCTTCAAACTCAATCATTAGAACTTGAAACATTAGTTGAAGATGAAAAATTATGGCAAAAACGCCTTGAAAAGATGGAAGAGAAAAAACGGGCCCAAGCAGTTTCAAATGATGTATATACTTCCCTTCGTGATGAATACTCTTCAGAATTAGCTACTGTTCAACAGAAAGTAGCTGTTGAGGAACGAAAAGCGCGAAGATGGCTTGTTGATCTTCAAAAAGATGCTCGAGAGCTTGAAACTCAGATCGAACAGATTAGGGTTCGTGGGGAAATTGAAGGTTTAAGTCAAGAAGAAATTGCACAAAAAACAGAAGAAATGAGTTTGGAACGAGAAAAGAAATCAACTGCTTCAGAGGTTCTTACCCAGATTTTAGGAGCGCTTTAGAATAAAAATGCATCTACTTTTTCCTTGTCTTCCTCTATCTTATGGGTAAGAACGTCGATTTTTTCTTGTAACTTCGGTATTTTTTGGTTTAAGAGGGAAATTTTAGCCTCCTGTTCTTCGTATTCTATAATCTTTCGTTGTGCTTCAGCATAATCAGGATTCTTTTGGAGCTGTTCCTCAATTGTTATAAGTTCATCTTCTAGTTTTCGGAGACGGGCGAATTTCTCTAAAACGTCTTTTAAGACGATAAATTCCCGTAGATCTGCGGGATCCTCAAATTTAAACCAGCTTTTCCCGCTTAGTAATTCAATTCCATGTGTCTCAATGATAAAAACAATTTTTCGCCAAAGTTCCTCATTAAATCCTTGATATTTTGATGGTTCTAGGATAAGGCCTAAAAAATCCTCTTTCTCTTCTATTATACGATTCTCTCGCCTTTCAATCATTTTTATATACCGTTCTAAACTAGTAGTTAATATTTTTAGAAATAGTGATAGATCTGGATCAGAAAAAAGCTGTTCTTTTTCATTAATAATTTCATGAATTTTACTATCTTTTCTATGAAGATCAATACTTTGTTTAAACCGAGGTAGTTCTTCAGTTAAAACTGCAAACTCAGTTTCGGTCTTTTCTAAATTTTTTTGTTCCTTTTCAAGTAGGGTTTGAAGATCTAACTTTTGAATACTTTTCTGGGTTAAGGGATTTAGTAATCGAAATAGAGAATCGAAGAATTCCTTACCATCAGACCCCTCAACAATGAAAAGATTCTGCATTCTTTTAACATCCTCCAGTATAAACTTGAAGTTATTTTCGTCGAATGGCTTCAGATACGATTTTCGTGCACTATATATTATTCTGATGTCTTTCTGAGATTTAACTGGAGGCTTTGAGCTTTTCTTAAATTCGAGTTCTATCTTCTTATGGTCAAAATCAATAACTTCGAGTTCTTTTCGATATCCTCGTCGAGACCGTGACTTTAATTGGGAAATTATCTGGTATTGATTGAGGTTCTCAAAAATATCTATGCATACTGTACCATACCGAAAAATGTTTACAGTAGATTCTGGAATTTTTTCATTTGAGTCTTGGGCGTCGTTGATAATCTCTTTAGCCTTTTCAATCAAAGCAAGAGTGCTTTCTCCTAAACGAAATCCTTTTTTTCCAGAAGTAATTTTTAGATGGTCTTTTGGAAAGTATTTTGAACACGTATTAAGAATTCTTTGTCTTGTGTACTCTCTGGAATCAAATTTAGTGACCATAACATATTTTTCCTTCAATTTGTATATTTCTTTGATGAAAAGGGAAATATACTGTTTATCAGTAGTCTATACGGGTTCAGGAGTAAGAATTTCCCAGTCACTCATTCTAAGATTCAACATCATGTCTTCTCCATCAGGACATTCAATCCTTAGAACAAGTTGCTTCTTGCTTTGCAATATGACTTCAGGATGTAAACATCCTTCACGTAGCTTTTCTAATAAGAAGCGAACATAAGAATCAGAAATTACCGTTAAGGATCCATCTTGTAAATTTTCAGCCATCTGGCCAGGAAAAATTTGGACTTTACGACCAACACGTTTGGTTGTTACCAAATTTACATTTTCTAATCTATTTAGATGGTACCTTACTGTATCATGATGAACTGCAGGGGTAATTCCTTGAGCAATTTGGCTTTGAAACGCACCAGGATTATTTAATACAAAATTAAAGATCTTTTTGGCTGTTTTTGGCCTTAGAACGGCAAAAATTCTTTCCGCTTCGGCCGATCGTAACCCCGCAGGATAATAAATCCGTTTTCCAGCATATTTCAGTGATTTAATTAAATGATCTTCCTCTAAACGTTTTAAATGCCAATTTAACGTCCCTTGAGGCAATTCAAGATACTTTGCTAAATCGAAGAAATAGGAACCAGGATTTTCTGCTAGGATTGAATAAATCTTGCGTCGAAGCGGATGTAAAAGGAGACTAATATCTCTGTCATCACTAGCAAAGGTCATATTTTGATTCATCGTCCTCGTAGAATCTTTATTTTCAAATAGGAAGTGATTAGTGGATCTCTTATTATGGAACTATTGAATGGGCTTTTTGTGTAGTTGGCTGTTTTTATTTTTTCTTTTTTCTTTAATCTCTGAAAAATAATTTGCAAAATTTTTTTCTGTCTAGAGAACTTTAAATAATTCAAATAATCAAGAATAAGTAAAAACAACGAATTTAAAGCGTTTAAATAGGAGGAAATGTATTTAAAAAAAAACTGTAGACGGATAAATGAGGAGGTGGATTTTCCTCCCATAATCCAATCGAATTTAATAAGAAAAGAAATTACGCAACAAGAGTAGTGATATCTACCTTACTTACGCCCTTTATTTCCGCCAGTTCGTCTTTTAATTGCTCTTGTGAAATTGTAAGGTCACTGGAATCCAAGTAGCCTTCATACGTACAACTATCTTGCGTGAAACACAGTCCTGTGCTATAAAGGGTCTTTATCTTACTTCTCATGAAGACAACACCCAACTCCTGTAAGAAGTCAGGTGATAGCTCACCGATTTCTATTGCAACTTTAACAACTTCAGGACTTTTTGTAGGAATAATCCTGATAATTTTCGTAGAAGGAGCAAGGATCATTACTGCAGAGCTTTCTTCAACATCCTTTGGTCGTAATGTTTCGAGAAAATCGGCTGGAAGGGAAATCGGTTTTGACTCTTGAAGTTGAATCATTTTTGCGATAGTAACAGCAGACATTTATCTTATGGCCTCCGCTAATTCTTCTATTATTCTTTATGATCTTAAAGGATTTCTTGTGTTTTGAGCTGCTTGCATAGCAAAAGCTCTATTACAAACAATTTGGATTGATATGCATTTATTAAGGTTTTTATTTTTGCGAGAATTTCAAATTTTTATGCGAGAAATTCGAATTGAACCTTTACCTCACAATATCAAAAATCTTCAAGACTGGGTGAAGTTAGGTGTGTTTGTGAGGGCTTGAGAGGTAAGTTCCTAAAAAATATTTTTTGTTAAAAAAACTTACGAAATAATCTTATATTTAGATCCAGTTTGTCTAATGCCACAAAACCCCATTTTTTTTATTAAATCTTGCCTAAAATTTCTTAATATTTGTTTCTCAGTTAGAAATTATTTGTATAGGTGTTCAAATATTTTTGAAACTTAAACTTAAATAGTTTTATGAGGATAAAAAGCATCTTATCTTATTTATGTTTAGTATTTATTGAGTAAACAGCCTCCTCTAAGGATAATGAGTGCAAATTAATTTGATAATAATATGATGAAAGAGTTATTCTTATAAAGCATTTAATAGATCAAATCTTTTTGAGCAAACAACATCCCATGCTTTACTCCTATCAGGGGTAAGAAAGTATTGTGGGGAACTGAAATATGGTATTAGATAGAGATATTCGTTTAACAATACTTGGAAATACTGGTGTGGGAAAAACCAGTCTTATCAAACGTTTGAAAGGGGAAGATCCGACAACAACAGAGAAAACAATGGATATTATGGTTGAAAAGAAGAAAATCACCCTTTTGTCTAGCAGCAAGAAATCGAAACTATCATTAGAACGTTACAGAAAATATAACGTTATTGCCGTTGATAATCCTGGAGATTTTAAATTACGTCGAAAATGGCGTGAGGCAATGAGAAAATACAAAACTGACGGAATTTTGTTTATGTTGGATCCTTCTCAAGGCATTGAAAGCCAAAGAGTTGCGATGGAAGATTCCTTCAACTACTTTCTGGACAGTTTAAGTTTAGATCCTGATAAGGCTGATAAGAAGGCGAAGAAGAAAAAAACATTATTCTTTTTTGTTGTTAATAAGATGGATACTATTGATAACGACGAAGAAAAGGCATTAATTTTTCTTGATAACTTCAATTCAGTTATTGAAGATTATAAAATGACGTTCCCCTTTGCAAAATTTGTGCAGGCGTTCATAAGTGTTCATAAATCCCCATATGAGGAAATTGATCTAATTTTCGAAAAGTGTAAACAATCCTTGTACTAACGGATTCTGACTGGAATGAACAAAGTACGGCAAGTAGTTGTGCGTAATATCCCTGAAAAAGGGCTTGATGTTGTTGCTACAGACTTACAAAGGAGTCAAACCCAAAACATCTCTATCTATCTCCCTGAGGAGGAGCCTGCTGAATTTGATGGAGTCTTTTTGACTAAATTCTATCTTTCTTCTGGACATGTTGTCCTACGATTCACTTTTGATGATGGAATGGACAATTTTGGACGTCAATCAATAAAGACACATTCACTGATTATAGAAAACTCTTTCTATAATGAAAAGACCCTCCTATACTTTATCTCCCCCTTAATTAATGGATCTATGAATGTAGAGAACAATAAAATTATAAAACAGAAAGATTTTGAAACCCTAGATACTCATCCAATATCCTCCAAAATTACGGAACTTGCTTTTTGCAAGAAACAAATTCGGTTAACCAGTCAAAAGGAAATAAACTCACTGGTTCTTGTTCAATTATTCGGAACAATTGATCGTGTAATACCTCCTCCATTTAATCCATTTTTTTCTTTCCAAACAATTGTATCGGCAAGTCACAAAAAAGCATTAAAAAAATATAACTTACTCTTTTCAAACGACAAATTATCTCGTTCACGACAAATTGAACAAATTCAAGTGGAAAAATCTGAATTTCCAACTATTCAAGCAATTACTGACTCCATTTCTGATTTACCCTCACTCAGAAAGTTACAGAAGCAATTATTTTTAGAAATTCCAGAACGATTGCTGAGACTCAGACTCCAATGGCGTTTTGGTATTAAAAAGTATTCTGATACCCGAGAGAATCTGGATAACTACTTTGTGTGATTATTCAGTAATCTTATTTTCTTTCAAAAGTGTACGAATACAGTGGACTACTTCAGGATTAGGATCCTCTAAAACAACTTTCAGTAAATGCTCTTTGCCCTTTGATAGATTGTATTTGGCTAGATATTGAGCTGCAAACATTCGTTCAAATTTGTCAGGATCCGTGTACAGTTTTTTTATCATTAGTTCGACATTTGGCTGATTCGGTTTTGTCAATTCACTCAATTATACCGGTTCATACTGAGACATAAAAAGGTCTTGTCTTGCAATGTAAGTAGGATTCCCAATTCATTCTAAGTAAGAAATTAATTTATCATATGACTTCTCTCCTCGTTAACAACCAAGAAATTAAGGTTAAAAGTGTGAATTCAAACTTATCTTCCTCCATAAGCACTGAACTAATTGAAATTGTTTTAACAAGGTTGTCACAAGCTTCTACAAAGCTAAATGATCCTCTAGTGACAAGTATATCGAAAACTCATAAAGATCCTTTTAGAATCTTGATTGCTACGATATTAAGTCTAAGAACTAAAGATGAGATGACTCTAAAGGCGAGTCAGCGCCTCTTTGCCCGTGCTGATACTCCAGCTGACATCCTTGCTATCCCGCTTGAGGAACTTGAAAAAATTATCTACTCTGTAGGTTTTTACAGACAAAAAGCAAGAACAATACATGAAATTTGTAACCGGTTAATAGAGGAGTACGCTGGTAAGGTTCCTGACACCTTGGGCGAGTTACTCAGTTTTAAAGGTGTTGGACGCAAAACTGCTAATTTAGTTATAACGAAAGGATTCAACAAACCAGGTATATGTGTTGATGTTCATGTTGCACGTATAACACAACGGATTGGTATTGTAGCAACCAAAGGGGAGAAAGACAATAAACCTGTCTTTCACGATGCAGATCGGGTTGAAATGATTTTAAGGAAAATTTTACCCAAAAGGTGGTGGATCCCGATTAATGACATTCTAGTGAGATGGGGCCAAAATATCTGCACACCAATTAGTCCTAAATGTAGTCAATGTGTCATTAATGATATTTGTTTAAAAATTGGTGTCCAGAAGCATCGCTAAATATTAAATCATCGAAAAATGCTCATCAATAAATCAGTACAGTATTTTGGACTGCCTAATAGTCCTATAAGAACCTGAAACATATTTTTCGGTATCTTTACCTCCACGAAACTGATTTGTATCGAATCCATTGCTCCTTGCAATAGAATAAGACAGAAATTCCACAGGTATGGTAAATATCAATGGTGATAAGACTTCATTTTTGGGTGTTTTCACAAGCAACTGATGGGACTCTTTCTTAGATTCCTTATAGAGGTCTGTGTTTACTAATACGAGAGTCTTAGCGTCAATTACATCTCGAATTACTGGTTCAATTTCTTTTATACGATCAAATGCAGGAAAATCTGAGGCTATGAATATCACGAAACTGTTTTCATCTGTAATAAAATAATTTGTATGACAATACTCCTCTATATCACAAGAAAATCCATTCAATGAGAATTCAAACATTTTATAAGCTCCAAACAATCCAGTTGGTCCATTAGCTCCTGAAGACACGAAAATAATCCTACTAATCCCATGAGTGAGCTTGTTACTGATTTTAATATAATCTTGTTGTTGATTTATGGCCGTATTTACTAATTCAAATGCTTCTCGGATAAGTGCAAGTGTAACTTCTTCCTGTGAAGTGGAAAACGCCATTATAAGACTTAAAGCCCCGAGATTTGCTAAATACGTCTTAGTTTGTGCTATATCATGATGATATCCTGTGTATTCCTTAGCACCCTCTGTAACATAGGAGGAAGTTTCTAACGTTTCTGGAGGGGAGGCTTGGATTAATAAGCTATGATCTACCTCTGTATTTATTCTTCCTTGAGGATTATCTGTTACCCCTATTGTTTTAGCTCCATATTTTCGTGCAAACCGAAGAGCTTCAATCACTCGTGGAGTATTACCCGAAACAGAAATCCCAATAACAGCACTATTTTGTAAATATTTAGGATTATAATAATTTACAAATTCAAATGGAGCAATATGTCTTATATCAAGATCAGGACGCCATCTTTGACCAAGGTACGCCCCAAACCATGCAGCACAATAGCTATCACCCGAACCAGTGAGAATTATTTTTTCAATTTGGCTTTGGTGAAGAATTTTTCCAATCTTTTTGATATTTACATTATTTAAAAGAGAATCAAGAATCTTTGCTTGCTCTAACATCTCAGAGAGCATAAAATCAGGATCATGATTTATTTTTGGCATGGTTTTAATCCTCTAATATGATGATTTGCTTCTATAGTTGCATCTCTACAGAATTTAACCTTTGAAAAGAAGTTTGTCATCAATGTTTGTATAGAGTAGATTAATACCTTTAAGGTCGTCAAAGGTTAGTTTGACGACACATAATCACATCTTGGTTTTAAGAGAAGAAATCTTCTAAATCATAGTCCGAACTTTCTTCAGAGGGAGGCTCTGAGATTTTTTTTGCTAACTCCAAAGTAGTTTTAGCGAGTTCTGATCCAAAACCTGGGATCTGATTCAAATCAGAAACTTCAAGATTCAATAACATAGGTATATCACGAATACCATGTTCTAATAAAATACGAGCTCTTTTCCTCCCAATCCCTTTGATCCGAGTTAAGCTCACTGCATCACTTTTTATGCCATATTTAACTCTATCACCAAGAGATAGAGCCACTTTCCGATAAACTTGATATTTTTTGTTTTCTCTTCTTTTCAGCTGCGCAATTTCAGCTGCTGCCGATATAATCCACGTTGCTGTTTCTACAATTCTTTGAATATCACCTGAACCTATTTTGTACCGCATGATAAGGCGTTCTATTGGTAATTCTTTAATCCAATCCCATAAGAAGAGTACGGTACGAAAATCACGCAGACGAAACTCGTACGCAATGTCTAGCGGTTCAGGAATATCGTGTATCAACCTAGAGGTGAATCGATCTAGTCTTTTTGCTGTAATCTTCTCATCGCTTTTCCGAAATGACAATGTAACCATATCAGGGGTTCCCATAATCAAATCAAGAAGTGCTACAGGATGAATTTTCGACATAGACTTCTGTATTGCAATGGTGAACCCTTCTGCAATTGTTGCTGCTGTTTCAGGATCCAAGTAAAGTTGGCTGACCCGGAGTCCGTAAAGAGTAGCTTCAAGAGTTTCATTAGCATCTAGAGGTTTGATCATCTCCCATCCGATGAGAAGATCAACTACCTCTCTGATTTTCCCCTCTAAGAATACTGCTTCAAATTGAAAACCGTAGAATGTTTTTTCAAAGAACTGTAGCAGGTCAGGAACAGTTAAGACGACTTTAGAAGCAATTAATCCTAAAGTTGCTCGTCGCAAGGCTGGTTTAGCTGCTAATTTCGAATACATCGCTTCTGGCTCACGTAGGATATAACGATCCATTAACCAATTTACTGTTCTATCCTGCTTAGCTAATAACAGGGATTCCCCCTCAGTATCAAATTGAGGCCGACCAGCCCGGCCCACCATTTGTTTGTACTCTAGGGTCTTGATAGGATGAGATCCCTCTTCAATGGAATATCTATAAACACTAGAAACTACTACACGTTTAGCAGGTAAATTAACACCCGCTGCAAGTGTGGGGGTAGCACAGAGGGCTTTAACTAACCCCTTTTTGAAAGCTTGTTCTACCAAATCTCGTTGTCGGGAATTCAATCCTGCATGGTGAAATGTTACTCCCCGCTTGATTGTTTCAGCAAGCTTCAGGGAGAGAGGATCCGAAAGGTTACGTACAATTTGCGATGCGAGCTCAGCTAGGTGTTTTACCTCCCTTGGTTCGAGTAGGGGCTCAACGGTTTTTCCTATTCGCTCCGCAGTTGAGACTGCAGATCTTCTGGAAGGAGTGAAAATCAAAATCTGATCTTGGGAATGCACAGAATCGAGGGCAATGTTTGTTAATTGATCTTTCCGTCTAAAAGGTATCTCCCTTGAAGTAAAATCTGCATATGTAATATGATCTTCAAAGTAGATGCCTTCTTTTAAGGGAACTGGCCTCCAATCACTTTGAACTAACTTTGCATCTAACCATTCCGCCAGATCCTCAGCGTTTCCAATGGTTGCGCTCAGAGCAAGAATTTGGGAGTGAGAATTTTCCGTTAACAATCGAGCCATCAATATCTCTAGAGTTGGGCCCCTATGTTGATCATTTAATAGATGACATTCATCAATAACAACTAGGCTTACCTGGTCTCGTATCCAACTAACTTGATGACGTAGAAGCGCATCCATCTTTTCATTTGTTGAGACAATGATATCATACCTAGGAAGATAGCTATCAGCAGAGTCGTAGTCTCCAGAAGTGACAGCAACACGGATATTGAGACTTTCAAATCGTTTCAGATTATTAAATTTCTCTGATGCTAATGCTCGCAGCGGACACAGATATATTACCTTTCCATGCAGTTCAATGACGTGTTTTAATGCTGCCAATTCTGCTAGTAGTGTTTTCCCAGCAGCTGTGGGTATAGCAATAACAAGATTATCCCCGTTCAATAGGCCTTGCTTTATGGCTTCAACTTGTGGAGGAAATAGTTCTTTTATACCATCCTGTTCAATTATGACCTTTTTAATTCGATCTTCTAGAGCTAGTGACTCAACAAGCATTAATAACCCAAGTATGTGGTTTATTATGGACGTTTGACAAACCCTGGCTGGGGTTCAAACAATATCCCACGGCGTGTCATTTCATCAATAGCTTTTACAACCTGATTCTTACCGAGTCCTTCCTCCACAGCTCGATCAATTATGTCTTTAATCGCTACTGGTTCATCATCCTCGGTATCTTCAAGCATTTTATCAATTAACGCATCAATCCTATCTAACTGCCTTCTTGATCTCGCACTGATGCCAGAGGCATACTTATCAATGTCTAATTTCCCCGTTTCAGTGTCCTTCGCCAATTTTTCTAAGGTGGCATTCATCAAGTTCACTGCACCAGAGGCATCATCGTAAGTCACTTCATTGCTGAGATGCATTTTCGCACGTGCTTCAGCCAACCTAACTAATGATTCTAATTGCCGCGGAGTAATAGCGATTGGTTCTAACTGTCCCTCTTCCACTGTACCACTGGATCGGCGTAGTTCCTTATAGTATTCCAATAAGCGTTCTTCAGCTTCAGCTGACAGGCGAGGCTGGATTTCTCGTCTTGCATATGCAATATATTTCCGTAAGAGATCTTGTTCAATTGGAGGACTTACGGAAAGTGTCTGTGATTTGTGTAACCGTAAGACATGTGTCGCCAAATCATGATCTTCTTTCAGATCAGGCTTATCCTCTAATACAAAAATCAGATCAAACCGGGACAAAATTGTTGGGGGAAGGTTGAGATTGTCTGCAGTCGCCTTAAAGGGATTCCACCTCCCTCTTCTGGGATTTGCAGCTGCCAGAATTGATGTTCGAGCGTTGAGGGTAGCTACAATCCCTGCTTTGGCGATAGATATCGTGTGTTGCTCCATCGCTTCATGGATAGCAGCACGATCCTCTGCTCTCATTTTATCAAACTCATCCACCATCGCGATCCCCTGATCTGCCAGAACAAGAGCTCCCGCCTCTAGGGTGATCTCTCCTGTGTCCTGGTCCCGGATTACAGCAGCAGTCAATCCTGCGGCCGTACTACCCTTACCAGTTGTATACAGTGCTCGTGGAGCTAACTGAGCTACAAATTTGAGGATTTGGCTCTTTCCAGTTCCAGGATCCCCCACGATAAGAATGTTGGATTCCCCCCTGAGCTTCATCCCATCAGGTGTTTCTTTTGCTCTACCACCAAAGAGTAATGATGCGATTGCTTCTTTTACTAGATCACGGCCATAAATTGATGGCGCTAATGAATCTCTTATTTTCTCAATGATATAAGGGGATTTTGAGAGATCAATGATTTTTAACTCGTCTTCCTCGGAAATTTCAATATCAACAAACTCCTCCGTCTCCCTCGATACTGAAACACCATGAAAAAATTTCCCATAGGTTGCTAGCTGTCCCCTTTTCAGAAGACGAGTTGCTCTCGCTTTAAGTACTCCTACAATCTCCACACGATCTCCTGGTCTAGCCTGATCAACTAGATCATCAAGGACATGAATAGATGTACTTTGAGGTAACTGTCCTGGGGGAAGTTCTTCTGGTTTCTCTTGGAGAGTGATCTTTTGCCAGTCAATGAAAACACTCCTATCAAGTTGCAGTTGAAGTGACCCTTTCCGCTGACAATGTTCATTACGGCATTGATACGGTGGTGTGTAAATTCCCTCTGGAAAATCTACAATTTGGTTTTCACCACAAGAGGCACATCTAAAATGGGCACTTATCATTAGAGGCTTAGTTTCTGTAACTCCAATGACAATACCCTCGAAACATGTGAGAATATCTAAATGTTCTGTTTTCAATGAACGTAACATTAACTTTTCAGATAAATCTTTTATTCTAACATGGACTTGTTTCAATCGGTCTAAATAACCAGGACTCATCTCAGCTATTTTTGAGCTTAATATTTCTTCCCCTGCAGCTATACTTGCCTCTGGATTCACAAGAACTTCCTTGGCCAATTTCGGATCTTGAATGAGTAAATCATTATAGGAAATATATAGACTCCGGGCTCCAGTCGTTTCCATCTCACGGATTTTTTCTTGATACCGTAATTGCCCTTCCTCATCTGTAAATTCTTCAATGAAGGACTCAAACCGGCCTTTTATATCAAATGGAAATCCCATCAATAACACTTCAAATTAATCTTGAAAAAACTCTGCTTTCCAATTCTGAATCCATTCTACAATCTTATTGAAAAGAATTTGCTCTGAAGATGTCAAATTCTTTTTTCTCAGAGTCAGAACCTTTCTACTATCAGTCATTTTTACTATTTTTGAGATTCTTTCGTTAATTAACTGATTAAATTTAGTTTTCAGTCTCTTCTGTTCTAGTTCACTAAATTGGGATTCTTTTTCCTCGATTAATAAAAAGTGATCTGAAAGCAAAATATTGAAATATTGATGGAGAGGTTGTAATTCACCCACTCGTACTTCTTTGCGAACTGTTCCTTCTATTTCAGGTAAAGATACGGGAAAATTTGATTTAAAATCTTCAATCATTCCCCTTTTATGTAATATCTCAGCAAGAAAATATGGAACTTCAATTTGACTTCCTTGTGAGGAACCTGGAATTGTAATATGTTCGAAAGAAAATCCTGAGAAATTTTGAGCAAACTTCACAGGTACACTGCTTTCAGTGAGCTCGAAGCGAACCCTTTCCAGGCTTCTTGCCATTTCTGATTGGTTGAAAGTTTTTCTTGTGGATTCAGAGACTTCTGGCAAAAAAATCACTTCTTATTGGAGAACTGAGGAGGAACTTAACTTATTCTTCTAGATAATAGGATCTTGAATATCTATTTCTACTCTTTGTTATTGTGATTGCTCTATATCAGGAATCATTGCTCCTTTAGCAACAAGTATAATTCTTCCTATATAGAATAAAAGAACTTCCTTCTCCTATCAAAAAGAAAATCTTCTCCTAAATTTAATCTAGCCTTGTTAATTGTTTCCAATCAGACAGAAACTTTAGAATATTGTTCGAGATTTACATTTAATTTTGAAAACACTAATTTATTTTAAATAAAAAGCTTATTGAGGTTTTGTTATCATTCTGCTCCACAAGGTAATTAAACTAGGCCTGATTTCTAGTTAAACTAATTTTTTTGGAACCGCCTGGATAGAAATACCTCAATCCGTTCAATTAGTACTGCTGCGGGTACATCATGAATTGTTAGGCGTGCACGAACCCCTTTTCGTCCTTTTACTCCCTTAGTCACTTTTCCTAAAATCCCAATAGCCTCTAATGTTGATAGATAATTTCTGAAGGCAGCCTCAGCATTCGGTCGGACACCCCATTCCTCGCATATTATTCGATAGTTCTTGAATGAATGTTCTATTGTTGTAGCTGTAATCCCTTTATGATGCAATCTTCTCGCAATACTCAAGGCAGCGAACAGCTCGTGGGTTTTTAGCTCTTCTAAAATATCAGCACGTAATTCAGGAAAAACATCATTCTTGGCTTTTCTAATTAGCTCTGGACTAAGCTCATCAAATCTTTGCTGATCAGCTACTCGGCCTGCTCTGTAGAGAATCTCTATCCCATGACGTAGATTCTTGGTTTGGTCAGCGATTTCTGCTACCATTTTAAGAATATCTTCGGAGAGAGCAGCTGTTTTAAATGCTAATTGGGCTCGATAGTCAAGTATCCTTTCTGTTTCTTCTAATGTATATGTATGAAATTGAATTACATCAGCAATTCGTTGGGAGACCATAGAGGAAAGTGTTACTTTCCATTCAGTTGGGCGACTGATCATTATTAGTGATATTCGATGCTCAGCTCCAAACTCTTCAGGAAGATGGATGAATCCCCGAATATCTTTCTGAGGAAGGACACTTATTTCATCTAGGATAAGTACTAGATATGCTTGTTCTGAATTCAATCGTCGAATTAAAATGTCAGTCGATTCCTCATCACTAAATCCTCGACTAGCTACTCCAAATTGATCCCGAAGAAAGCTTCTAAGAATGGATGTCTTTGTACGAGTAGTCCAACAATTTTTGTAGTCTGTATAAAGTTTGATATGGTAGCGATCAGCCATTGCTCGAAGATGATCTACAGTATATCGTGCGGTGACTGTTTTACCAACACCTGCTGGACCAGTCAAAGCTATATTGGTAGAAAAACCTTCGATCCCTCTATTTTCGGTTAAAAAAAGAGGGCGGAAATTTTGACTTAAACGACGGATGTCGTCCTCCCTATATTTTAGTTCTTCTGGAATGAAGGCTTGATTTAGTGTTTTTTCTCCCCCCTCTTTGAAAATAGATGATGAAAACACTGCATCCCGAATTATATCAACAGATTTCTTATCATTCATGTTTTATAGGAGCCTCCTCCAGTTTTTTGGAGTAACGCGCATAAACCTGCATTATATACGCAGTAGTGTACGTTATAGTTGAAAATCTTCCCCATTAAATATGCTTGTTGGTTTAAATAAACATTATTTTTCTAGTAAATTCATCTAGAAATTCACAATAAGGTAGCATTGTTATTGGAAATACTTTTCACAATTTTTCCAATCAGGAATATCACTCAACACCTTTTTGAGATAACGGATAGATTCGTGGGTCGCTTCTAAAATCTCATCCTCAATGAAAGGGTATCCATCAAGATTTTTTGGTTCAAGCGGAGCATCGATTAAATGTGGGCTTACCTCTATATTGAATTTCTTCTGACAAAACTCAATCCATTCTGTGGGGGAATCAGTTGGAATTGATATGTCAGTAATACCTGCTAATATTGCCAACCAAACGCGAGCAACAGAATCAGGATTATAACCTCCACCACCTAAAAGTAATAACTTTCCTTGCGCACTTCCCTGTCGACTTAACTCTGCTATCCTTTTACCCAAGTAGGAATATACGCTCGTGGTTAACGCAAGGTGCCCTAGGAAGTCACGATAATGACCATCTGCGCCACATTGCCAAATAACAAATTCGGGGTCAAATTCCTCCCAAATACACGGAACAATGTTCTCAAAAGTCATGATATACAGTTCATCCCACGTTCCTGGAAATAAAGGGATGTTTATTGTGTAACCAAATCCTTCCTCCTGCCCGATTTCATCATGATGTCCTGTACCTGGAAATAAAAACTGTCCAGACTCGTGAGTAGAGATCCCTAAGACGTTTTTCTCCCTATAAAAAGCAGATAAGACTCCATCTCCATGATGAACATCAGTATCAAGATAGAGTACCCGTTTTATGCCATATTCTTGTTGAAGATACTTGATCGCAATAACTACATCATTGTAATAGCAGAATCCTGCGGCACGATCCTTAAAAGCATGATGTAAACCACCAAGAATTGCAAAGGCTTGGTGAACATCGCCATTTTGAATCCGTTTCACGCCTTCAAGTGCTCCTCCGACCACTAAACGAGCTGCTTCATGCATTTTTGGAAATACTGGACAATCACTGGTTCCTAACCCCATCCTCAACCGAGCTCCTCCTCCTGCTTCTGATAACGCCTTCATGGCCTTTAAATATGGGAGGGAATGATAAAGAAGAATATCTGAGTCTAGAGCTGGAGAAGGGGTGAGAATTTGGATTTCAGGTAAATCGAACAACTCTAGACTCTTGAATAATTGGTAAGGGATGGTCAAACGTTTAGGATTCATTGGGTGTCCTTCTCCTAAATTGTATTCAAGATATTGGTCTGACCAAATAATACCCGTTTTCACCATACTATCTTTCACCTCGGTGGTATTGTGACCCTTTTTATAATTGATAACTCTTCCTACCATACTTATTGAGTCGCTTAAAATCAATTCTATTGCGATAAACAACAAATTCCCTAGTTAATCGTTAATCTTTTAAATTACCAGTATAAATGTTCAAATGTTATTACTAATGCTTGAAATTTAAATCACGGGGAAAATGTAAGAATGTCTAAGAAGAATGCTAAGATTAGTGTCCTAGGACTGGATAGAGCCGGAAAAACTACTATGCTTCAAAGATTGAAAACAGGACGATGGATACCAGATACAACCCCAACAATAGGGATGAACGCCGAAACAATACAAATTGGTGATGTAACATTCTCGGCTTGGGATCTTGGAGGGCAGCTGCAGTTTCGAAGAGCACTTTGGGAAATGTATACAAAAAACTCTGCAGGATTAATCTATGTCGTTGATGTAAGCGACCCAGCACGATACCCTGAAGCTAGGAGTAATCTATGGCGCATGTTAAAAATGAATCATTTGAAGGATATCCCTTTAGCAATTTTTGCTAACAAAGTAGATCTTCTGGAAAGAAATAAAACAGAATTAAATGAGGAAGATTTAGCTAACTTTATGGGAATCAATAAAAAGATGAGTCGAGTTTTGAACATCTTTAGAACAAGTGCGAAAACAGGAGAGGGAATCCATAAAGGGATTTATTGGCTGGCAGACGCAATACAAGAAGGAAGACAAGTTTCAATGGATATGTATCAAATAATGTCCCTGTTTGGTCGACCCTCAACTCTTCAGCGCTTGACTAGTTAAAATCAAGCTGTTCAGATATTCTTTTCAGCCTGTCGTATAGCACGACGAATGAGATCTATATCCTCTTTGTATAAATGATCGGTATTTTTTAGAAGCCATTCTTCTGCTTGAGCTATAGATGGGCGACTTTTTAGCAAAATCCCTTTTAATAATAATCTTGCTCCTTGAATGAAATAACTATTAACAATAGGAGAAGGTAACTTCGAAGCTAATTCAGACATTAGACGAGCGGCAGTGAATACATCCTTCCCCAGATACATACTAAGAATAGCACATGAAAAATTCATCGCAGCATTCTCATAAAAGTTGAGTTCAAGATGTTTTTCTCCGGCTGCTAAATAATCATCCTTGGCAGCTAAGAATCGAGGCCCTTCAATCTCATCAAGAGTCGGTTGATATTTTCGCTCTGGTACATGTTGTAGTAAAGAGCTAAAATCTCCCTCACGTAACTCGTTGAGAATATCACTTGTTATGTTATCTTGGATGATCAAGGTATCCTGTTTTTGGAATGCCGATTTTGTAGGTGATTCAGGAAGGGGGGGACGAGACAATATATTTTGAAATTGTGAGGGAGGAGGGGGAAGATCAGAAGGAGGAAAAGATGAGGAAGGAGGGTGTTTAGACACTGAAGGAGGTGTCGGAAGATCTCTAAGCTCAGCTTTTGTGTCTTTTTTCTTGATAGGACGGTTTGACGGTGACATGAAGCATCTCCGTAAAAATAAATACCAGGATGTATCTAGTCATTTCTACAACACAGACGTATAAAAATACTTGCAAGTTTTTTGTTTTAACGATACACTATACCTTATTCAGGTACTTTTCGGTTGGTACCTCATGGAAATTGAAATAAAAATTCCTCTAAATGCATCTTTTTCTCCTCTAGATGTGATATCGAACCTTTTACATGAATTTGGTAATTCTTCTGAACAGATAAATCAGATAGATTACTATTTTTCAAGCCCAATTCGCGATTTCGCGAAAACGGATGAAGCTGTTCGACTGAGACAAATTCAAACTGAATCAGGAGATGAGAAAATTGAACTCACCTATAAAGGGCCAAAACAGGGTAAAAATATGAAAATCCGAGAAGAAATCACGGTCAAAACCTCTGATAGTGCTAATGCAAAAAAATTTCTACAATGTTTAGGATTTAATTTGTTTGCGGTTGTAAAAAAGAAAAGAATGAATTGGTTTGTGAAAGATTTTATAATTTCTGTTGATGAGGTAGAAGGCTTAGGATCATTCCTAGAAGTCGAGAAAATGACGACGTCGGAAAATTCAGAGAGCTTATATAAAAGTAAGGAAGAAATTATTTGCCTTGTAAAGAACTTGATTCCTAATTGGTCTGGAGAAGACGAAAGGAAATCATACCTAGAATTGATTATGGCAAAACAGTTCAATAACCAAGGAATTTGAATTATGAGAGAAACCATAATTCCAGAGGTATTCATTGAAAGATGGGAGAGATTCTATGGAATGTCCAACGCCAAATCTATTATTTCTAACCTTAAACGACCTGATTCCAAGATAATTGTCCATAATTCACTTAAAATTGAATATAAAGAGTTGAAAAATCAATTAGAGGAAAGAGGATTTATATTTGAAGAAATACCTGAATTTAATGGATTAATTGTTCAATTTGAACCTTTCAGTATAGTATCTACACCAGAGTATTTAGGAGGAATGTTCTCGATTCAGGCTATCTCTTCTTTAATCCCTCCATTAAGCCTTCAACCCACTCCAAAGAGTATCGTTGCAGATTTAACAGCCTCACCAGGTATAAAGACCTGTTTCCTGGCTCAGCAAATGCAGAACCAAGGGACAATTATTGCGATAGAAAAATCCAAACAAAGAATCTCCGCATTAAAAGCAAATATTGTAAGAATGGGAGTTATTAATACAATAATATTGCACTTTGACTCCATCCTGTTCCCTAAATTAAATATTCATGTGGAATACATCCTTCTAGACGCTCCTTGTTCAGGAACGGGACTTAAACTTACTAAAAATAAGCGATTAGGCCCTAGAATGTTAAAAGATATATCAAGACAAGTACAACGACAAAAATTGTTGTTAGAAGCTGCTTGGAGCCAACTAAAACCAAATGGAACTCTTGTTTATTCAACATGTAGTCTAGAACCTGAAGAAGGAGAAGTACAGATCAGTAACTTCCTTGACAAACATGAAAACGAAGCTATTCTTATCCCACTCCCTATTAATGTTGGTACATCAGGTAACAAGACGAACTGGATAAGACCCCTTCATCCCCAACTCTCTGGGACTTTACGAATCTTTCCCAAACTAGGATACGATGGATTCTTTACCGCAATTATAAAAAAAGTGATCCTATGAAAGGAAAATACGAAATATTATCCAAAGAAGAAAAGGGACTGGTTGAGACGAAAATAAAACAGCTTCTCAACTCAGGTATTAGTAATATTTTTGTAGGAAATCAGCTCATCAAAATTGAAGGTCGTCGGAAGGAAATTTATCTAGTTTCAGACGAAAATTTGTCTTTGCTCGATCATTTCTCATCTCAGCTACCTGAAGAGATATTTTCCATTGAACATGCCCAATTAAAATTAGGATTCTTTATTCAGAAGAGATTCTTAATTGGTATCGAATCCCTTATGTTCTTGGCTCCACATACCCGAAGAAAAATTCAATTGGACGCAGACAGTACAACAAAGTTTATTTTTGGTAAAGATGTGGAGATTGACACTATTTCAATAAAGAATCAAATAGAACATCTTAAAGAAGACGTTCCCATTATGGTTTTCTCAAATACAGGCATTCCACTCGGATATGCTGAAATTATCTCAAATGGAACAGATTTTTGGCTGAAAAATTTGGTAGATATTGGAATTTTCTTACGTTCAGAAAAAAGCGCATTTTAACGTTGGATCTCAGATCCTCAATGGAGAACGACAGTTTTTGCAGAAAGTATCCTTTCCTTCGATTATTTTATTTGTCGTATTGCAATTCTGACAGTTTATGTAGACCATTTTCTCCCCAAAATTGCCTAAAGTGCCTTGGCCAGCCAGAACAGATTTTTCAGCTTGTTTTTTCATTTTTTGAAATAATGGGCTATCGGATCCGCTTAAGTTTTTTAATGAGTTCTTAAAATCGTCCAGTTTTGTCGCTTGTTCTTTTTCTTCTCTCTTCTTTTTGAAATATTCCTTTCTTTGCTTGGGTGTCATCTGATCAAGTAGCTTTAATTCCTTTAACCGAGTATTGTACTGGTTGCGTAACGAAAGAGGCAATTCTGAGAGGAATTCAGGTGAAAATTGCCTTAATTCTTCTAGGTTCATTTGAGAGAAATTAATTTCAATATTATTTTGTTTTTTTAGGTCTTGATCTGCATTTGAAGGAGGAGGGGGAGGAGGAGTGTGTTGAGATGTGGATAATTTGCTTTTTATGTTATAAAGATCAGATTCGATGTGTTTTCGGATTGTTACGAGGATTTCATCAATTATATCACTCATATAATCTCGTGATGAAGTATTGTTAATTTTCGACTCCATATTCCGAATTTGTTCTTCTAATTCACCTATTTTCTTATTCTGAGCGATGATTACTTCTCCTTTACGATAACAATCCAAACAAACGCCTGAAACTAACTCATTTTCTAAGGTTCCCTTACCACAGATCCCACAAACTTTAAACATATCACCAAGATCGTATAACACCTTAGCTAAGCTTTCACTTGAGGAATTCAACTCTTCCTCAACTGTAATGACCGCTTTTCGCGCTTCTCTACCAAGAGTGGTGAATCCGAGCTCCCCTTCGTAACTTATTTCTCTATCAAAATGATTTACTTTGTCTAATTTTCCTAATTGAGTAAGAATGTCTTCTAGGTTTGTAAAAGGATTCTTTAGAACGTTTCCAACAGAAGTAAGCTTCTTAATTGTCTCTTGTTCTAATTTATCAGACATTTTGCCTACCTCATTTGCGTTCTAATGTTTGAGCACGTCTGAGAAAAGTTCTCGCGACTGTTCGTTCGATTGAATCAACCTCGGATCGGCTTTCATTAATCACTACTGTAACAATCTTGGTAATCAGATCAAAATTTGGATCAGTAATTTGGGGGATACTCGATTTGAGGAGTTCAGCAGAAGTAATTCCTCTTTGATTTGCTGCTGCTGTAATCAGATCTTGTTGCTCCTTAAGCACCTGAATTATTGAGGGATCAATATCAACACTAATATCTAAAGCTTGTTTTTTGAGAAACTCAATTTGTAATTCTCGATCTTTTAGGGTACGGTAAAGATTATCAACGGTTTTCTGAAGCTCTTCAATTAGGGAAGACTCTAGAGGACTTATTTGAGACTCTGTATCTTTAAAGACTCCAAGAGGATCATTTATAAGGATATTCCTTTCTTGGACAATAATCTGCTGATAAAATTGTTCCCAGTAGGTTTTATGGGGCAAGCCAATATATCTTCGACGCTGTCCTTTCGGTAATGAAACTTTAACGGTAGCTACTTCTTTTTTTTCTTGTAAACGATTAAGAGAACCATCGATCTTTCCCCTACTCCAATTCAAACGCGATACTAGCTCATTGATTGTGATAGGGCGCTCAAATGCTTCAATTTTTGAGCGAAGGATTTGGTCTGTAACTTCTGCATTACCCTTTGGCAAATCTTTAAGCATCCAGGTTTTTGATTTGTGTTTAGGATGGATATCAATGTGTTATAGGCAAGTCTAAATCAAAATTGATACCAATAATTCAAAGGATCAAGAGTTTCTTATTCTTAAGTAATTAAAACTGATATAATCATGTCTATATAAATTTAGTTATGCTAAAAAATCTATATTGGGACTATAAGATCGAAAAAATCTATATAGACATGTCTTTTCTTGTTTAATCTCATTTCGAAATTCCTTGATCTTGGTTATAGGTTTCATAAAGAAACGTTCTTTCTGCTAGTGCATGGTTGTATAATAGTCGACACGTCTTTGATAATTCCTGTAGCACCTCCTCCTGTTTTTGTGTAAGAATGATCGCGAACTTCCTTATGAGAGTTACCATGCAACAAACCTAGATCTTTTGTGTTCATTACTTTATATAAGCCTTCTTAACCACTCCTTCCAACATAAACAGCAATCATTTTTCCTTTCAACCTTTTATATCCTATTATTCTTTATCTTCCCTCTTCTCTGCCTTTGAGATAACTCTATCTTATCTTATATCCTTCCATCTGAAGAGGACGTCTGGTGAGGCTAAGTTAAATTCACACAGAATTATTGTGCAGAGAAAATCGAGATGATTCCACTGAAATAACGACGTGCCTATATGACATTGTTGTATCTTTGGATAGCTTTAAGAGGTACACGAAGTCAAAAGCACGATAATTCGTAACACATTTTCAGGTTTTTGAAGGACCAATTATGATTTACATGATAAGGAACGGGCTTTTTGCTATTGACTATGAAATGAAACTAATCCTAGCTTTAATTGGGTTCTCTGTGTGCATTCTATTCATTATCTTTTCTAGAAAACCTGACTATCTCTATGTTTTTATCACAGGAGCAGTTGTTTGGTCAGTATTTGAACTAATGATTACTCTATTAGGTATTAGATCTAGTGTTGATCCCACTATTTTTGGAATTGAGTTACATTGGTTTGTAGCGGGCATTATAAGGGGATCCTCGGAAGGTGCTGTGGTAGCAATTGTTGGGATCATTTTTAGCGACTATATTTCGAGTCGAGACCACATCAAAATCGCCCTCCCAGCAGCCATCCTAATTCTTGCCTTCTTTGTATCGCGGACACTTATTAATGGGCTTCCAGATAAAGAAATTGGAGGTGTTGTCCTTTCTCGGAGAGAAATTTTCGCTTGGCCATCTGTACTCTTTTTTCTTTTTTTTGTAATCCTTGTTGTTACTTGGTATATCTCTCAAAAAGATCCTCAAATTAAGAAAAGAGTACAAAATATGTTCATTTCGACTTGTATTTTTTCTTCTATTTGGTCTATTGCTCAATATATCGCAAATACCCGTTGGATAGAAATGAAATCAAATTCTAATTTTATACAAGCTCCTCCTGTTGTTGAATTCCTTGTATTTGCTTGGGATATCTTTTTTGAAATTTCTCTCTGTTATGTGGCTTTTCTGGTTATTCCAATCATGTTGAATTTAATAAAACAACCTCAAGAGCTTTTTTCAACCATAACGACGAGTTTCAAGTAGGAGATGGAGGAAAAATGAATAGAATCAGCTTGGCTCTAGGGAGTAATCCCGCTTCTGTTAGCTCATCAGAGTCACCCCTCGGGGTTTCCGACATCACTCTCAATGTAACAAAAAATATGGTGTATATGAAGCCATGTTAACAAGAAATTGATAAAATCATCAGAATTTTCAAATAAAAGAAGATAATAACATCTGCGACTAGAGTAAGAAGATAAGGCCTTTTAAACCTCAATAATGATAGAGGGATTTTAGAAGAATTTCCCTCTAGGAACAACTGGAAACATAAATTTGCTTTTGGAGGCGTAATGCAACGAGGAAAGAATTTCTAAAGGAACAAATCAAAGAAAATAAAATACTTGGTAGAATTAGAAGGCATTTAGAGAAACAAAGTAAAAATCTCCCTACTTTAGTTAAATTAAACTTCCTAGCAATTGGTGTGGGTGTGATAGGAGGATTGGGCTCATGGGTCTTTCGATTAGCGATTTCACTTATCTTTGCGGTCTTTTTTTCACTACCAATGCATATATTGAACCTTTTAGGATTATCTTTCATTAATTGGATACCTTTTCTTCTCGCTCCAATTATAGGTGGTTTAATTGTAGGCTATCTCACCTCACGAGTATCAAAAGAGACAAAGGGGCACGGGGTTCCCGAAGTTCTCGAATCGGTTGCTTTAAATAATGGAAAAATGAGTATAAGGGTTCCTTTCGTCAAGATCATTGCTTCCGCCACAACTATTGGCTCTGGTGGATCAGCAGGACGAGAAGGGCCAATCTCTCAGATTGGGGCTGGATTTGCGTCCTTAGTAGGACAGAAATTAAATCTTCCTCCCAGAGAATTACGGACTCTGGTAATTTCAGGAGTCGCAGCAGGAATAGCAGCTACATTTAATGCACCACTCGGGGGATCACTATTTGCCTTAGAAGTATTAACGGGAGAAGGAGGGGCCATAGGGTTGTTGATTCCAATAATAATAGCTGCTGTTGTTGGTGTAATAACAGGACAACTCCTACTGGGAGCAAATCCTGCTTTCATTGGGTTCCCTGCTTTAGAATATCATGAACCGTACTTAATCCCACTTTTTATAATCTTAGGTTTAATTTGTGGAATTGGCTCTGCATTATGGATCAAATTCTTTTATAAAGCAGAAGATATATTTGAATATATCTTTAAGAAGTTTAACATTCCTGATATCTTACAACCAGTTTTTGGGGGAATATTTGTGGGCTTGACATTAGTCTTGACATACTTTATTGTTGGTGATCAATGGGAAACATTCACCACCATGGGACATACCTATCTTCCTATAGATTCCGTTTTCCAGGGGTCATTGTTACAAGGATCTGTTCTGGTAGTTCTCAGTTTATTAATTTTACTTTTTGTTCTGAAAGCCCTTAATACTACATTTACAATCGGTACTGGTGGTTCAGGAGGAGTATTTGCGCCTACTTTGTTTTTAGGGGCCATGTTAGGGGCAATTTTTGGAATTATTGTAGATGATATCATTATTATTTCCAATACTCCAATATCTTTACTCGCTTTATTGGGAATGGCTGCGTTTTTCGCAGGAACAGGTCGTGCACCATTAACAGGTATTATTATGACTGCAGAAATGACAGGGGATTATTTCTTAACCATTCCCTTAATGATAGTAGTTTCAATCAGTTGGCTCATTTCAATAGTTCTTGAGAAAGATAATATTTATACTCTGAAACTTATTAGGAGAGGAGTCGTCTTACAAGAACCTCTCGCTGATATCCTTGAAACCATAACTGTCGCAGAAGCAATGGTCCCAAGGGATAAAATAATCGTGGTAGATACCAAGACAAGATTAGAAACAGTTTTGGAACTTGCCCGTACTACTCGTCACGAGGGATTTCCAGTTGTTGAACAGGATCTGTTACTGGGGGTAATCACATTAAATGATGTCCAACAGGCATTGTATAACTCTCCGAAAGATTGGAATGTATTTGATGTCTTATTAACCAAGGAAAAGAATCTTATTTGTATACACAAGGAGGCACCTTTAATGCATGCTGTTCATATTATGGAAAAAAAGGATATTTCCCGCCTTCCGGTGGTGGAAAAACATAGTCAGAACGACGAATTTCCTAAGTTAATTGGGTGGATAACACACCATGATATAATAAGAATCTATATCTCAGAAAAAGCACTTGCCACCCTTCAAGCATCTGAAGAACACATATTTACTTATTAACTGGCATATACCATTTTTTCCTGGAAATGGTAAAATCTGGGCTATCTCTCAATAAGGAAAGTCTAAAAATTAATATGCTTAGAGTCACCTTTCTATTTGTCTTCGTGATTTTTGGAACTTCTGTATAGATTTTCCCCTCAACTACTTCATCCCCCCACTATATGGAGTGAAGCTAATATAGCCAAGATGACAAAGATCGCTCCTAAGAGGGTATAGAAAGCGTAATTTTCTACTACGCCTGTTTGAATTCGGCGCAGGTATCCCCCTGTTTTCATAACTCCCTTAGAAGAATTTCGGATAATTCCGTGATCAATCACACGCTCATCTAATACTTTTATCAACCCGCAAAAAGCATAGGAAGCTTGTGCGACTGACTTTACCAATCCATCAATCACATAATCATCCCACCATTTAGCTAGCCCACAAAAGTGATATCCCATTTTCCCAACAAGCCGAATGGCTCCATTAAAGATATTTTCCTCGATCCAATTCATTGCAGCACAAAATTTAGCATTAAAGAAGTAGACAACAATGAGATAGAAATCATCAATATAGTATCCTTTTTCTAGAATCCGTTGAATACCCCGACCAAATGGGGTTAATTTAAGTTTACGAGTAAATGAGCTTGTTGTTCTCTGTAATTTTGCGAGGTTGTCAGGTTCAGCTGCATCAATGTAGAATGAAGGTTCATCTTTGGGGAAACTGATTTGTGTACCAGCCCTTGGATAATAAAGTAAATAAGCTAAAGCGATTCCAAGAATTGATAGAGCTAACGTTACAAACGCCATATTCCAATTAAACGGAAGAGGGTACACGTGAGCACCTTCTAACCACAAAATAAGATCATGTTCAAAAGAAAAAGTCGTGTTGAATAATCCTATGGTATAATAAACTGTCATCCCCAATGATATAATAGCTAGAGTCCAAAGAGGAATTGTCATCCATTTATCTGACTCATGGATTTCATGTTCATGTGACCGATTATTGCCTGGAAAGACTAAAAACCATAATCTAAACATGTAAAAAGCTGTAAGAAAAGCTGTAGCAACCGAAGATAGCCACACGAGCATGACCATTTGATTATGGAAAATAGAATATGAGGGATCTTGCCAACGGTGAAGAGCGTGAAGAATAATTGCATCTTTACTGAAAAACCCATTGCCAATTCCAGTAATAGATAAAGACCCGATTAACATTACCTTCCATGTATGGGGCATTTTCTCTTTCAATCCTCCCATTTCTCGGATATCTTGAGTTCCTGACCCATGGATAACTGATCCAGCAGATAAGAACAGCAATGCTTTGAAAATACCGTGATTAATAACGTGAAAAACCGACACAGCCATCCCTCCGACACCTAGACCGATAGTCATATACCCTAATTGACTAATAGTAGAATAAGCTAATATTCCTTTAATATCAGTTTTTACAACAGCAATTGTCCCAGCAAAAATAGCAGTGATCCCTCCTATTAATGCAACCATTAATAAAGTATTTTCATGAATCACTTCATGGACATGCTCGAAAATAAAATAGGAACGTGCTACTAAGAAAATTCCAGCTTTAACCATGGTTGCTGAATGAATCAGACAACTGACTGTTGTAGGGCCTGCCATTGCATCTGGTAACCATACATGAAGTGGAAATTGGGCGGATTTCCCAATCGCTCCTGCAAAAATAAAGAAAACGATGAGTAAAAAAAGCCTAGGATCAATATTAAGTACTCCATCCTCCAATTTATTGTTAAGTTCAATAAAATCGATTGTATGAGCTTCCAACCAGATGAGAATTATTCCTACAAAAAGAAACACGTCTCCAATCTTTGTTGTCAAGAATGCTTTTTTTGCTGCAGACGCAGGATGTGGCTGACCTTCGGGAACGGTCTCTTTGTCATAATAATAACCAATTAGTAGATACGAACAGACCCCCATGATTTCCCAAAAAAGAAAAAACTGAATGAAGTTAGGGGAAAAACATAATCCCAACATTGCAGCAGCAAACAAATTAATCTCCGCATAATAACGAGGTGAGCCATCATGCGCCATGTAACTTCGACTGTATACGACTACCAAGAATGAGACTAATGCCACCATTAAGCTAACAACAGCTGTTAAAGGATCTAGCAGTATACCAATGTCAAGAGAAACGCTTCCAACATGAAACCATTCAGAAACATTTCTAACAATAACATCCTCGACAGATGCATCAAAGAAGAGGAGTCGGAGTACAACTTCACCTGAGACAATAATAGTCAGTATTAAACTTGTTCCTAACGTTATGATGGCAATAATATTACCATGGGCCTTTTTGTCTAAAAATTTTCCGAAGAATAAAATAAAAAATGCTGCTAGAATAGGGATGAGTGGAATCAAGAACGCTAAATCACCAAAAATCAAATCAGTCATTAGGCATCATATCCCTGTGAGCTATTAATAACATACCACCATATTTCTTATTATTATTGCTTTAATTACTAATTGTTTAAGAAAGTAGTGCTGAATGACAGATATCGTGATTTAATTTCGAAATATAATCCGGAATATTTGAGAAGTTCTCAGCAAATCAACAAGAAGATCAAGGAGGGATGTAACAGGATCCAGTGATAATTTTAACATAAACTTATTAACAGTTGAATACAAACTTGGATCTCATCTTAAAGGGATAAAATAGAATTTTTGATTTATTTTTAAAACAATATGTTGCTATATATCATAATTTCGTTATAAACTCATAAGTTAGCCTGAATAAATAAAAAAAATTTATAAAGCTATTTAGAAGACATGTTGGTCAATTCTACTTCAATCATTACCACGATAATACCAAAAAAAAGATTAAAAACGCAATTGCTCCTACTAAGCCGTAAAATAAATAATTTTCTATTACCCCAGTCTGAATACGTCGTAAATACTCGGCAATTTTTATCACTCCATGAGAGCTATTTCGGATGATGCCTTGGTCAATCACTTTCTCATCCCACCATTTTACGACACCACAGAACCAATATCCAAGCTTACCAATAAAACGGACTGTCGTATCAAAAACATGCACTTCAATCCAGTTCAAAAATGCACAATATTTCGTATATAGAGAGACAAAAGTCAAATATATATCATCGATATAATAACCTTTTTCTAACAGGCCTAGGATCATCCTACCAAAGCTAGATAGCTTAAATTTACTGACCGTGGAACGGCTCAGGCGTTGGATAGCAATTATTGAATCTGTTCTATAAAATTCAAATTCAATGTTCACTTTGTCTGGAAAACTGACTTTTACGCCACCTCTAGGGTAATAGATTAAGTAGGCGCCAGCAATTCCCACAATAGCCAAAACAACGGAAAAAGTACCAACAAGCCAATCAAATTCTAATATCATTATCCTGGGTTCCAACCATTGAAATAGAAAATGCTCAAATGAAACGCTAGAAACGAATATTCCTAATGTATAGTAACCTGTCAATAATAAAGATATTATTGCCAATACCCACATTGGTATTATCATCCAGGGATCAGATTCATGAATTTCGTGCTCAGGTAAACGATTGGTTCCTGGAAAAACTAAAAACCATAATCTAAAGATATAAAACGCTGTTAAAAATGTAGTAATTACCATTGATAGCCAGATCAGCAGCACTAGCTGTTCATGGAGGAGTGGGAAGCGCGGATCTAAGACCTCAAATAAGTCACGTTCAATGATTGCATCTTTACTAAAGAAACCATTACCAATCCCAGCCAGTGAGAGCGATCCAATCAACATAACTTTCCAAGTATGAGGCATTTTCTCTTTCAATCCACCCATTTCTCTGATATCTTGGGTATTAGTAGCATGAATGACTGATCCTGCTGCCAGAAATAGTAAAGCTTTAAAGATCCCGTGATTTATTAGATAAAATATTGAATCGGCCATCCCTTCAATGCCTAGACCGATAGTCATATACCCTAATTGACTAATAGTAGAATAAGCTAATATTCCCTTAATATCAGTTTTTACAATAGCAATTGTTGCAGCTAGAATTGCAGTTAATCCACCTATTAGTCCTAACACGAGTAGTGTACTCCCCTTATTGACCATATCTGCTTGTTCAAAAATGAAATAAGTTCTAGCAATAAGGAAAATTCCAGCCTTGACCATGGTTGCAGAGTGAATCAGACAACTAACTGTTGTAGGGCCTGCCATTGCGTCTGGCAACCATACATGAAGTGGAAATTGGGCGGATTTCCCAATCGCTCCTACAAAGATAAACAGTGCAATAAGCATAATAAGATTTGGATCGATATTAATAACTCCTTCTTTAAACAACCGATAGATTTCCAAAAAATCAAATGTATGCGCCTCTAAATAAATTAAGATGATTCCAACAAATAAAAATATATCACCGACTTTAGTCATAAGGAATGCTTTCTTTGCTGCAGATGCAGGATGTGGCTGACCTTCGGGAACGGTCTCTTTGTCATAATAATAACCAATTAGTAGATACGAACAGACCCCCATGATTTCCCAAAAAAGAAAAAACTGAATGAAGTTAGGGGAAAAACATAATCCCAACATTGCAGCAGCAAACAAATTAATCTCCGCATAATAACGAGGTGAGCCATCATGCGCCATGTAACTTCGACTGTATACGACTACCAAGAATGAGACTAATGCCACCATTAAGCTAACAACAGCTGTTAAAGGATCTAGTAGTATACCAATGTCAAGAGAAACGCTTCCAACATGAAACCATTCAGAAACATTTTCTATTGTGACATTTTGAGGGGGTTCTCCTAAAAAAAGCTGAAGTAAAACTTCTCCTGAAACCAAAAACGTTAATACGAGACTGGAGCCAAGAGCGATGAAGGAAACTAGAAATCCATGATGAGGACGATCAATTTTATTACCAAAGAATAATGCAATAAATGCTGCTATTATAGGGATTAGGGGTATTAGAATCGCGACATTTCCCAAAAGTAATATTATTTTGTCCACCTTAGTTTACTTTTATTCTCTCATTTAATAATAAAAAATAACTTCTACTGTGACATACTTTTTATGGATAAATATGTTATTAAACTCCTTTAGATTATTCCTTTTCTCCATGTTTGTCAACTAGAGTCTCTAATCCTTTTCCTGCAACCTCAAAGGAAAATTTTCAGGGTAGATATTATCTATCTTGTTAGCTATTATCTTTAAACCTTTTTCCCGTGCGAAATTGAGCACGATATGTAATAAATGAGGGTGTAAAGATCTACCAGATTCATAAAAACTAATCATCTGATCATCTTCTCCCGTTTTTTGCTCAAGACTAATATATAGAGCCCCATCGTTAATCGAAATGATTGATTGTTTTCTTTCAAAGTTATTATCGAAATTTGATATCTTTGCTCCATTCAACTTCAGTAGTTCAAATATCTCAACCACCATGTCATGAGTAGTCCATATCTCAAGAATGGGCATTTTCAAATGAATGTGATGATATTCATCATGAATTCTTATCATAATCACCTCTAATATGTGTGTAAATATCCATATTTTGTCTATTTTGTTTTTTAGCTACTATATTTCACGCCATTACGTTCACATAACCTATAAAAACGGACTTTTAAGTAGTCCGTAATTATAAAAGCTATTAATGCATAACCCCATACTAACAAGGCTAATCCCCAGCCCATCGGAGGCAGCAATATCCCATAAACAGTGATCATTGTAGCAATTAATTGTGTTGATATTACTGCTATTAATAATAATTTACTTGGTTTTATTGACCAAAAAGGACCTTTGGTCCGTGCCACAAACAAAGTCAAATGACCTGCAACAGATAGTTTTAGATAAATTAAGGACTGGAGAACCTCTCGATTCAGCTGTAAAACTTCTTGTCCAATGTATAGTATTCCAAAAGATGATAAAACTCCTATAACTCCAAGAAAACTGGCGATACTTAATAAGGTTATCATGTCCCATTTTTCTGGTTTGTTTGAATATCTGACATTGTCAAACGCAATAGTCATAATCGGTGCATCGTTTAGAATGGCTAATAAGACTATCATAAGAGGTGTAATAGGATAAAAATTGAAAACTATTATGGCTAAAGTGATGAAAATAACAACCCGAATCGTTTCTGTGACTCGATAAACCGCATAATTCGTCATTCGCTGAAATATCTTTCGACTTTCTTTTATGGCGTCGATTATTACTGAAAGCCCTGGTTTGGTAAGAACAATATCCGCTGCAGATCTCGCTGCATCCGTAGCATTTGCAACCGCGATTCCCACATCAGCCTTCTTCAAAGCAGGAGCATCATTAACTCCATCTCCAGTCATAGCAACAATATGCTCATTTTGTTGGAAATGATCGACAATCTGGTATTTATCCTCTGGTAGAACCTGTGCAAACCCATCAATTTTGTCCATATAATGAGGTACCCCCATACTGGCTTTAGATTTAAAAGAGGTGAATCGAGTAATCTTGGAACCCAAATTAACTTGTCCTGCAATCTCCCTGGCAATAGCAAGATGATCTCCTGTAATCATTTTGACCTGCAATCCCATAGTTGCCGCTCTAGCGATTGTCTCAGCTGAATCTTCACGCGGTGGATCAAAAAGAGCAATAATGCCTACAAATTGCCAGTTTTCTTCACTATCAAATGTTCTGGCAATACCAAGTGAACGATAACCCTTATGAGCTGAAACAGTAACAAATTCATTTACCCTAGCTTTTATTTTTGCTTTATTAGAAACTAGAGATAGAATGACTTGTGGAGCTCCTTTTGCGACTTTAAAACTAGTTCCATCAGCATCCAGAATAGTTGCTTCTGTGTGTTTTATAACTGGATCAAATGGTGTGAATTTAGTTACCTTATAGCGATCCAAGGTCTTGATAATTGGTTCTAGGGTTTTGGCTTTACTAATGATCGTATTATCGATCGGATCTTGATCCTCCTCTTTACTTGCCAATGTACCAATCAGAAATACATCGGTGGCTGTAAAGTTCTCTAGAGGTTCCACTGCGGCGATGGATAGCTCATTTTTAGTGATTGTACCTGTTTTATCTGAACATAGAACGTCTACCCCTGCCATTTCCTCGATAGATAATAACTTAGTCACAATGGCCCCTTTTTTAGCCAACGCCACTGCACCGATTGCCATGGTTACTGATAAGACTGCGGGTAAAGCAGCTGGGATTGAAGCGACCGTCAGAACCAGTGCAAACTGTAGTGTCTCTAAAATACTTTCATGTCGAAAGATAGCTACTAAAAATATGAAGGCCACCAATAAGAGGTCGAGTGTAATTAAAAAATCCCCAATTTTAATAATTGCTTTCTGGAAATGGCTGTGTGTCATTGTTTCTTCCATTAGTTGGGTAGTTTTACCGAAATAAGTATTCATCCCTGTGGAAACAACCAATGCATTCATTTCACCTTGTCTAACAATAGATCCTGAATATAAAACATCAAAAAGGTGTTTTTCCACAGGTAAAGATTCACCCGTCAATGCAGATTGATCTACAAGTAGATATTCCCCGTCTATGAGTTTAATATCGGCAGGAACAATATCCCCAAGGCGCACACGAATAATATCTCCAGGAACAAGTTCACGAGCAGGTAGTTCTGACCAATGATTATCCCGCAGTACTTTAGCTTTTAGTGCAAGTCTTTGTTTTAATGCCTCAATAGCATTATCTGCTTGATGCTCCTCCCAAAATCTAATAATCCCATTTATGAGTAATAGGAACAAGATAATAAAGAATTCCTGCCAGTGACCAATTATTCCTGATAAAATGACAGCAATTTCTATCATCCAAGGGATAGGCCCCCAGAAATTGCTTAAAAATTTCATAAGTGGATTAACTTTCTTTTCAGCTATTTCATTTAGCCCGAATTGTTGAACACGTTTTTCTGCGTCAGAATTCGAAAGACCAGTCTTGCTAGCTGAGAGTTTCCTCATCAGCTCGTCTAGACCGATTGTTTTTGCTTCGTTAGTTGTTATTAAGGTTTGACTCATGATGTTTTCCAGCTTTTATGAACAATATTTCACTCTCGAATGATTTTAGCTATTCTTGGAAGAAATTATGCCCTCATTTTTTCTAATTCTAGCTCTAACAGGTTTTTCAATGGCAAGATCACCAATGTGACAAAATAGGGCCGTTCTACTATTTTTCCATTCTTTTGACAACCTTTAGAGTCATAAGTTATGATCATCTCTCTAACTTTCGAATAAAATTCTTGATAGTATTCCAAGAATTTTGTATATTGTTGCTCAGTCAGATATTGAGCATGAAATCCAATGTTAAAATCGGAGATCAAATGATTATAATCGAGATTGAATAAATCAGAGTCTTCTCTAGATTGTAGTTCTTCCTCTAAATAGTCTGTATAAAGATCAAGCATATCTAATTTTTTTCTAAATAAAGATATTGAATATCTATAACTACTAATAATATTTTCAAGTGCTTTTAGACGTTTTTTTGGATCAATAATTTTGTTTATCTCTTTCTCAGAAAATAATTGAAGTTTTAACGCAGTTTGTTCTTCAAGACAGTAATGTTTAGCCATGATTGAACCACGAACCTGTTCTTCCTTTGAGACCTTGATTGCTTTTAGATTAATCATTTTTTGTAAATGATGATATAAAGCAGGTTTACTCTTATTCATATGTTTAGTAAGGTCAGTTAAACTAAGCTCTCCATATACGAAGAGAAGTTGGAGAATACGAAACCTAATCTTACTATCGAAAATTTCTAACAAATCATTTAAAATGAAATCATCTTTATTAGCCAATTCTTGAGTTTTATTCTTGTTTGGTGACACTAGATTACTTCCTTTTCTAATGGAGAACTAAATTGAGTTATAATTGCTGTTTTTCTTTCTCCAAACCTTTTCTGAAACACTTTGCCAACCAATTTAACATTAAACATAATATATATAAATATTTAACGTTCGAAAATAATACATAAATATTTAAGTATTTTATTAAAACGTTAAAATGAATTCATGAAATATAAAAAAAAGAAATTCCGATAGATTATGTAGAAAATAGTGAAAGGTGAAAAATATTATGTATAAAAGAGTATTACTCTGTGTAGATGGTTCTGAGGAGGCATATAAAGCTATTAACAAGATCATAGAATTCTCTAAAATATGGAATTGTAAAATCGTTGCATTTCATTCTATCGAGCATCATATGGTTATACCAGCTTTTACAATTTTCGGTCAGGCTCCTTCCCCTATCGAATCATATGATATGGTTCATGATGATTATGAGAAATTAGGAAAACAGATTATAAAAGAAACAAAGCTAATCTTCAAAAAAGCTGGTGTTCCTATTGAAGCAAGGTTAATAGACGATATAAAGCCAGAAAAATATGCAGTCGAAAGTGTTAAAGAAGAAAAATTCGATCTTATTGTTTTAGGAAGCAGGGGGCACCATTCAAAATTGGATTTAGTTTTAGGTACTGTAGCTACCTACATAGTGAATAATGCAAATTGTGATGTTCTAATTATCAGATAGTCAGTCGGTATCCATAATTACAAGTCAAATAAAGCTTCATTGAATTAAAATGAGTTATGGTTGAAGTTGAAAAAAAAATGATAAATTTGAGTAAGCAGGACAGCCAAAATCTCAAACATATATTTAGAGCTTCTGATATTCATGGAAAATACGGTGAAGATATTACCCCGCAAGTCGTCTATAGAATTGGTCAAGCATTTGGCACATTTTTGACTGAAGAAACAGAATTGAGAAATAACGCGGTTTTTGTTGGTTATGATTATTATAAAATCAGTCAGATTCTAGTTGATACTTTAATTGCTGGAATATTAAGTACTGGTATTAACGTGGAATTCTCAGGCGTACCTGTTCTTCATGGTATTGCTATGTATTCAGCTTTACAGAGAAAAGATTATGCAAGTGCCTTCATAACAGCATCACCTCATTCAGCTGATTGGATTGAGGTGAAGTTTTATTATGGGAATGGTGTGGGCTTTTCTCCCAACAATTATCGAGAAATATGCAATATTTTTCTTAAGCGTACATTCAATAAACCACATTACTCCCATATGGGGCAAAGTCAAAACGTTTGTTTAGAAAATGAATATAAAAATTACTTGATTTCAAAATTGATCCTTGAAAAACCAATTAAAGTCGTTATAGCCTGTGATCATGATTCATCTTGTAAATATATCCTCAAAATCCTTAAAGATGTAGGATTAAATACAGAATTGCTTTTTAATGGACTAAATAAGTCCTCAGAACCAGATCATCATTCATTACACCTTCTAGCTCAGAAGGTTAGATTGGAAAAAGCTGATTTTGGTGTGAACTTTGATGGTAATGCTGAACAAGCAATTATTGTAGATAATGTCGGTCGACCTATATCAAATGACATTATTGGTCTGATAATAGCTGACCATTACTTAAATAAGAAAAAAACACCAAAAAAACGCATTTTTGCTAGTGTTGAATGTTCTTTGGCATTAGAAATGGCATTAGAACCAAAAAAAGGAATTATTAATCGAATACAGCCAGGACAAACTCACTTGGTAGAAAATGCAATTGAATATCCAGATACTTTGTTAGGAATAGAAAGAAATCTTATGGTTTTTCCTGACTTATTTCCCTTTCATGATGGAGTACCCATTCCCCTTAAACTTGCCCAGGTTCTAACAGAGGATCCTCGATCTTTAACCAACATTGTTGATAGTTTTCCCAGAATATATCGACTTCAACATATTGAATCCTGTCCAGATTCGATTAAATTCAATGTTATTGATGAATTAACCAGAGAATGCCGCTCACGATTTGATACCCTCGATTCTGGTGATGATATCAGAATTAAATTTGGAATAGAATCATGGGTTTTGATCAGAGCATCTAAGATAAAACCAGAAATTATAATAACAGTGGAGGCTGACTCACAAAATGAAGCAGAAAGATTAATGGCCGATTTTACTTTACAAGTGAAGAATTTAATCAAAATTAGCAAGTAAGGTCT